>JAHIJO010000069.1 GCA_018898455.1 Verrucomicrobiota bacterium | reverse complement strand
TAACCCAATGGGTTATCCGCTCAACGCAAGTGGTTAACCACTTGTAACCCCGCATTAATGCGGGGTTACGACGGCCCGGAGGGTGAAAATTGCACGCCTCCGTGCAATTTTCAGGTAATAAAATATCTCGTTATGAATTCCGGATTAGTAATGACTTTGCCCACAACCACCGCATAGGCCCCGTATTCAAAAGCGATCTTGACCTGTGCTGGTGTGGTGTATCGTCCTTCGGCAATCACCGGCACACCAGCCGAACCGGCAAGTTGTTTGACTAATTCCATATCCGGTTCCCTGGATTTTGGAGAATATTCGGTATACCCCGACAATGTGGTCGCAACCATGTCGGCGCCTGATTCGACAGCACACATACCTTCCTCGTATGTGCTGATATCAGCCATGACCGGCACTCCCAATTCTTTCTTGATCCGCTTTATCAGCGAAGCCGCGCTGGCTCCATCCAGACGTTTTCTTAAAGTCGCATCCAGGGCGATTATATCCGCCCCCGCCTCATATATCTCCTTTGCCATTGCAAAGTCGGGGGTAATATACGGAACTGTATCCGATGCCGGCATCTTGTTAATCCCGATAATCGGCACTTTGACCATTTTCCTTATGGCACGGATATCTTCCGCTCCGTTTGCCCGGATCGCTGCGGCGCCGCCTTGCACCGCCGCCTTTGCCATGGCCGACATGAAGACTGGTCCCCTCAGGGGATTGCCGGCCAAAGCCTGACAAGACACGATTAATTTGCCCTTTAGACCCGCAATAATGTCATTCATTTCTTTAATACCGCCTGGATTACTTTATCGTCCACAACTACTCCGGCCATCTTCAAGACCATCAGGCACGCGCCCCGGCTCAAATCAAAATTATCCGGAAACACCAATTCGCATTCGGGCCGTAAGTCCCGCAAATATTTAGCACATAAATCTCTGAATTCCCGGCCCAATTGGAATATTCCGCCGAGACAAAGTATTTTTATCCGGTTAAGTCTGCTCTTTTCCGGCAGCACCGCCGCCGCCAAGGCGGCGATATCTTTTGCAGACCGGGTAATAATCTCTTTCGCCGCGTGATCGCCTTTTTTAAAGTGTTTATAAACCCATGGAGCATAGTCCGCCAGGTGTTTGCGGCTGAGCATATGAATGTTGCGTTTCAATTCCATACGCCCGGCAAATGTCTTTATATCCACCTTCGGCATTAAAGGCTTGAAAAGCCCTCTTAATGACGTTTTTTCCCCGCGTTGGTCCAGAGCCAGTAAAAATGCCGCCACGGCATCCTTTCCTATCCGCCCGCCGCCACCGGCATCATCAAACTCCGGCCCCCATCCGCCGGCAAAATATCGTTTCCCGCCAAACTCTCCGACCGCCACCGTTCCCGTTCCGGCCATAACCGTTGCCACACAGCCGAAATATCTCATACATGTTGTTATTAAATCCCCATCGCCTTCACGTCCCACTCTTATTTCAGTTTTCGGCAGGACTTTCTTCAGTGCCGCTTCTACTTCCCTCTGATTCGGTCCGCCGAGCGAAAAATAACAATGCGATATGTCTGATTTCGCTATTCTTGCCTTTTTCCAAATGTTTGCTATTTCCGCAACCAGGGTTGCTTTAACGGGCAGAATTCCTTCCCTGACCGTTGCCACACCGTTACCGACCGTCGCCAGAACTATTTCTCCCGAGACTTTCAACAAACAGAATGCTGTTTTGCTGCCGCCGCTTTCCCCGGCCAACAGATATTTGTTATTACTTGATGAATTCATAGCTTTTCTCAAGGAAACTCCAGGCGCGATTTTTATTGCGCATGCTCAGGACGATTGTTATTAAGTCAACTATTATTGACTGGGCGGTTCTTGAGATCATCGCCCCCAGACGGATTGAATGTTCCCCGCTGCATGCGGTCAGAAACAGGCCGTTTGCCAGCTGCGCCAAGGAACTGCCTTCAAACCCGGTTATTGCCGCAACATATATTCTTTTTTTGCGCGCCGTTTGAGCCAGACTGACTATTTCCGCGGTTTCACCGGAGTGCGAAAACAATATCAGCACGTCATTCCTGTCAAGATATCCCAGAAAGATTTTCCACAACTCATGGTCGGTAAAGCAGATCGTATTTATTCCCTGCCGCATCAATTTCACATTCAGGTCTTCCGCAGCCAGACGGGAAGAACCGGCACCGCATATCATAACTTTCTTTGATCTGGAAATCTTTTTCGTCAGTTCCTTAAACAACCTTTCTTTGGCATTATCCAGTGTCTCCTTAACGGCATTGATATTCAACCGCAGCAACCTGCTACACAAACCGCGAAAATGGTCTCTGCTTTCTTTTTTGTCTTCAAAATATTGCCAGGGCATTCCGGTCTGCCGCGCAATTGCCAGCTTTAATTCCGAATAGCCGGCATAACCAAGCTGTTGCGCAAACCGGACCACGGTGGCCTGGTTACAACCGCAAGCTTTGGCAAGTTCCTTCGTGTTTAAAACATCGGCGGGATTATCAAGCAATGCGTCCGCTATTTTCTTTTTCCGCTTGCCCAGCTTCGAGTATAGCCGACTTATAAGCCTGCGGTAATCATCGTGTTTTGTCATATTATTCCATTCCAAGGCATAGTTATTGCTTTCTTATTATTAAAAGCATATTTATTGCCTTTGTCAACAATAAACTTGATTACTACTATCCGGTTAAAATACCCTTGTAAATACAGATGTTTTAGTAATTGCGGGTCTTCAATTCGTCGCGGAGGTTGACATCACGAGCCTTGCCGGAGGTAAATTTCCTTTTCGATCTGCTTATTGTATTCACACGTTGCTGCCGTATCAAAGATTGCCACGACTTTTCCGGCGTAATGTCCGAACCAACAGCATGCGTCGGCGAGGGAATATATCCGCCGCCTTGGCCCAAAATCTTACAGGTTTGTTCGAGGGATGCTTGTCAATCAAGGCTAAACAGCGTTTTAAGACATCAGCATCATCAAGAGGGAGTCTGTCATGATTCGTTTTTTTACTCGCCCATGTTGTATTCAACCGTTATGCTCACAATTTGTTTCGGTATTTTGTTTCGAATTCCTCCACAGACAGAAGAGGATTATTTGAAAATTCCTGCAGGGACAGATAGTTGATTTCATTATGGCGTTTTTTTTGGCTGCCATCGAAAGAATCGGAAACTTCGCCATAAAGAGTCAGCCCCTCGATTCCCATTTCCGCCGCTCTTTTGCATAATCGCGCGATCAACTGATAGTGCGGTTTCCCGTCCATGCCATGAGCGGGGAAATGTCCCCCATAGGCCGCGTATATGATGTTATGCGCAAAGGGCGGCATGATCCTGTTCCTGAATGCTTCGATTTCCTCCAGATTGTCCCGCAGCGTGTTTTTTGGGTCATGGGGATAATTCCACTGAGCGATGGCGAATTCAGGCATAGCCTGCCGCAAGTCCGGCATAAGCCGCGCCAGCGGCGAATCCCACAATTTATAGGTGGCATAGATGATCCAGGCGGCGGGGGCCACCCTTTTCGCAGCCTCCATCAAAGGCGGCAAGGTTCTCCGCATATCCGTGAATGAGACGGCGCCTTGTTCGCCTTCCCTGCCCGAGACCTTCTTCCGACAATCCGGGCAAAAACACAAAGTTCCTATGTCTCCGGTCTCAAAGCATACTCCCCCTATCGGCAGCGTCTTGAACAGCCACTCGACGCCTCTGAGATGCCACTGCTGCATTTGGATTTTCGACGGGCAGGCGTTTGTGTGCATGGATGGATCGATTTCTTTGTTCCAGGACCAGTAGAACGGCTTTCCATCCTTACCGACAGCGCGCAATTCCGGATGCCCTGCAAGCCAGTGGTCCAGGCTGAATTCGTGGTTGCCAGTGTACCAGAACCCACCATAGGAATTCACGCCAACTCCTGGGATTATCCGCACGTCCCTGTCGTTGGCATATTCACACAGTTCAATGGCCGCGTCCACGCCACCATGCGTTTCCCGCAGGAATCCCCATAAGATCAGTCCGTTCAACTCGTGCTCACTCATGAAATCAACAAGCCGCTTGAAGTTTTCAAGGAATGCGTCTTTGCTATTAATGATTTCCGCGCCACCCGGAACGCTCCAGTGTGTGCGACAATCCCAATTCCAGAGAATCCTGTATTTCAGATTTTCAATTTTAGCGGGTTTCAATGTTTCGTCCTCCTGTCGCAGCGCATAGTGCCTACCGCGCTATGATAGACTCGGATTTCATCCACAAAGAGCCAGGGCTTACCGGGCACGGCATAACGATGCGGATTCGCCATACGGGGTGGACATGCTTGCATCCTGAAAGGCATCGGTCCCGTCAGGTTCGTCGCGCGTAAACCCGGAGGACGTCATGGCAATGGGAACCCGATCAGGTTCTTCATGCCGAAGCGCTTGCAAAACTCGTTCACGAGAAGTCATAGTTCGTTCTCCTCATTACTAGCAAAGCAGGGCTATCCCCCGGCATTTTGCCCTGGCTACCGTGATTTGCGCGGCAAAGGACATTGCATCACGCACGGTTCCACAATGCAGGTAAAAGGCCTTTGCCTGGAGTCTTTTTTCCGCATGCCCTCACAAACCGCGTCAGCCGTGATTTCCCCTCTTATCCAAACATACCGGTAAATCCTGATATCATAACGCCGAGCAACATTGCGCTCATAGCCTCCCGGCTATCATCGAGTTCTGCTTGCCCATCCAATACCGTTTCAACAAGATCAATGTCGATGCCGGTTTCTTTTTTTTCCAATCCGATTGTATCGGATCCGATCGGAAACCGGCACTATATTATTCACCTACGAACGGGACATTACATCTATTTCCCTTGCTGCCAATCTCTAAGCTTCTTGAAGTTGGCTTCCTCGTCGGCAATGTTCTTCTTCACTTGGTCGGTATCGGCCAGCGCCTTGGCTTCGTCCAGGTACTTCTGTCAGTCCTCAAAGCTCTTGTTCCTTCCGCCTTCCTGCTCTCCTTCCCCACTCTCGAATCTCCTCAACAAAAAAACTCCTCTATATATACAATATACCAT
>JAHIJO010000068.1 GCA_018898455.1 Verrucomicrobiota bacterium | reverse complement strand
CGCTTCCATGCAATCGAAAAACATCTCCGCATCAATTTATTGCCAACACATTTCAAACTCGGTAAAACCCATCCCTATGAATCATTAGAAAATTCGGCGATTTAAAGAAATAAAGCCCCGATAACTGTAGAAGACGGGTCAACCACTTTTTACGCCACAAGCGATTGTGGCGGTATTCTGGCTGTTTTTATGGGAAAAACGGAGGACATCCAGTCCGGTCGTGGCGGCGTGGCTTATTGGTGCCGCAAGGATGATTCCGGCAGGGCGAGCTATCGGCACACTGATCGTATTAACAGATCAGGCGGGAGAATCCGGAGGAAAACCGCGTTGCGTACGATATAGCAAGGAATGATGCCGGTCGCGCGTGGGAGCCCATGCCTTGCGACTTGACGCTCGGCCTCGGTGTGTTAGGCTATCCCCGTTCCGTGGAAATCCAGGCTAGCGCCGATATTTCCATCAAGGATTCCATATCACACCTCCATTGTGTTTTATCTTATCTTCATTGCAGCCGGGGATTCCCCATGCTCGGAACACGAAGGGGCTTTACCTGTTGGATTGATTGAATAAGAACCACCTTTCGGACATTTGAGCCCAGAAAGTCCATTCTTCAAGTACTCCGATATTTGATTATCTGGCACGGTTGTCCCCTCGCGGTAGTTGTATTTCAGCTCAGTTTGTTCCTTGGCCGCATCGATTTGCTTCATGTTGTTGATGCACGCATTTTGCCGGGCAGTTTCCCTCGCTTTGGCAAAGTTCGGTGTGGTGATGAGGAACATAATAAAAATAGACACAATCATTAAACCAATGCCAACATAGCCGAGAATCAGCCCGGCTCGAGCAAAGCCATCACCATTGAGCGATCCTGCCGATGCCTTTATTCTTGATTTAGCAATGTGCCCGCAGATCACTGCGGGTATGGCGCCCAACGGTCCCAAGCATACAAAGCCAAGGATCCCAAAGACCATGCTCGTGATCGCAATGCCTGCAGTCTTTTTCTGTATATCCGTCATTGTCTTTCTCCTTCCTGATTTTAGTCCGTTACCACCTTCACTTCCGCCTGTTATCGTCTTCCGCTGTTCTGCTTTCGCGGGCGGACTGCTCCTTCCTGTCTATGATAATTATTGTACGAAAACCGATCACCTCCTTTTTGTCATAACGCAACGGTTTTGTTGCAAGCACACTTAAGGTAGCAGGTCATGTCGCCGACGCTATTATAATTGGCAACGGTGTTTATAACCCAATCCAAGCCCCCCCGGAATTCAAGCTCCTGTCGTTCCAAAAATATCAGGATCACGCTCGATTACGGCGTAGCCGCGTCCGATTGGCGTGACGGAGGGGGCATATCGTTGAGTTTCAGTTCTGCAACCGTTTGTTGTTTGCGCAGCGAAACTACTTATGCGTGGCAAACATACCGCGCTCGCAGGCAATAACAAAACTTTCTATGATGGTTTTGAGTCCATCCCATTCTTCCCGGATGCGATTGCATTCGTTGAAATCGATGCTGCCATCGTCTTCGATACCCGCGGAAATCGCTTCGATAACATCGGAAAATTCTTTCAGCATGCGGCGTGTTTCCTTGATATATGTTGGTTGTGTCATCCGGGACTTGCTAGGATTCGCCACAAAAAACCCGTTGGCTTTGCGGCACAACCAGGCAATCGGTCCAATCTCACCGGTCAATTCGACAATCTGCGCGATCCGATCCAGCGGATTGTCGGTCCCGGAAACGTCGGTTTCACTTTTGGGCTCGCACCATTTGTAAACCAGCGGTGCCGAGATTCCCATTTCGGCCGCGATGGTCTTGATCCCCTTGTTATTAATTGCCTGTTTTAGCGCTTGATAGGATTTCATGGCATGCCCTCAGATGGAGTTTGCAACGGTTATTTTTGCCGGGATCGTGATCGAGAGGAAAGATCAGGGTGAAGCGCGCTCCGGGGTGCGAATTACATTCAGCGGGATCTCGGTCTCGGTCCGGTTCTCCAGATCTTTGACCCGCACCGAGCCCCGGGCCAGATCGTCGGGACCGAGATACAGGGCCTGACGCACCCCGCCTTTGCCGACGCGCGCGAAAAAATGCCTGGGCTTTTCCGCGTGCAGGGCGCCTTCCACGGTTTTGCCGGTCAGGCGCAGGGCTTGGGCTATTTGAACGGCGATCGGCTGTTGGCTGTCTTCCATGAACCCGATGGCCATATCGAGGCGCTCGCGATGATCGCCCGGCTTGCCTTTGTCGGCCAGCAGTTCGGCGATGACGACGTCGCCGAAGCCGAGTCCCACCGCCGGCAGCGGCTTGCCGCCGACATCTTCCAGCAGGCGGTCGTAGCGGCCGCCGCCGAATATAGCCCGGAATTTTTTATCAACGTCAAAGGCCTCGAACACGATCCCGGTGTAATAGCCCAGTCCGCGCACCACGCCGATGTCGAACCGGATCCGGTCGCTGAGCCCGTAATCGGCCATCAGGGCCGTCAGGGTCCGGGTTGCCAGGAGCGAAGCCGGGGTGCCTTCGAGCACAGCCTGGGCCTGGTCCAGGGATTGAATGCCGGTGATTTTGAAAACGGACTCCAGGTGGGAATCATCAAGCCCCGCCGTCTTCAGCAGTTTGGTGATTTCTTCATCTGGTATTTTGCCGCGCTTATCCAGGGCGAGGAACGTGGCCGGGTGATGAGCGGCGGGAATATTGAATTTCAACAGCAAGTCTGCCAGCAGCGCCCGGTTGCTGAAGTGAACCCGGGCATCATTCGCTTCCAGGCCGAGCAGAGACAGCGCGTGGAGCGCGCAGGCCAGGACTTCCGCTTCCGCGGCCAGCGACGGTTCGCCCACGATGTCCAGGTTCCATTGATAATGCTCGCGCTTGCGGCCGCGGCTCATGCGCTCGTAGCGGAAGCATTGGGCCAGCGCGAACCATTTCAGGGGAAACGTCAGGCCGCCCTGCCGCGCCGCGATCAGCCGGGCCAGGGTGGGGGTCATTTCCGGGCGTAAGGCGAGCTCGCGCCCGCTTTTGTCCTGGAACGCGTAAATCTGATCGATGATTTCCTCGCCGCTTTTACGTTTGAGCAGGTCGAGTGATTCTACCACGCAGGCGTCGTACTGGGCAAAACCGAATTGGCGCGCCGCGCGGGTCCACGCCGCGAAGATCGCGTTGCGGACATCCATGTCTTCGGGATAGAAATCCCGCATACCGCGGGGCGCCTCGAAATGAAGAGTCTCGGAAGTCATGAGTTCATGGGGCCGATGCGGCCGAAATCGCCATCAGACGTTTTTCATGACCAGCGATTTCATAATCCGGCCCATTTTGAACTTCACGACCTTGCGGCTCGGAATGGTCACCACATGGGAGGGTTTGTTGGGATTGCGTCCAATGCGCGATTTCCGAATGCGGATTTCAAATACGCCAAAATTGCGGAATTCGACGTTCTCTCCTTTGGCCAGGCTTTCGGTGATGTAATCCAGCGTTTTCTGGATCACCGCGAATACGTCCTGCTGGACCAGTCCCGTCTCCTTCGAGATGCGCATTACTAAGTCTCGTTTTGTCATAGAAAACTCCTATCCAAACGAATGTTATTCCTCGGACAACACCGGGGTGTCCCTTGATCCAGCGGTGTTATCGTTTCCAATCCCAATGTCCGCGCTCTGATTTTTACGCTGGCTCCGAATGACTCTTTGTCGCTATGCCTTCCGACTATAATACATAGAATACAAGCTCCTGAGTATACGTTACCATACTTCAGAATTTCGTCAATGGTGGAATGGTATTTTTTTCCTGACTTCCGCAAACCAGGCCGATTCGAAATGGCGGGAAAGAAATCATTCATCTGCCGTCCGGAAAGGCGCCGTGCCGATCAGGAGATCGCCCCGGGCGGCCTCCGGCTTGAAGCCGATGATGGTGTTGGCCTGCAGATCATGTCCGCGGAGCCTGGCCGGCAGATATTCGCCGGTCCAGCCTGTGCCCCAGCCGGAGGCGTCCACCGATTCGATCAGGATACAAACATCCCGGCCGATCCATTGGCGCGCGAATTCAGCCCGTTTGTGTTTGCCCAGTGCGATCAGGCGCGCCACGCGGCGTTTTTTTTCGGACGCAGTGACCTGGCCGGACATTCCTGCGGCCGGTGTGCCGGGGCGGGGGCTGTACGCGAATATGTGCAGGTTGCTGAACGGAAGGCGGTCAATGAAGCGTTCGGTTTCGGCGAATGCCGCGGCATCCTCGCCCGGAAATCCCGCCAGCACATCGGCGCCCAGTCCCAGGGGGCCGATTTTATTCAGGGCATAAGCCACCGTGTCCAGGTAGCCGCGTGTGGTATAATGGCGTCCCATTGCGCTCAGGACGGCATCGGAACCGCTCTGCAGGGGCAAGTGGAGAAACCGGCAGAGTTTTTTTGAAGACGCCATGAACTCGATGACGGGTCGCTCCGCGGTCGTGAGTTCGATGGAACTGAGCCGGATGCGCTCCACGGAAGTCCGCGTCTCCACTTGTTCCAGTAAATCCGCCAGGGAGGTTCCGTCGTCGTTATAACAGCCGATGTTGGCTCCGGTCAGGACGATTTCGCGGAACCCGGACTCATGGACCAGCCGGTTGATTTCAACGAGGATTTCTCCGGCCGGCCGGCTGCGGGATCGGCCCCGGGCATCCGGCACGATGCAGTAGGCGCACCGGAATTCACAGCCATCCTGGATTTTAACGATTGCCCGCGTGGTGTCGAACCGGGGCGGGAGGGATTTTTTTACCGGTGGCGCCGGTTGGAACCCATGCCGGGCGAGCAGGGCGGGGAGGATGAATTTATCCGTCTGACCCGCCAGCAGATCGGCTCCGGCAGTCTTGCGGAGTGGTTCCCCGCCGATTTCGGCGACACAGCCGGCGAGGATGACGAACGCGGATGGAAATCGGCGCTTGATGAGCCGGGCCAGGCGGAGACTGTCTTTCTCCGCCTTGGCTGTTACCGTACAGCCGTGGATGATGCAGATATCGCAGATGGCGCCGAACGGCGTGACCGAGAATCCGGCCGATTCGAACGCGGCGCGCATCCGGGCGGTTTCCGCCTGATTCAGCCGGCAGCCGACGGTTTTGAAAGCAACGGTTGTGGCATTCATCACGGCATGGTATAGTAGCCGGGTTGTTGCGCAAGGGAAGCCGGAAAACAGAGGATATTTTTATGGAGTGCGGGAGCCAGCGCTCCCGCTTTATGGCGTTTGGAGACCCAGCAAAGCGCAAGCCATGCCTGCGCGAAGCCGCTCCGGCGTAGGCAGTTCCGGCTTGCGCACTCCAAGCGGGGAGGTTGACATGAAAAAAATTTACCTGTGCGGGCCGATCATGGACGAATACGAGGGTATAGCCCGCGAATGGCGGAAGTTCGCGGCCAAAAGGCTGGGCAAGCAGTTTGCATTATTGGATCCCATGCGCCGGAATTTCAAGGACCGTGAGGTGGACAGCGCCAACGAAATCGTGGAGTTCGACCTGCAGGATATCCGGAACTCTGATATTCTGCTGGTCAACTACAACAAGGCCTCGATCGGGACGGCTATGGAAGTGTTTTATGCGTCGAACAACCTTGGCAAGTTCGTGGTGGCTTTTTCGCCGTTCGATTTTAAGAACTGCAACCCATGGATGATCCGCTACTGCACAAAAATCCTGCCGTCCCTCGAATCTGCAGTCGCCTATATCAAGACCCACTTCGCGTGAGCCAAACTTTCTGCCGGGGTGGGGTTGTACAAGCAAGTATTGTTTCATTGTTGCATCGGCAAATCGAGAGTCATAATTAGAATTGCTGTCGGAGATAGGATTCCATCATGGCTGTCAGCAAGGGGGCGGTCAAAAAACACCACCAGTATGCCAAAAAAAAGCATTGGATGGTTCTTCATCCGGTGTTAACATGCCGCGCATCAGTTCAAATCCTGTTTGCGGGAAACCGGCAACGGGCACGTAATCGGTTGTAGCGGCGGTTCGATAGAACCGTATGTTATGCAAGCACCCCGCGCGGAGAAGGCGCGCTCAAGCCGTCAATAATCATTAAGCAAGGAGAACGCTGTGAGCACACTGGCATTACTTGGCGGATCCAAGGTTGTGACATCCGAACCGGGCGATCTATTCAAATGGCCGATCATTACGGCGGCCATTGAAAAACGTGTATTGGAAGTTCTCCGGCGCGGCGCGATGTCGGGCACCGACGTCACTCAGGAGTTTGAAAAAGCCTATGCCCGGTGGTACGGCATGAAGTACGCCCTTGGGCACAACACCGGCACGGCGGCCTTGCATGGCGCCATGTTCGGCCTGGGCATCGGCCACGGCGATGAAATCATCTGTCCGAGCATCACCTACTGGGCTTCCTGCCTGCCCGTGCTGTCGCTGGGCGGTACCATCGTGTTTGCCGATATCGATCCGGACACCCTTTGCATCGATCCGAAGGATATCGAGCGGTGCATCACGCGGCGAACCAAGGCCGTGATCGCCGTGCATTATTGCGGCATGCCTTGCGACATGAACCCCATCATGAAGATCGCGCGGAAGCATAAGATCGCCGTGATCGAGGATGTCTCCCACGCTCATGGCTCGCTTTACAAGGGCACGCTGACCGGTACCATCGGCGACGTAGCCGGATTTTCGCTGATGTCCGGCAAGTCGTTTGCGATCGGCGAGGCCGGTATCATGCTGACGAACGACCGGCGGATTTATGAGCGGGCCATTGCGTTTGGACATTACGAGCGGCACTCGACACTCACCCTGCCGGATTTGAAAGCGGGCGCCGGTCTGCCTTGGGGCGGCTACAAGTATCGGATGCACCAGCTCAGCTCGGCGGTTGGGATCGAGCAGGTGAAAAACTATCCGAAACAAATGGCTGAAATTGACAAGTCCATGAACTATTTCTGGGATTTACTGGAGGGTGTTCCTGGAATCCGCGCCCACCGGCCCCGCAAAGGGTCGGGAAGCACCATGGGCGGCTGGTATGCGGCGCACGGGCTGTATCGCGGCGAGGAACTGGGCGGGCTGTCTATCAGCCGGTTCTGCGAAGCCGTGCGCGCCGAAGGCGGTAGTGCCAGCGCCGGATGCAATTCGGCCTTGCACCTGCATCCCTTGATGAATTGTGTCGATGTATATAGCGTTGGCCGGCCCACCCGCATTGCCAACCTGCCGCGCGGCATTGATGTCCGTGAAAAGCGAGGTCGTCTTCCGGTGACGGAGGGCATCCAGGAACGCGTGTTCAGTATTCCCTGGTTCAAGAAATATCGCCCCGGCATTATCCGGCAATATGCCGCCGCCTATCGCAAAGTGGCGGAGAATTACCGGAGCCTGCTTCCCGGTGACAACAAGGCTAAAACCGTGTCCGGCTCGGCCGGGCTGAGCGCCAGGCGTTGAGGGGCAGGGCTCCCTTCTTTTCAAATAGACGACAGGATGGGCGAGGGGGATCACCAGCAGAGGCTGCCCCGCAGGCCGATGAGCGATGTTTCATTAGCCGGCTCAAAGAATTCATATATCCCATCCCCATTCAGCACGAAGCGAGGGTCGGATTCCCCGATATTCCAATACTGGAAGAACGGTTCCACCGTCAGCCTGAGGGCGCGCGTCACGGGATGTTTCAGGAACGCGGCCAGTAGCGCGCCGTAGCCGGAAGGCTGGCGCAGGTCGAGCGTATCGTTTCCTTCGAGCGGGAAATCCGTATTGCGGTTAAAGCCGATCCAAAACCAGTCGAACTCGCCTCGTGCTCCCAGGGTCCAGGCGTTCCCGAACGTTTTGCTGATTTCCAGGCCGAACGGACTGTATAAATAGGTGGTTTGCCGGTTGTATCCCGAGGCGCTGAAAGCCCCAAGGTTGTCATGCCAGTACCGGACGCCGAGGCCGGCAAACGGCGTGAGAAGGTTCCATCGATATCCCACCGAGGTGCGCAGGGAAAACAACCGGTTGGGCGTATTCAATGCCACCGGTTCCCCGTCCATGGTTTGGCCGTCGTAACGCAGTGTTCCGCCTGCCAGGGAGGCGCTCAGGTTCCAGATCATATTGCTCTGGACAATGGCCGTAATAGACGCAAAGCCGCCGTACAGGAAGCCGTCTTCCTTCATCAGGCCGGGTTCCCGGTAATGAAAAGAATTCAGCTCGGGCCCGGCCTCCAGTGTATAGGTTGTCCCGGCCGGCGCTTGAAGCGCCGACAAGGCTAGATAGAAAAAACTTCCCGCGTAAAGAGACCAGCGGCCCGTTTGTGGTTTTGCAGGATTCATCCTTTTTCTTGGTAGCGCAGGCTTCATGCCTGCGATCTTGGACGGGGGAAAGCGGCAATATGACTGCCGCTTTCCAAATTCGGGTTGCCAGTTTTTATCGCGTAATGGGATGAGGACTTACTAATCCTGCAGGTGCAAAAGTCCCCCCGCCGCAGCCTGTAATAGGCTTTGGTCATGAAATCTTAGAAATAGGAACGTATGCCGAAATGCAAGCCGAAGTCACTGCTTTGTTCCCGGCCGTTATTATTGAATATGTCCTTGCTGGCCAGGTCATAATAGAGTTCAGCCGCCAAGGCTACGCTCTCCGAAAGGAAGAACTTCAATCCGCCGGCGCCTTCCGCCAGGAGATGATCGGATTTGTAATAGTTGCCGAAATTGGCGGTCAGCCGAAGGGCAACATACGGGACCATGGCTGAATCGAGATCGAAGTTGATTTCACCGTAGGGTCCCAGCCCCCAGCCGATGTCGCTCCCCTCGCAGGCTAAATTGGCGATACCACCGACCTGGACGTCGTCGATGACAAAGTAGCCCAGTGACAACTGATTCTCGGTTTGGACTTTGCCGTTGAAGTTTTCAAAGTCCAATGTGCCGTTCAGTCCGATTTCCATCGTGTCCTGTTGAATTGCCGCACCGAATCCAGTGAGGGCGCTCAATAACATGGTCAGCACAATAATTTTTTTCATGATGTTCATTTTCTCCGTTGATTTGTGAAGAATGCTGTGGCAACCGTTCTCCAATGCTATGGCATGATCGAATGTTGTTATCACCTCCCGGATGTGTTAATAGCCATATTCGCGAATCCGATCCTGAGCCCATGGCCCGGTGCGCGCCGGCGGTTTCTGTAATGATGACAACCCTACCATATCGCGGAGAGTTGGGTGCGGTCAAGTCGGAATTGTCCTTGGTGGATTCGGCCCACGGTCTATTCATGAAGCACCTCATAAACTCGACTGGCGAGCGGAAACGAGCAGGAATCCGCGGCGCTGATTATTAACGCTCATTTCGCTGAAGAAATCCGTGAGCGTCATCCATTTACGTTTAGTTGTGCGTATAT
>JAHIJO010000067.1 GCA_018898455.1 Verrucomicrobiota bacterium | reverse complement strand
TTCTCCTCTTGGTTTGTCAAGAGGGAAATCATGCTGTTTTTCAGGCGAAAGTTGAAATCGAAAACGATCATGACATCAATTCCGTATCGATGGAATAAGGCCTAAACTGTAATTGGCAAAATCTTAACCGGACACCAGTGCAATAACCCATCGTTTTGAAGGCCAATACGGGTTATTGACGCCAAGGTCTTTTACCCGTATTATATTCACCGATCAACAATGCGGAGGCAAGCATGCATATCCTGCAACAAATCGAATATATCGAGCGCTTCCACCTACTGTTCCTGGCCCAGTTAGGGCAGAAGCTCGATAAACGTTTCTATGCCCTGAAAGGCGGCTGTAATCTACGCTTCTTTTTTAAGAGCATTCGCTATTCGGAAGATATGGATTTGGATGTTCAAACCATCCCGGTTGGCGAGTTGCGTGGTCGGGTTGTCGGCATTCTAAAATCGGCCCCGTTCCGGCAAGCGCTGGCGGTTCACGGGATGAACATCGAACACTTTACCGAGGCCAAGCAAACCGAAACCACGCAACGATGGAAGTTCGGTTTGCTGACCCCGGTGTCGGCAACACCCGCCCCCACCAAAATCGAGTTCTCGCGCCGCCGGCCCTTTGACGATGCCATTCTGGAAAATGTGGACCCATTGCTGGTTCGATCACTGGGGCTCCCGCCGATCCTGGCCTGCCACTATCCGGCCGCCATGGCCTGGCGCCAGAAAATCCAAGCGCTGGCAACCCGGTCGGTGACCCAAGTCCGGGACCTTTTCGATCTGGATCTTTTGCTGAGCTCCGGCGCGGTAGTGCCTGCCAGCGAAACCGTATCCCTTCCGGCCGACCTGCTCCAAGAAGCTGAACAACGGTGCCTGACGATGCGGTTCAAGGATTTCAAGAGCCAGGTCTTGTCGTATCTTACCCCGGGCCATCAGGCTGCTTATGACGATCCCGAGGTGTGGGACCATATGGTTCTGCGTGTAACGGAAGCCTTGCGAGGCCAACGATGAAAACGATTGACGCCCTCACCCGGCTATCAGAGTTGCGCGCGCCGTTATTCACGACCAACGACGCCGCCGCGGCGCTCCAGTTAACGCGGCCCCACGCCAGCAAGACCTTGGCGCGCCTGGCGATGGCACGGCAGGTATTGCGGCTCCGGCGCGGCTACTGGGGTTTTCCGGACAAGATTGATCCCCTGATGCTACCGGCCTTACTGACGGCACCTGCGCCCTGCTACATTTCCCTCCAGAGTGCCCTCTATTCGCACGGTATGATTTCCCAAGTGCCCCTGCGGATCTATGCGGTATCGTCGGCGCGGACCCAGGCGTTCAGCACGCCATTGGGAGCGGTATCTGTTCACCATGTGAAGCCTTCCTTCTTCGGAGGCTTTGAGGTGAATGTCCGCTCCGGCATCGCCATGGCCACCCCGGAAAAAGCGCTCGTGGACTTCCTCTATCTGAGCCCCACACGCTCCCGGCTTTTTGCCGCCCTACCGGAACTGGAATTGCCAAAAGGTTTTCGGCACCCCCTTGCCTTGAAATTCACCCGCCTCATTGACTCCTCCTGCCGTCGCAAGATTGTCTCCGAGCGATTGAATGAACTGCTAAACGGCAAGCGGATCACTAACTAAAGTGATCCCGATTCAGCGTCAAATATTTGCACCACGTTTTTTTTCGTCCCGACAGGCATGATCCATGGACGGCTGCGAGGGAAAATCACCGAGGTGCTGTCCGTCCGCTACCATGAGCTGGCGGCCACCGGCACGGGGGAGCCCTCGACGGCCACTCGGCCCTTCGTAGTCCCGAGCACGAAGCGCCTCGGGACGGAGTAGGCTTCGTGGCCTGCGTGCTCGCCGCGCGCGCGACTCAGCAAGAGCGCTTCAAGGGTCTGCGCAAGACGCGCTGTAATGCGGTCATGCGCACGAAGGAACTGCACAAGCATTGCCGGCTCAAACCTGACGCGCAGGCCAAATTGAAGATGGCCATCACCGAACTGCATTTCAGCGCCCCTCCTTCGTCCCGATACCCACCAGCGCTGCGTGATCGGGACTACGGAGGGCAGGCCGGATCATGTAAAATACCATGTTAAATACCTTTCCTGTTGGTCAATAATCCGGCAAGATAAGGCTAATAGGAGGGGGGGGTAGATGAAAACGACCGACACCATGAGGAAGAATGCCATTCAGCTTACGATATTTGCGTTACTGGGAAGTGTGCTGGTTTTTGTTCGACCGAGTGACGCCGAACCATCGGGCTTGGAGCCGGGTGAGGTGGAGTTAACCTTTACTGCGACACCGTTCACTTGGGTGGCCCGTACTGATCAACCCGGCGCCGGATTCGGCTTTTCCGGTGGCACGGCCGGCGATGTCAACGGCGACAGCTACACCGATCTCATCGTCGGCGCACCTTTTTATCAGATTGCCGGAACAAACGTGGGCCGTGTATATGTCTATTACCTGAATATTGCGCGAAAATCGCGCAATATTCACTTTTCGTCAATGCTGACAAGGCATTGGCTAAAAGACGTCGCGTTGGGCGGATAACCCAATGGGTTATCCGCTCAACGCAAGTGGTTAACCCCTTGTAACCCC
>JAHIJO010000066.1 GCA_018898455.1 Verrucomicrobiota bacterium | reverse complement strand
CTAAACAACATCCGGTCAGTTAATTACAATGCTCCAGCTCAATGCTTGAGCACTACTATATATGCTACTAAATCATTAATACGCCCCTGTCTTAACACTACCTATTGTGGGTGCCAAGAAAAAAAAGAAAGTATTTTTTTGCGATGCATTGGGAACTATGCAACCATCCATGTAGCGCTTGCACGCGATTTCTCATCCATCGGCCGCAAGTAGCCCTCCTCCATACGCGACCAATTGAATTCTCAATATCCTTATTGCTCCCCAGGTGGTGGCCGCCGCGCCCGGAGTTGAAGGGTCACCGGCACCCCTTCCAACCCGAAGGCCAACCTCAGGCGCCGGATTAAATACGTATGGTACGCCGGAACCATGCGGCGGGGATCGTTGACGAACAGGAGCACCACCATCGGACGCGATGTCGCTTGCGTGGCATAAAATATTCTCAGCCGTCTCCCCTGAACCAGCGGCGGCTGAACTTTCTCGCACGTGTCCAGGATCACGCGGTTCAAAACGCCGGTGGGCAGGATCGTCTGGAGATGCAGGGCGACGCCATCGATCGTTTCCACCAGGCGCCGGATATTGCTTCCGTTTTTCGCCGAGACCAACACCACCGGCATGAAATCGCAGAACGGCATCGCCCTCCGCAACGCAGCCTGGTAGCGCGCCTCCGAAACCGTCCCCGCCAAGTCCCACTTATTGACGACCAAGACACAGCCTTTCCGGGACTCCATGATTAGGGCAGCGATGGTCTTATCCTGCGCCGTGGGCCCTTGCGCCGCGTCCAGCACCAAACCTACGACATCCGCCCGACCGATACTTTGCTCGGCCCGCACCACGCCGAGGCGGTCCACCGGGCCGGGTATTTTTCCCGCGCGCCGGATGCCGGCTGTATCGGTCAGAATGTAATGGCGCGCCAGGGCATCGCGCCCAATAATGAAGGGAATGTTAATGCTGTCCCGCGTAGTACCGGGCTGAGCAGACACGATTACCCGGTCGCTGCGCAGGACCCGGTTGATCACGGAGGACTTGCCGACGTTGGGCCGACCGACAAAGGCAATCTTCAGCGGATGCGTCACGGTCGGGTTCTCCCCCTCCGGGAGCGCCCCGATCACCGCCTGCATCAAGGGTTCGAATCCACGGTTGTGAAGAACGGATACCGGAAACGCAGGGAAACCCAGCCGGGCGAAATCCGCGACGGCCGCGTCGCGCGCCGGATTATCCGCCTTGTTGGCAGCAAGGAACACGGGGCGACCACTCTTCCGGAGAATGACGGCAACTTCCTCGTCCTGCGGCAGGATTCCGGTTTCCACATCGGTAACGAAGAGGATGGCGGCCGCGTCCTGAATCGCGGCCTCCGCCTGACGGCGGACGCCGCGCTCGATTTCCGCGACCGAAGCCGGCGCGCCGCCCGGGATCGGCTCCAGCCGGCCAAGCCCGCCGGTGTCGATCAGCTCGAAACGCCGCCCTTCCCACTGCGCCTCCTCGATCAGCCGGTCGCGGGTTACACCGCGCTCCTCATGAACGATGGCGATGCGCCGACCGGTCAGGCGGTTGAAGACCGATGATTTACCGACGTTGGGCCGGCCGACGATGGCGACCGCACCCCGGGGTGTTGAATCTGAAATCATAGCCCATTCCGGAATGAATCCTGGCCGAACCCAATACGTTTTCCACCTCGCGGGAAAAGAAGTCGGCGCTTGAAGATTAGAATAGTTCATTGGGTCGCCATGACCAAGGCGAAAAAAAGATTCCTTCGACAAAAAACTATTGACACCCCGGGACGGCAGCCTACAATGTGAGTAATTAAAAAAGCATTACGCGGGAGGATTCCGTTATGCGGAACCCAGCGTTCGACCGTGAAGGGATCTGCCCGGTTGAAATCAGCATTGAACGTAACACTCGTCTGTTCTTCTAAAAAAGCGGCCCAGGAGATAGCTGTCGTTCGCCGGCCCAAGGTACTGCTCACTGACGACGACGAACCTCCTGACTTATGGGCCGAATATGATACGGATGAAACCCTCGCCGCAGTGGAACACGCATTGTCCAAACGGTATCGAGTAACCCGCATCGAAGGCGATGCTTCGGCTTATGCCCGGCTGCAGGCGCTCCGGCCGGATCTGGTTTTCAACATTTCCGAGGGGTTCGGCGGTCCAAACCGCGAATGCCATATTCCCATCCTGTGCGAAATCCTCGGTCTGCCCTGCACCGGCTCCGATGCGCTGACCCTCGGGCTTTGCCTGGATAAGGCCCGGACCAAGGAAATTCTTTCGCATCATCGAATTCCCACGCCGCCTTTTCTTGTCGCCAACGCTTCCGGGTCGCGGAAGGCGCTGAATGCCTTTCCCCTGCCGGCGATCGTCAAGCCGCTCCGGGAAGGATCCTCAATGGGCATCCGCAATGACAGCCTCGTAACTACCCGCGCTCAACAGACTCAGCGCGTCCGGGAAATCACCCGCGCCTATCATCAACCGGTACTCGTCGAGGCCTTCCTGCCCGGCCGGGAATTCACGGTCGGCGCACTGGGCAACGCTCCGGATTACGAGATCTTGCCGATTATTGAGATTAATCACCGGGCACTCCCGAAAGACGCCAACCCGATTTACGGTTATGAAGCCAAGTGGGTATGGGATGATCCCAACTGTCCCCTGCCGATTCTGATCTGCCCGGCAAAGATTTCCGCGGCGCTCAAAAAAACCATTCGACGCCTGGTTCGCGACGCGTTGTCGGCGTTCCGCGTGCAGGATTGGTGCCGGGTGGACCTGCGCCTGGACGCGGCAGGCCGGCCGTTTATCCTGGAGTTGAATCCCCTGCCGGGGATCCTGCCGAACCCGCGCGATAATTCAGCGCTCCCGGCGGCGGCGCGCGCCGCCGGCTACGCCTATGACCAGTTGATTCTGCGGGTGGCGGAACTGGCCCTGCGCAGAACACAACACGGCAGAGCTAAAACCAAAATAAGAATTTGAACATGAGCAGTCCAGCACGGCCAAAATCCAACCGGCTCCGGATCGTGGTTCTTTACGACGCGGCGGAACCCAAACCGGGGCGGCGCGGTGAAGAGGCTTCCGAACGGGCAACGGCCAGGGCGGCCGCGCAGGCGGACGACGCCCTAACGGCGGCAGGGTTTCGCACGACACTGCTGCCGGTCCGGAATTGCCTGACGGACCTGGTCGATCATCTCCGGCGTGCGCGGCCGGACGTGGTCGTTAACTTATGTGAGGGATTCGCAGGACACCCGGCATTTGAAGCCCAGGTGGCCGGTCTGCTGGAATTGATGAATATTCCCTTCACGGGGAACCCATCGGCGGCCTTATTCCTGTGCCAGGATAAATATCGAACCAAGGCCGTGCTGAAGACCTGGGGCCTGCCAGTGCCGGGCGGCTGGCTGGCGGCAACGGCCAACGCCATTCCCGGGCGCCTTCACTTTCCGCTGATCGTGAAGCCGAACACAGCAGACGCGAGCATCGGCATCGGCCCTGACTCGGTGGTCCGCAATCGGGCGGCGCTGATCCGGCAAACAGCGCGGCTGGTGAAACGTTACGGCCAGCCGGCGTTAATCGAAGACTATGTTGACGGCCGGGAATTCAACGTGGCGGTCGTGGAAGACGCGGCGGAACTTCGACCCCTGCCAATCTCGGAAATTGTGTTCCGGGATCTGCCGAAGTCCCTGCCCCACATTGTAGGCTATGACGCGAAATGGAAGACAGCCTGTGCCTGGTATCAAAAGACGGAACCCTTATGCCCGGCGCTAATTCCGGCACGGCAGTCCAGGCGCCTGGAACAACTGGCACGCGCGGCATGCGCAGCGTTGAGAGTCCGGGGTTACGCGCGCGTTGATTTCCGTGTGGACCGACGGGGCCGGCCGTTTATCCTGGAGGTCAATCCGAACCCGGACTCCTCGCGCGAGGCGGGGCTGGCCCGGGCACTGACTGCAGCGGGAATCGCCTATGAAACGTTTTGGGAACAGCAAGTCCGAAGGGCACACGGTAGAGCCAACCACGCAATGCGTGGCAAGCATTATAGCCTATCCCTCTTTTAGCGGGACAGGCTATTTTCAGAGGAGGATATGAATATTCGACCGATGGAAAGCAAGGATCGCGAAACAGTCTTGAAATTGATTCATGAAACCGGCATGTTTACGGAAGAAGAAGAGCTGGTGGCCGCCGAGCTGATTGACACATATCTGACCCAACCCCACCAGGAGGATTATGATATTGACGTGGTGGAAAGTGACGCGGGCACGGCCGAAGGCTATGTCTGCTACGGCCCCGCGCCGATGACCGAAGGCACCGTGGACTTGTACTGGATCGCCGTCCACCCCGGCCGGCACAAGCAGGGTTACGGCAAGGCCCTGGTCACCCATGTTGAAACCATCACCCGCCGGAACAAGGGACGGATGATCATCATTGAAACCTCATCCAAGGAGAAGTACACACCCACCCGCCAGTTTTACCTGCGCATGGGCTACCAGGAAATATCACGCCTGCGCGACTATTACCGGCCTGGTGACGACCAGGTGATTTATTGCAAATATTTTCAGCCGGAAGGAGTATAACTATGGAAAGATGGCAGAAATTGCTGCAGAAAAGCCTGACAAGCGCGGAAGAAGTCGCCGAGGTCTTCGGCTTGGACGCGAAAGAAGTGAGCCAAGTCGCGAACCGCTTCCGGATCCGGATCAACCCCTATTACCTGGGCTTGATCAAAGCCAAGGGAGATCCGCTTTATCGGCAAGTCGTCCCGGACATCCGCGAGCTGGAAGATCCCTGCGGTATGCTGGATCCCCTGGCCGAGGACCAGGACTCGCCGCTACCGGGACTGGTGCACCGCTACCCGGACCGCGTGCTCTTTCTGGTTTCACATGAGTGCGCCTCCTATTGCCGTTTCTGCACACGCAAGCGTTTGGTCGGCGACTGCGACAAAATGAATCCAAGCTCGATTGATCAAGGCCTGGATTATATCCGCCGGCATTCCGAAATCCGAGATGTCATTGTCTCCGGCGGCGACCCTCTGTTGCTCACGGATGCCCGTCTGGACGCAATCCTGAAAGGCCTGCGCGCAATCCCCCACGTGGAAATCATCCGGATCGGGACACGGGTGCCCTGCTTTCTGCCCCAGCGTGTGACGCGCCGGCTGGTCCGGATCCTGAAGCACTATCACCCGCTGTTCATGAATGTGCATTTCAATCATCCGGACGAAATCACGCCGGAATCGCGCCGCGCGCTGAATCTTCTGGCCAACGCCGGCATTCCCCTGGGCTCCCAGACCGTGCTCCTGAAGGGTGTCAACGACGATCCGGCGGTCATGAAACGGCTCATGCAGAAACTGCTGGCATGCCGTGTCCGTCCCTATTACATCTTCCAGTCCGACATGATCGCGGGCACCGCCCACCTGCGCACGCGCGTGGAAAAAGGCCTGAAAATCGTCAAGGAACTGCGCGGCTGGACTTCCGGCCTGGCGGTACCGCATTTTGTCATCGACTGCCCGGGCGGCGGCGGCAAGGTCCCGCTCCTGCCTGAATACGTTGAATCCATCTCGGACCGGGAAGTGGTCATGCGGAACTACGAGGGACGCCGGTTTACCTATCGTCAGGTTCCCCGGGAAAAGACTGAGCCGGTAACCCGTCGCGCACCGTTGGCTGAAAAACCGCCGCTCGAACCTGACGCGGCGCCCGAGGTCTTGGCCCCAGTGTCGCGCATCGTCTGAACGAAAAGGCATTCGATAAGGCATGCCCCCCACGCCCATGAAATCTCAACCGGAACCCGCGCTTCTGGACGTGTGCTCGTTGTAGGAGTGGTCCTACGATGACGACTTCGCGGACCGGCGAAGGAAAATTTTTTATCCGGCGGAAGGTCCTGCCGTACCATTTAGGGGAAAAACGGGCCTGGTTCCGCATGTTCTGGGTCCTGGGCCGGGTGATTCCCTGCTGGTGGGATGACCTGACCCACGTCTACCAGGCCGTGTCCAAGGAAGAGGAACGCGGCTACGCTCTGCAGCGGCTCTCGGCTATCACCGCCCTGGTGGCAAAAGTCAGCCGGATGAATCTATCCGCCACCGAAATCGCCGTGGACGAAGACGGCGAGCGCTCGGACGTCACCCCGATATAGGCACAAGTTTAGGCAAGGAACAGATTGACAATTCGCTCGCCATGGCCATAATCATTGTTGAATTCTTTCGTCTTCTTTTTAGTAAGCCAGGACGAAGCAGCGGATTGAATCCGGGAGCCAACTATGTCCAGAGATGATTCTTTTGCCAGAACCATGCGGATCGCCATCCCTTTCGAAAAATCCGGGACAAAAAAAACGCCAAATATCTCGCGTCCCGTCATCAAGAAAAAGGGGACGACGCCATGGGACGACGCCGGCACACTTCCCTACCAGGAACTTATCCAAAGCCTTTACGACGGCGTGCTGATCACTACTTCCACGGGGCAGATCATGGACGTCAACGACCGCGCCGTGGATTTTCTCCTCTATGACAAGGACGAACTGAGCCGGCTCAACATTATTGACATCGTCGCCGGCGCCAGCGAAGCCCTTCTGGAAACACTCCGCCGCAACGTTGAAAACCGACGCTACACCTTGATCGAAGCTTACTGCATTCGCAAGGACCGCTCAACATTCCCTGCGGAAATTGCCACCAACCGCCTGGTGCTGACCCAGGACGGTCATCTCTGCTTTTTCGTGCGTGACATCACTAAGCGGAAAAGGGCGGAAGAAGAGTTGATGCAAACGGTCTCCTGGCTCAAGGAACAGGACTCGTCCAAATCCCGGTTTGTCTCCAATGTGTCCCACGAACTGCGCACGCCCCTGACGATCATCAACACGTTCGCTTCGCTGGTCAACGACGGCGTCGCCGGGCCGGTGTCCGAACAGCAGAAGGAATGCCTGTCCACCGTCCTTCGGAACTGCGACCGGCTGGCTGAACTGATCGATAACGTTCTCGATCTGGGACGGATCGAGTCCGGCCGGGAGGAGTTCCATCGCCGGCGCGTGAACCTCGCCGAACTGCTGAATCAGTGCCATCACGATTTCCTCCCCCCATGTCTTCTCAACCATCAACAGCTCAACTTGGAAGTTCCCGAAACGCTCCCGGATGTGCTGTGCGACCGGGACAAAATCTCCCAGGTGCTGACCAATCTGCTGGGCAACGCCAATAAATTCACGCCGGAAAACGGCGTCATCACCCTGCGCGCCGTCCAGGAAAACGATGCCATTCGGGTGGACGTCGAAGATACCGGCATCGGTATCCGACCTGAAGATCAAGGCCGGCTTTTTGAGGCCTTTGTCCAACTCGCCCGCCCGGACGATGGCTCCCGGGTCAAAGGCACGGGGCTGGGACTGGCCATCTGCAAACACATAATCGGCATTCACGAAGGCATGATTCAGGTCGAAAGTGTTCCGGAAAAAGGCAGTCGGTTTTACTTCACCCTGCCAACCTACACTGAGGAGAAAAAGTTCAACGCGTTTATCGGGGATCGCCTGCGCTACATGGAAACCCGTGATCGGCAATTGGCCATGCTGGTTCTCCAGATCGGGGAACTGCCCGCCCAAGGCGCCTCAGCGACGCCCAAGGATACCGCCGGCCGGCTCCAGCGTCTCCAACCGCTGGTGATGGAAGCTTTGGACTGCGCCGACGAACAGATGTTCAGGTTTGAATCCAATCGGACGCTGATTATCCTGCTCGACGGCACCGAACTATCCCGGGAAGTGGTCGCCTACCGTTTCCAGCAAAGTCTGAGTAAACAACATTCGGAGATCAGTGCCGGCGTCCGCATGGCCTACCTGGAGCCCACGCGCGAGCGACCACCTCGCGAATGGCTGGCGCAGGCCATGACGCTCCTGGAACCGATTCCGGTCAGTCCATCAAAGACGACCCCCAAGCGGGTACTGATCGTTGACGATGACGCCCAGATTCTGAATCTCATGATACGGATCCTCCACGAATCCGGAACGGGACTGGACTTGAAATCCACCACGAGCGGCTATGATGCCTGCATCCATTTCGGCGAATGGAATCCCGACGTGGTGGTATTGGATCTCCATCTGCGCGATATTGACGGCAAACGCGTTTTCGAATCCATGACCAAGAGTTTGCCGAGTCATGATACCAAGTTCCTGGTCGTTTCCGGTTATCACGGGGATATTGATGAAATGATGAAACTGGGGTGCGATGATTATTTATACAAACCCTTTGATTTTGAGGAGTTTGCGATGAAAGTCAACCGTTTGCTGAAGCTGATCGCAAAGCCGGCGGCGGATTCGGGGGCCACAGAACAGACATGAGCACGCCGAAGATCTTCATTATCGAGGATGAACCGGATTTGGTCCAGGCCCTTGTTATTCGACTAGAGGCGGAAGGATATCAAACAGCATGCGTGGCTGACGGAATGACTGCCGCTGTCCGCGCCGGGGAAAAGAAACCTGACCTGATTCTCCTCGATATCTGCCTTCCGGGATGTGATGGATTTGCCGTATTCCAGGAGTTGCGGCAACAACCGGCAACGAAACACATTCCAATTGTGTTTCTCACGGCGCGCTCATCCGTTGACGATCGGCAAAAAGCCCGGCATTTGGGCGCCGCGGAATATATCGTCAAACCCTTTAAATGGCATGAGCTGAGCAGGGTGCTCCACAAAATACTGGCGGGACAGCAATCCCCTGCCCCCGCCAAGGACAAGGTGAAAACCCAAGACGGGGCGGACGGCGCTACGTCTTAGATGCTGACATCCCGTTCCCCGTCCGGATGACGGGCGAGAGTTCCTTCTGTTTGAGCCGGACATAGTCCCGAAATGATTTCCCCCGCAGTTCATCCCGTCGGAGGTTTTGTTGGGAGAGGGTTATCATCTGCGAAACGGTCTCAATCATCGCCGGGGGAAGATCGGAAAGGTCGATCAACCGGTGCCGCGCCGATGTCATGGCCAGATCCAGGACGCGGTTCAATTCTTCGACGTTACCCGGCCAAAGATAGCGATCGAGAATGTCATAGGCCGGAGCCGACACTTTCCAAGGCTTGGATACGGTGGGGTCCGCCCGCTGGTACACCCTGCGGCTGATCAGCGACAGCAGATCGGCACTGCGTTCCCTCAGCGGAGGAACTCGAAGCGAGATCGCCGTGAGCATTTGGATCCATTCCATGCGCTGATAGTCGTCTCCGGGCTGAATCGTCGGAAGCGACCGACTGGTGGCTAGAACGCGAATATCCGCCTGACAGACAGCCATATCCCCCGGGCGAACGTATTCCCGTTCTTTAATCAGACGGAGAATCCGCGGTTGATGGTCCGTAGATAATTCTTCAATATATTCCAGAAGCACCGTACCGGCGGCGGCGGCTTCCAGGACACCGGCCTTTACCGCAGGGCCGCCTGAACCCCATAATTGTGATGAGAGGTCGGCGCCCGAACCCATCGAACAATCTATGAAAACAAACGGGTGGTCTTTGCGCCGGCTGAGTGCGTGCAAAATTTGAGCCACCTGACGCTTGCCCGCACCCCGCTCACCCAGGATCAGTACCGCTTCATCCGTCAGCGCCTGTTGTTCCAGCCGATGGCATAGAGCTTGCATACTTGGGCTTTTAACCACCAGCGGCATAAACTTCCCATGAACCGGATCCGGCGGGTCCAACTGAATGTTGCCGGATACGATGTGCGGGTAATCCAGGGCACGCTGGACGGTGGCCAGGAAATTGTCGGTCCTAAATGGCTTGGTGACAAAGTCAAAGGCGCCGGATTTAATTGCATCCAAGGCGACATCCAACGTGGCATAGGCCGTGATCAGGATCACCGGCGTTTCTGGATGCACCTCCTGAACCGTGCTCAACATTTGCAGCCCATCCACCGGCGTCATGCGGATGTCAGAAATCACCAAGTCATATATCTTCGATCGTAACAGGCGCTGCGCTTCGCCGCCATCGGAAATCGGCGTCACCTCGTGCTTCCGCGCGCGTAGAATCATAGCCAATGCTTTAAGCAGATCGACTTCATCGTCAATCACAAGAATTCTGGCCATGACTTAATGTCTTCCGGGGTAAGGTTGCTGTGTTATTCAAGTCAAGTGCATCATGGCGCAATTGCCGCCGACGGTCAAGTCCCACAAGACCCCCATCAGCAACTCTCTCCTGATTGTTAAGTGTATTCAAAGCACCTGCTCTGGTCAATAAGGGAAAAAGGGACTCACCAGAGACATGCACATTTTTTTTGAATACGTGTTCGAATTGACGTTGACATCCTGTGCTCGACGTCATAAACAATGCGGCACAGGAACGCCGGATTGGAGGAGGTGGATGATGCGAATATCGGAGATGAAATCAATCACGGGCATGATTATTCCCGCCTGGCACCCGGATTCCATGCCGGCGCTCGAGATCGAGCAAATCATGACCCCGGGTCTTGCGGATGGCACCCTATTCGCCAAGCCACGTAATGTTCTTCTCGTAGCGGACGGATCTCCTGCGACGGTGCGCGCGGCACGTAACATCCACGCCCGCCTTGGAGGCTTCGACATCCTGGCGTTGAAACGGAACGTCGGTAAAGGCGGAGCCGTCGCCGCCGGCATCCGGCGGCTCCTGGCCAACTCCGCCATTCGCTTCATCGTCGTCCGCGACCATGACAATGATCATCTCGTCAACGACGCGCCCAACCTGGTGCGACTGGCAGATCACATCGTCCGATCGGAAGGTCATGATCGCGTGGTGACCCTCGGCCGACGCTCCAGCATTCACCGATCGCTCGGATTTATCCGCGGCGAATTTGAAACCATGATGAACGACGTTATTATGGACGCCGCTTTCTTCGCCCTGGCCCGGAGCGGCCAGACCCTGAATACCCGGTATGTTGCCGCCTATGACCGGGTACCGGACATGCAGAGCGGTTTTAAATGTTACACCCGGGCAACGGCCAAACTGCTGATTCGCGCCCTGGATGATATCGGGCGTGTGACGCCAGAACTCGATCTGCCCCGTCATGGAGCCGAAGTGCCCCCGCTCGTGGAAACCCTGCTGGCCGGCGGCATTGTCGGCGAGATCGGACGCCTGGCCCAGGAACGGCCTCCCATGACCACTTATGACCGGGCCGGACGATTTCAAGTCAAGGGAACGGTTTTGACCTGGACGCTTCAGAGGACTGGCGTGCCGCTCCCCACGGCCCGGCAAATATTTCAGAACGCCATCGTCCGCCGCGTAATGGCCAAGGACCGCCGGGGCCTGGCCGATTTGCTCAGGCTGGTCAACGATGTGCTGATAAAGCTTTCCAAATATCGCGGGGAAAAAGCAGACCTCATCCGGCAAATGCATTTCGCGGATTATTTCTGAGGGTATTGAGAATTCGCACGCCGGAGAGACGATAGCCAGGCCCGACCGTGTACAGCCGCCGGATGGACGCGTCGCGATGCCTATGGGCGGCGACCACCCGTCCAATAATCAGCGGACAGTCACCGGGCTTGAATATCCGAACGAGCCGGCACTCGAAATTGGCCACGGCGGCCGCGATCAGCGGCGCCTTGACCTTGGCAGCCTTCTGCGTTTTCAGGCGCAAGACGGCAATTTTGTCGATTTTGTGGCCATGATGGGTTCCCGCGTAGAGGACCGCGGGTCCCATTTGTTCGTTGGGAAACGCAACGACGAACTCCTTCGTCTCGCAAATCAACCGATAGGTGAACGCGCCGGCGTCGATCGCCAGCATGAACATGAGCGGTTTCTCCGAGGCGATGGCTGTCCAGCCGACGGCCATGACATTGGCCCGGCCTTTCGGATTCCGGGTGGCAACAAGCACAACCTGTTCCGGATACTTGCGTTTCAGCGCTTGTTCGGGCGTGGTCTGGATTTGCATGGAATCTCCTAAGGGACTTCGCTCGCTAAGACGCCCGCCTGCAAAGAAATTCTTTTATCCATTCTATCTTTGCGGCCACTGCGCCTTTGCGAGAAAATAATTTCTTTCATCGATGGGGGCGGCGCGGCGCCGCCAAGTTCCGTGATTGATTCAGAAATTCGTGGACGCGACTGATAACGGCAGGAAGAAGGTCTTTCTCCGCCACCGTACCCACGTGTCGGCCTTTGACATAGATCGCCGCTTTCCGGTCGCCGCCGGCAACAGCGATATCCGCCTCGCGGGCTTCGCCGGGCCCGTTGACCATGCACCCCATGATCGCCACCATGGGCCAGGCGGCCCCGGGAAGTTCGCGCGCCAGTTTCTCCAGTTCGTCTTCCACCCGACACGCCAGCGTGATGACATCCAACCGGATGCGGCCGCACGTTGGACAGGATATGACCCGGGGGCCAGGCGGCCTCAGTCCCAGACTGCGGAGGAGTTCCAGTCCAACCCAGATTTCCCGGGACGGCTGGTCCGTCAACGACACGCGAAGCGTATCGCCGATGCCTTCGGCAAGGAGCATGCCCAGCGCCACGCTGGAACGCACGGTTCCGGAGAGCAGGGTCCCCGCTTCCGTCACCCCCAGGTGCAGGGGATAATCCGTCAGTTCCGCCAGCCGCCGGTACGCCTGAACCGTGCGCGCCACGTCCGAAGCCTTGACCGAAATCTTGATCTCGCGATAGTCCAGGTCTTCCAGGAGGCGCGCGTGACGCAGGGCGCTTGCCACGAGCGCTTCCGCCGTCGCGCCGCCGTGTTTCGCCAGCAGATCCTTTTCCAGCGATCCGGCATTCACGCCGATGCGGATCGGCACACGCCGTTCCCGCGCGGCGCGGACAATCTCTCTGATTTTCCGGGACGACCCGATATTGCCGGGATTGATGCGCAAGCCGTCCGCTCCCGCTTCCAGCGCCAGGATCGCCAGCCGGTGATCAAAGTGGATATCGGCCACCAGGGGACTATGAATCGCGCGGCGAATGGCCTTGAGCGCCCGGGCCGCCCGGGTATCCGGCACGGCAAGGCGGATAATGTCGCACCCCAGCGTTTCCAGTTCCCGGATCTGGGCCACCGTGGCGCGAATGTCACGCGTATCCGTCTTGGTCATGGTCTGGACGGAAACGGGTGCGCCGCCGCCGACAACCACCGCGCCAACATGAATTTGCCGCGTCAACCGGCGGACACATGGGAACACGTTGAATTCCAGTTGTGATTGCCCGTTACTCATGGCGGTTGACTATTAGATTAAATTATTCCTGCGGTGCGCTTACTGGCGTCGGTGATTCCGCGCCGTTCGTCGCCGGCAGGATCATCCCGTTGGTGCCCTGGAGAGCAACGGCCTGCGGCTTCGACAACTGCCGGATCTGGTTGATTCTCAGCACATCCCGGCCCGAAAGCAGAATAAACACGGTGATAAGCAGCCCGGCAAAAACCTGGCTCACGGCATTGATAATTTTCGGATTAAGCGGCTTTCTAAACACGGTTTCGATCAGCGAAAAGAGAATGTGCCCGCCGTCCAGAATGGGAATCGGCAGGAGATTCAGGATCGCCAGGTTCACATTAAGGAAACAGGTGAACCAGAGGGCAATGATCAGGCCGCGCCGCACCATGTCGAACAGCATGAAAAGAATCATGAACGGCCCGCCCAGTCCCTGCGACGTGGACCGGGCCTCCCCGGGTGTCAGCAGGGAGGCAACCACGCGCAGGATGGCGGTGGCATGGGATTTTAATTGAACGCCGGGCGGAATATGCACGACCTTGTCGCTATCCACCGCCATCGGATCGAAACGGATCCCGATCCGGGCCCGGCCCAGCGCCGGATCCGTCCGCGGCGTGACCAGCAGTTCCACGGACTGACCTCGCCGATCCACGCTCATCGTCACGGCCTGATCCGGACGTTCGGCTACCAGCGTGATCAAATGCGCAATGCTCAACACGGAAACGCCGTCGAAGGTTTCAATCAGGTCTCCGATCTGCATGCCCGCCTGGGCGGCGCTGGAGTCCGGCTCCACCGCCATCACGCGGCAGAGCGACATTTCCCGCAGACCCGCCACCATGTTGAATCCCAGCAGGCTTTTTTCAGTGGGCACGCGAATCGACCGCGTACCGTCAGGGGTTCGAACCGTCAGCGCCACGTCGTCAAACCGCGCGTTTTCCTGGAGCACATCGGTCCAGGAATTAACGCTCCGCCCATTGATGTCCACGATTTCATCCCCGGTACGCAGGCCGGCCGCATAGGCGGCCGAATTGGTTTCAACGAATCCGATGACGGAACACCGCTCCGCCGGCGTCGAGGGCTTGCCCGTCCAGAAAATGATCCAGGCCAGCAGGACAGCCAGCGCCATGTTGCCGAACGCGCCGGCGAGTGCCACGACAATCTTGATCCCCGGAGACACCCGCGGCACGGCGCTCGGCGGCGGCGCATCGTCCGTTGCCTCTGACTTCGGGCCGGTTTCGGACGAAGCCCCGGCACTGTTTTCCTTCAACGTCGGATCCATCTGGGGCAGAGCCACGTAGCCGCCGAATGGAATCCAGCCGATTTTATAGATCACGCCGTTGACTTTGCGCTTCCAGAGGGCGGGGCCGATACCGATGGAAAACACCTCGATGACCATGCCAAAGCTCCGCGCCGCAAGAAAATGGCCGAGCTCATGCACAAAGATCGTGACACTGAACAGCAGGATCACCTTGATGACATCAAATGCAATATCCCACATGATTATCCTTTACTCATTTTATCGGCGGCCTCCCGCCGGGCCCATTCATCAGCCTGGAAAACGGCCGCTAAGTCCGGTTCCTTCACCGGCGCATGTCGACCCATCACCCGCTCCACCAGGCGCCAGATTCCGGAAAAGGAAAGCCGGCCGTTAAGAAACTCCTGAACCGCGATTTCATTGGCGGCGTTGAGGACCGCCGGCAGGGTGCCGCCCGTCCGGGCGGCATCCCGGGCCAGCGCCAGACAGGGAAACCGACGCGTATCAGGCCGGCTAAAATGCAGGGCACCCAGCGCGACGAGATCCAGCGTCGGAAGCCCGCCATCAACCCGTTCCGGATACAGCAACGCGTGCTGGATGGCAAAGCGCATATCGGAGACGCTGAGTTGGGCCAGCATACTGCCGTCCGGAAACTCAACCAGGGAATGTACGATGCTTTCCGGATGGATCACAACCTCGATCCGGTCAAGATCGACCCGGAACAGCCAGTGGGCCTCCATGAGCTCCAAGCCCTTGTTCATCATCGTGGCCGAATCCACCGTGACCTTCCGTCCCATGTTCCAGCGGGGATGTTTCAACGCCTCGGCCACGGTGACTTTGTCGAAGTTGACATTAGGTTTGTTGACGAACGGCCCACCGGACGCCGTCAGGATAAGGCGGCGGACTTGGCTGGCGGGCTTGCCGTCAAGGCATTGGAAAACGGCACAGTGCTCGCTGTCAACCGGAATCAGGCGCGCGCCGGTCTTTGCACAGACGTTTAGCACGTTCGAACCGGCAACGACCAGCACCTCCTTGGTGGCCAAGGCAACATCTGTTCCGCAGTTCAACGCCGCCAGTACCGGCTTGAGTCCGGCCATGCCCACGATAGCGGCTAGAATCATGTCGGCCTCGTCCAATGAAGCTATTTCCTCCAAGCCTTCAGGGCCGGCCAGCACGGTAACGTCCGGCGGCGCCTGCTCGGCACAGCGCCGGGCCGACTCGGGATCGAATACCGCTATTCGCTTCACCTGGAATCGGCGCGCCTGCTCCAGGGCTCGATCAAACCGGCGTCCGACCGCCAGGCCGATGATCTGGAATCGTGATGGAAACGCCTCCACAACCCGCAAGGCACTTTCCCCGATGGAGCCGGTGCTTCCCAGGATCACCATCTTTTTGACGTCCGGGCCGGCGGGCTTATTAATATCTTGGCGCATATGAACGACTCAGGTTATTTAACTTCTTTCCCCAACGGGTGCTATGCCCGTGTCACATGAATATCCAATATTCAAGGTTTTCCGGTGCGGTTACGGCATCGCGACCAGAAACCATTTAACGTAGATAAATAACGCCGGCACCGCGAACAGCAGGCTGTCCAGCACATCCAGCATGCCGCCCATGCCGGGAATGATTCCGCTGGAGTCCTTGGCATTGGCCGCCCGTTTCAACATGGATTCCGTCAGGTCGCCGAATGTGCCCATGACCGGCAAAAACAGTCCCAGGACAATCGCATCATGGACATGCATGGTGACAGCCCCGAACTGCCCGCCCACGATCCATCGAAAAACCAGGCTCGTGACCAGCCCCGTCAGGATGCCCCCGAAAAATCCTTCCCAGGTCTTGCCGGGAGAAATGCGCGAAATCAGTTTGTGCCGACCCCACCGGCTCCCGACGACAAAGGCGCCCACGTCCGTAAATTTGACCACGGCGATCAGGTAGAAAACCAACAGGCGCCCCGACACGCTGACGGTTCCCAACAGGCCGGTCGGCTCCCATGAAAACGCCAATTTAGTAAAATAGTTAAAAAGAAAGGGAACGTAAAGGAAACCCAGCAGGGTGCATGCCATGGTGGCCAGGGGCTGGTCGTTGTATTTCTGGGGGAACTGGCGCACCAGGATGGCAATGACCAGGCTGAACATGACCACCAGTTCCTGCTCCCCGGCCAGGAAAGCCATATTCAGCGAATAAGACGCCCAGGTGGCCGTAATCAGCACCACGCTGAATATGGCGCCTATGATCCGGAAACTGGGAATGCCCCCCAAGTCCAGCAGGTGATAGAATTCCATGAGCGCCAGGGTAGCCAGGGTGGCCAGCACCACGCAAATGCTCACCGCCGGCGCCCAGTAGGCGGCAACCAGAACCGCCGCCAAAATAAGCGGCCCGCTGATCAGACGTTGATGGAGATTATTCATACTTAAACTTATCGGATATGACCGAATCGGCGGCGGCGGCGGCCGTACTCGGCCAGGGCCTTAAAAAATTGATCCTCCCGGAAATCCGGCCAGAGCGCGTCGGTGACGTAAAGCTCCGTGTAGGACAATTGCCATAATAGAAAATTACTGAGCCGCATCTCCCCGCTGGTGCGAATCATCAGGTCTGGGTCCGGGACATCAGGAGCATACAAGTTCCGGGCGAACTCGGCTTCGTCAATATCCGCCACGGCCAATTCGCCGGCTTTCACACGCCGGGCGATTTTACTGGCCGCGTGAACAATCTCGGCCCGCCCACCATAGCTCAGGCACAGGACGAGCTGACCCGCATCGTAGCTTTCCGTGGCCTTCATCACATGCCGCAGGATGGCCTGGAGCGGACGCGGCAGATCATCCAGCCGCCCAATGGCCCGTAAACGGATCTTGTGCTTGTGCAAGTCCGGCTCATGCTCTTTCAGGAACTGCATCAGCAGTTTCATCAACCCGTTGACCTCGGACCGCGGCCGCACCCAGTTCTCCGTGCTGAATGCGTACAGGGTCAAGAACTTGACGCCTGCTTTGCGGCAGGCCTGAAGAACTGCCTGCACCGACTGGGCGCCTTCCTGATGTCCCTGGAGCCGGCTGAGCCCCCGCTGCTGCGCCCAACGCCCATTGCCGTCCATAATGATGGCCACGTGGCGGGGAACATAACTGGCGGGTAGCTGGGTCATAAAAACTCTCTGTCATCCTTTTTGAGTGCGATAGCCATCCTGCTATCGCTTTGCCCCGACGCAATATTCGCTTCGCCGAAGAAAAGCGCAAGGCCCCGACGGACAAGTCGGCTTGCCCCTCGCCGCCGCCACTTAGCGCCTTCGGCGCTGACGTGGCGCACTCCATACCCTATTGTTACAACGCGCCCAACACAGTATCCACGACTTGCCGCATCATGGGCTCGGTCAGTTCCGGATACACCGGGAGCGCCAGGGTCTCCCGGGCCGCTTTTTCACTTTCCGGGAAATCACCCGCGCGATAACCAAGAGATCGGAAACATTCCTGGAGATGCAAGGGGGTCGGATAGTAGATGGCACAGCCGATACCTGCGGCAGACAGCTGCTCGCGCACCTGATCCCGGCGAGGCGCCCGAATGACATATTGATTGTAAATATGGGGATGGGTCAAGGCATGCCCGGCGAATATGGCCGGCGGCGTTGCAACCGGCGTGCCCTGGAACGCGCGATTATAATAAGCCGCGTGCGCCTGCCGCGCCGCATGCCAGGAGTCCAGATATGTTAATTTCACGTCCAGCACTGCCGCTTGGAGGGCGTCCAGGCGAAAATTGGCGCCGACCAGGTGATGGGAATAAGTCACGGTCGCCCCATGAACGCGAAGTGCCCGTAGTTTCTCATTCAGAGTCGCGTCATCAGTAACCGCCATGCCGCCGTCGCCGAAGCCACCGAGATTCTTGGAGGGGAAAAAGCTGAAACAGCCGATCTGTCCCATGGCGCCGGCCTTTTTCACGCCGCCCCGGGATGGGTATTCAGCGCCGATGGCCTGAGCAGCGTCTTCAACGACCTGGCACTCAAATTCACGGGCCAGTTCCGTCAGCGGGTCCATGTCGGCGCATTGCCCGTACAGATGCACGGGCATCAGCACCTTAAGCCTGCGCTCACGGAACCGGCCCGGGGGTGATTCCAGGACACAGCGGACCTGTACCGGATTGAGATTGAACGTGACCGGATCGATATCCGCAAAAAGCGGAACCGCTCCCAGGCGGACAATCGAACCGGCAGTGGCGAAAAAAGTATAGGGGCTGGTAACCACCGCATCGCCATGTCCGACCTCCAGCGCCATCAACGCGGCCAGGAGAGCATCGGTGCCGGAGGAGAGACCAACGGCATGCTTGGTGCCGCAATACGCCGCCGCATGAGCTTCAAAGGCCTGGACCCGCGGTCCCAGGATGAAGGACTGGGAATCACAGACCTCGTCAATGACCTTCCGGAGCTCATCCCGGAGGGTGACGTATTGCGCTTTCAAGTCCAACAATGGCACTTGCATGCTTATCATCCTTTGTTAGGGAATAAAATGGCATTATGAATAATCCCATGATGGAATCAAGAAATAACTCCCCGCTGATGCCAAGGCGCGAAGACAACGCGGAATCCGAAAGCAGGATTGCACAGCCGGGCGCCGGGCGGTAACCTGTCGCCATACGGCAATAGTTGGCAACCGCAACGGGCTGCGGGCCATGGGGACAAGGAAGCGTATAATGTTCGACGTGCTAAATGAGTGGTGGACGTGGCCCTGGATTTCCGGCTTCGATCACGCCATGATCTCGGTGCCGCTGGTGGAAACCACGGTATTGCTCTTTGGATTCGGAATCCTGGTCTTCACCTTCACCATTGTCGGCATGCTGTTCCGCGCCGGCGCCCGCAATGAATAGTTTCTTCCTGAAAGAAACTATGCCGGCCGCGAGCGGACCAGCGCGAAGAAACGGTCTTCATATTCCTCGAAGAGCCCGCATTTACGGAGCCTGCCGCCAAGGGGCTTGACCAGGGACGGGTCACGGCTGGCCTGGAGAAACATCGCCTCGATCTCCTCCCGCACCGCGCGCGGCACACCATTGACATCGTCCAGCATGTGCCGGCGCTGCAGTTCGCTGAAATTCGCAGGCGCCGAGTGACGGATCATGTCCACCATCAGCTTGAGCAGGCAAACGTCCCAGGGCTGGTCCACGCCGTGAATGACGGCGGCCATGGGATCGTTCTTCTGTTTTACGTCCCGCTTGACCCGCTCCAGCACCTCGGCCATCGGGCCGGTGACAAAATGTTCGTTCAGCTCGGTCTTCTGCACGACGAACCCGTATTGCAGGATGCGAACATCCTGGGCATGCTGGCGAAGCCAATCGAGATATTGCCGGGCCTCGTCCCCAAAGCCCTCCAGGTTTTCGCTTTCGTAATAAGTGGGCGTGATGATCTGCGGACGCTTGGACTGGATGATCCCCTCCCGGACGCGGATGCGGTCCACCGTATCCATCAGTTCGCTGACCAGATGATAACGGAGGTTGGTGGCGCCAAACGTCTCCAGGTGGCTGGTCGGCATCACCACCACTTCGGTGTTGTTCACCGCATACCAAAAATTATGGGGTTTGATTTCCATATCAACTCTAATTGTCGCCCTTGCACCCTGCTTGTCAAGGCTGAAACCAACCCTGGCAGCAATTCTCATTATGGCATTCCGTTGTCAGTGAACATGTCATCCCGAGCGACGTGTCCGCCATAGCTCCTCTCGCCTCGGCGAAGCCTCTCGCCTGGGCGAAGCGCTCCGGCGTAGCCTGGCCGGCGGAGCCTGGGTGAGCGACGGTGGAAGCCGAGGGATCTCCATTTGGGCGCAACACGTTCGGCTGGAGATTCTTCGACTTCGTTCCGCTCAGAATGACAGACCACCAGAACGTTACTGGCCGGGCGCGGCCATAACGAGAATTACGGCAACCCTGGCCTCGCCCACCTGGCCTCGCCCAACCTGGCCGAGTTATCACGGCTAATTCTTCCTGTTCTTGAATATAGTGAGAGATAACGATTTATGCAATATAGACTGGACATGGATTGGCGACTTTTCTATGATTTATTGCATGAAACCACTGGTGTCCGGTTAAGATTTTGCCAATTACAGTTTAGGCCTTATTCCATCGATACGGAATTGATGTCATGATCGTTTTCGATTTCAACTTTCGCCTGAAAAACAGCATGATTTCCCTCTTGACAAACCAAGAGGAGAAT
>JAHIJO010000065.1 GCA_018898455.1 Verrucomicrobiota bacterium | reverse complement strand
CCCGTATGATTTGATAGCTCATCGGGCACTATAACACACGGATTTGGGGCAAAGTATCCTTTTAGGGTACTCTTGCCCCTCCTCTTTAATACGATATGCCCTGTGTTTTCAAGACCCACGGAATAACGGGACAGGCTCTAGGGTATCAACCGCCTCAGGTGGTCCCTTTTCGATGGCCGGAGTGGTCCCTTTTTCGTTGGCCGCGCGCATGCAGGCCGAAGTAGCGAATCGGAATAATATGGGGTTGACCGAACCCCGGGAAAAGACCATAAACAACCCAGGTCAGGAGGCACTCTGTAGTGTAATTCCATGACCTCTGGTCTCATTGTTAAAAAAACGGCCCGGTACATTTAACGATAAACGTGTATCGTTATTATGAGTATCAAACTTAAAGATGTTGCCAAACAAGCGAATGTAACGCTTACCACGGCTTCACTTGTCCTTAATAACCGCACCAGTCTAGTGCCAGTCAGCGAAAAAACACGCCAACGCGTCCTGCTAGCGGCCAGTCAATTGAACTATCACCCTAATTATGCCGCACGCTCTCTGCGGACTCGTCGCACCTTTACCATTGGGGTGGTGGCCAATTCTCCAAGAAATCAATGGCACATGCTGGACGCGGCGGAGCAAATCGCTGAAGCAAAAGGTTTTGAATTGCTGGTAACTATCAGCCGTTGGAACGTCGACGCGGAGGAAAACACTTTACGGCGCTTGTTGAACCGCCGTGTTGACGGAATATTGATTCTTGGTCCGACCATCGAGTCTGCTAATCGTCAAGAACTGGAATCACTGGCTACTGATAATTACCCGGTGGTAGGCATCGGCCCAATGGTTACCAAAGGAATTGATTATGTTGACTTTGATCGGACGGCGGCGCTGCAAAATCTGACAGAACATCTATTGGCTCAGCGTTGCCGGTCTTTTGTCTTTCTGGAAAGTGTTGATACCCCGGGTTGTCGCGCTCTTGTGGCGGGGATTGAAGCTGCGCTTAAAGGGAACTCAGGGGTTTCTTTTACGCCGCTCAAGTTAAGTCCCATTAATAGTTCACTGAGCTTAGCCCAGATGTCGGAAGCCATAACTTCGTTTTTGAAAACTAACCGTCCTGATGCGGTAATCTGTCGCGCGGATGAATGGGCCTTGGTGGTTATCCGTGCGGCCGAACGAGCCGGAATTGCCGTGCCGGGACACATGGCGGTAACCGGGTCGGGAGACACTCCTCTCGGAGCGGGTCTACATCCGCCGCTCACCACCTTGAAGATACCGCATGAAATCATGGTACAGGTGGCTATGGATCGTCTTATTGATCGCATCACCAATCCCACCGTCCCTCGCGAACGTTTGGCAAAGCTTATCCCGGCTGAACTTGTCATCCGCCAATCCTGCCGGTTTAAGCCGGCACAACCAGGCAATTCTATTGTCAAGATCACCGAAGGAGGCACAACCCCATGAGCGAGAACCAGCGCATAGTCCTTCATCTTTCGGGAGGAGACGGGTGTTCTTATTCGGCCTGGCCGGTAACCCAGGGAATTCCGTTTGCGGACGGAGTTTTGCAACGCGGCGTTCCAGTCCGAATGCTTGATGACAACGGGCATTCTCTTCCCACGCAGACAAAATGTCTGGCGACATGGAACAAGGACATGAAATACGTCAAATGGCTGCTGGTGGATTTTCAAATAGATTTACGAGCAGATCAAAAGCGACAATATTTTCTTGAGTACGGTCCGGATGCAAACGCTCCCATGCCAAAGATGCCTGTGAAAATTGAAGGGAAAGAAGGGCATGTTCAAGTAGACACCGGACCATTAAAAATATTGTTGGGGAGAACACAGAATATCTTATTATCATGCGGGATCAGGACTCATGATGGGTGGAGGGAAATATTTCGCGCCAACCCCGCTTCCCACCTGTACATGAAAGATCAGCACGGAAACTGTTACACCAGTCATCATTCCGGATTTCCACCGCAGATTACAGTGGAAGAATCGGGACCCATGCGGACTTGTGTTTGTATCAAAGGATATCACGCCATGCCGGCGGGTCAAAGGTTCTGCCCGTATATCCTCCGGTTGCATTTTTTTGCCGGGAAAAGCGATATCCGCGTATTGCACACGTTCATCTTTGACCAGGAGCCGCATCAGATTGAATTGAAGGCTATTGGAATGAAACTAACCTTAAACCTGGGCCACGGATTAAAGATGGCTGTGGCTGGAGAATCCACTGGGCAGCGGGCCAATAATGATGAAGCCCCGGTCGCTGTTCTGCAGCGAAATGACAAAGAATATGAAATCACATCGGGCGCAAAAAGAGTCGGGGGCGGGGAAAAACACTCCGGCTGGGCAACTTTGCAGGGGGCGGAGGGTTCGGTTGTGGCTGTCGTCAAGGACTTCTGGCAGGAGTATCCCAAGGGATTGCTCGTCACCAAGGACACGCTGGATATTCAAATCTGGCCGGAAACATACGGAGAACCCCTGAAATTCACGACGCCCTTTGAAAAACCTGAAGTTCGTTTCAACGGAACAAGAGACGAAGAGGAAGTGAAACGGCTCTTGGCGGCAAATCCCGAAGCGCCAATGAATCTGAAAAGTTTTACTATCAGGACCCAAAAGGACTTGCTCTGGGTTGAGGATATAGTGGAAAAATATGGCCAGGGCAGAGCCATAAGTCATAACGACATAGGCACAAATAATGGCATAGGCGCTGCCAAGACAACGGAGATCTTTCTTCGCTTTTCCCAGGAACCAATCACCGATACGGATGCCCAGACTCTATGCGTTGCGGTCCAGGAACCGCTTATAGCGCCGGCCGCCCCAGCCTATACTTGCGCGACGAACGCTGTGGGTCACGCCTATCATGCGGGGGAGGCAAGATTTTCTGAAATTGATGCGGGTTTAGACGATATTCTGAAATTAGTAGCTATTGAGCCGATAGAAAAATGCCGTCTCTATGGCATGATGCGTTATGGGAATATGGTTTGTTCCCATGCCCCAGGACCCGGCGTCTCGTATATCTACTTTAAAGACAGAGAACCGGAAAAGGCGCTGCGGTATGTAGGGCCTTATAATAATGAGGCAAACGATCAGATCGGCGCTGTCTGGGGCAATTTCATTCGCACCGGGAAACGGGAACATTACTTCTTGGCTCAAAGATATAGTCGCAATGTGGCCGATGTGGGTTTTATTCATGCCCATCCGGCAAATGTCAACGCTATTGGACTGATGCACTATCACAACGCCCACCAGTGGAGCGGAGGTCCAAGCCCGTCTCATACTCTGGTCCGAGGTTTGCTGTTGGATTATTACTTCACCGGCAACGTCCGTCTCCTGGAAGTTGCGCAGGAAAACGCGGAATGGTGTGTCCGCACCCAGGAGCCATGCGGAATCCTTTCTTGCCGCAACGGCACCCTCCACCGGGAATTTACCGGGCCGCTATGGAGTCTGTTGGAAATGTATCAAGCGACCTGGGAGGAAAAGTATGGCGACCTGGCAAGACGCTCCTTGAACTGGTTTCTAAGGACCCTGCCGGAACCGGGAACCTATCCTGTCAGTGTCTATACGAGGGGTGACCGGGGTAATGAAGCCGTAGTAGAACCGCCTAATAAGGGAACAACGCACGCCCGGGAACTATATTATCTCTTCGCCGCCGCATTGCGGCTTTTCCCAAGCAAAACCCTGCGGGAGCACATTATTGCGGAAGCCAACCAGTATATCTGGAACGAACCCACCGATAAATATGTAACCGCTTCCATGGCCAGGAAGAGGCTTCAACCCGGCGCCCTTTTCTGGCCGGTAGATGATGAATTCTACTGGACCACCCAATGGGGATGCGCTCCTCTCTGGGAAGCAAGCGTGGTGTGCCTGGCGTATGACCTGACGGGCGATCCGGTTTATGCCGTGTATGCCAGGGAGTATATTGAAAACACCTTCCTTGGCCTGGCCCGCAGATACCGCCGACTCTGTGAATTCTCTTTTACCTTGATTTACTTGGGTTCGTTTATCCCCCGTCTTGTTCGAATCGTTGCTGATGCCCTGGACAAAGACCCAGAAGGGTTTGCCAGGGCGGATGGGGATTGGCGAAGGAAACGCCGGGAATCGGGCCTGCCTGTCTATGAAGGCCCTGGAATAAATCTTGACAAGGACATCATGGATATCAACGGGGATATTATCAACCGCTCTCCGGTAACGTTACCCTGTGAAGGACCCGCGCGCAAGTATGAGCCGCGGATAAGTCTCGGTAGGATCAGCGTAGAAGATCATGATTGTGGAAAATAATAATAAGAAAAAAATACCGGATATTGGTGGGGACCACAGAACTGGCAAAGAGATAGTGACCAGCCCTGCATTTCATTGGGCAAATCAGGCGCTTTCGATGACGGTCATATCTTATCGCCTTGCGTTACGTACGAAGACGGCCGGTATTTTATGTGGTACTGCGGAGCACGCGGCTCGGTTGCCGAACGTGTGTATGCTCTTTGCCTGGCGACCTCCACCGCTGGTGTGGCTTTTTTCAAGCAGCCCCAATCTCCCGTGCTGCGCTTCGGAGGTGGTACGGGAACCCGCTCAATTGTTACCCCGGCGCTTCTGCGCACGCCGGAGGGTCTAGTTTGCCGAGAGAATGGGAAGCTGCGGCTATGGTTCTCTTCCTGCGATTTCATTTCCGACGCACGTTACACGCTCCACGAAACGAGCAGCTCCGACGGTATAACGTGGGATAAGCCCTCTGACGTCCAGATGGAGAATGCATATGCACCTACGGTGATGAGAGAAGATTCTATTTATCGCCTGTGGTACACGGATGTGCGGAGGGATCCATGGTGTTTCCGTTATGCGGAGAGTCGTGACGGGCGTAGATGGGATGTTGTCTTAGTGGTCGATCAAAAATGGGAACACCAAAGGCTCTTCTACCCAATCGTAATCAAAGCGGACGGCCGATACCTGATGTGGTATGGAAGCTACAGTAACCCGGAGGGTGAGGAACTTAGGACATCCTTGGGTTTCGCGGTGAGTGAAGATGGTTATTAGTGATGCCCGCGACCGTGCAGTGATGGTCGGTGATGGCTTGCAGGTGTTCCCGGTCTTTCCCGGTGATATCCAGCGCGCTGAAGACGGTCTCTTGATTGATCCGGGTATGGACGGCATATTATCAGCAAGGGTTTAACAGCCGCATTGGTCAAGAAAGAGATTGAAAACGAATGTATTTTATGTATTTTATCGAAAAACAAAAGGATAAACCATCTCATGTTCATGTCCAAAACTTTAACATTACGGCTTGAGAGCTGGTCTACCAAATCCCCAGTTGAGGCAGGAGCTGTACCGCCTCAGGCTGATTTGCGGTGTTCCCCGCCGAAGACGGCGGCTCCGTCCCGTGTTCGGCAGACTTTTCAAGACAGCACACGATATAAACGAAGGGATGAATAATGCTGCCTATTGATCTCTCCGGAAGGGCAGTCTTGGTGACAGGAGCAACCGGTCAGCTTGGCCGTGTGATGGTGCGCACTCTTGCTTGCGCCGGCGCTGATATCATCGTGCACTACAATAGCAACGTGAAGCAGGCGAAAACGCTGGTTAAAGAGATCCGCAACCTGAACCGCGAGGCAATAGCTGTTAACGCGGATGTCACCGACCGGAAGTCGGTAGACGCCTTGAGGAAACGTGCGGAGAAGGAACTGCGCGCACCTGACATAGTTGTCGCCAATGCCGTCATTCAGTATCAATGGATGACGGTTTTGCAACAGACGCTGACGGATTACGAAAATCAATATCTCTCGAGCGTCAAACAAAGCGTTTTGCTGGCCCAGACCTTTGTCCCGGGTATGATCGATAGAAAGTGGGGACGAGTGATCGGCATTAACACAGAATGCTCCATGCAGTATTCGAAATCGACCTCCGCGTATATCGCCGGCAAACGCGGCATGGACGGTGTGTTGCGGGTGCTTGCCAGGGAAGTGGGTGAACACGGGATCACGGTCAATCAGGTTGCCCCAGGGTGGACAATCAGCGAAGACCACCCGGAATCCGATGCCAGTCTTGACTACAGAGCCCGTGTTCCCCTGAAGCGTCGTGGTACAGATCGGGAAATTGCGAATGTTGTGGCGTTTCTGGCCTCAGATTTGGCCAGCTTCATCACCGGCGCCTACATCCCCGTCTGCGGGGGCAATGTCATGCCGGCGATTTGAGGGGAAAGGGCCGAACAAGTCGGATGCCGGCGACGGCAAGTAGCCGCGCCTGATCCGCCACGTGTGCGCCGGATAGGCTCATGGTGTGGGAGGAGAAGAGCTGCGAGGCTCCTCCCTATCCCGATTCGCCGGCAACGAAGGAGAATCTCATCATGCGCATGGTCAAGATTGGAAAGGCAACTATCTCGGGATTATGCATAGGAGGAAATCCTTTCAGTGGCTTTTCACATCAGGGAGAAAAGAAAAGCAAAGAGATGATCGAATACTATACTCCGGATAGAATAAAGCAGACACTAAAGGAGGCCGAGCAGGCAGGAGTTAACACTTTCTTTGGTCGCACCGATGACCATATTCTCGGGATAGTAAAGGACTACCGGGATCAGGGTAGCGCTATTCAGTGGTTTGCACAGGTCTGCGAGGACAGTGGAGACCCGGGCAGTTGGCGAAAATGGCTTAAAGCGTCAATAGATATTGGAGCCACCGGCGCATATCTTCACGGCGGGATTGTTGACTATTGGTATGCCAACAAAATGTTTGATTGTTTCAAAGAAGCGTTGGACATCATGCGCAAAGCAGATATTGTGGCCGGATTTGCCGGGCATAACCCTGCTGCCCATCAGTGGATATGCGACAACCTTGAACTTGATTTTCAGATGTGCAGTCATTATAATCCGACTGATCGATCAAAAAGCCCGCATCACATTTCAGTTGGCGAAAAGTGGAACGATGAAGATCGAGCACTCATAATAAAGACGATAGCGCGTGTTCAAAAGCCTGTTGTTCACTACAAGGTGTTTGCTGGCGGCAACAAATCAATCGTTCCTGCGTTTGCCTTTCTGGGAAATGTTGTGCGTCCACAAGATATTGTGCTGGTAGGAGTTTTTACCAAAGACAATCCAAATATGATCAACGAAGACGTTGCCCTCTTTGAAAAATATATCGACAAAACATGATGGCGAAACCACATTAGACGCTTTCCCGTAAAGATACACGTTTTTGCGTGTATGATTTAGCCGAGTTATGCGGCCAGATCAAGTAGTTGGATTGGTAAATCATGGGTTTTAACTTTCAATGCGGCAGACATGAAAGCATGCCCGCGGTGAGTG
>JAHIJO010000064.1 GCA_018898455.1 Verrucomicrobiota bacterium | reverse complement strand
TATACGCACAACTAAACGTAAATGGATGACGCTCACGGATTTCTTCAGCGAAATGAGCGTTAATAATCAGCGCCGCGGATTCCTGCTCGTTTCCGCTCGCCAGTCGAGTTTATGAGGTGCTTCATGAATAGACCGTGGGCTATTACATTCTCCGTCATTCCGGCATTGACGCCGCCAATCGGTCCACGATACATTGCCTTCCCATATCCGTGTCAGCTTGGCCGGAAACGGGGCGTTGGAAATTCTTCACACCCTTACAGTTTATGAACAATTGGTCAAAAATTGAATCGTTACTTGGGCGCGGGGTCGTTATTGGGGATGGGGCGATTGGCACACAATTGCATGGCGGGGCCGCATCGGTCGGATCACTACCGGAGAGCTTGAACCTGGATCCGGCGGGCCAGGACTTGATCCGGAAGGTCCACGCCGATTATGTCGCGGCCGGCGCACAGATCATCGAAACCAACACCTTCGCCGCCAATCCCCTGAGGCTGGATCCCTATGGCCTGGCAGATCGCTGTGAGGAGATTATTGCTCAAGCAATGGCCCTGGCCCGATCCGCGGTCAAACCGGGAGTATTGATTGCCGGCTCGATCGGCCCGCTGGATCTGGGATTGGCCGTCAAGGACCAGCCGCCGGGCGCGTTGGAAGCTGCATATCGCCGCCAGATCCGCGCCTTGCATGATAACGGCGCGGATCTGCTTATGCTGGAAACGTTTTCTTCGGTGCCTGAAGCGCGCATCGCTTTGGATGAATCGAAACAGACCGGATTGCCGATTTTCTTTGCCATGGGAGGCCAATCCGTCTGTCGCCCCTACGCGCGCCGCCTGGTGATTGAATTGGTTGAGCTGGCCAATACGTATCAGGTTCAAGCGGTAGGCATCAACTGTCTCGCGCCGTATGACCTTTCGCAGGTTCTTCCCTTACTGCTGGACAATACGTCCTTGCCCATCTTGGCCTATCCCAATGCGGGCACACCGGTGGTTGTTCGCGGTACGGTGCAATACGACTTGCCGCAGGATGTGCTTCTGGCCGAGGCGCAACTCTGGCAGCAACACGGAGTGGCGATCTTCGGCGGGTGTTGCGGGACCGGACCTGAACATATTCGGGCACTGGCCGGTCGGTTTGGCGGACAGCCGGTCCAGCCGCGGGTCATTGTTCCGGCGAAGCCGGTGATCACCCGCAGTCGGGCCAGGGAACGGGCCATAACCTCCGTCCTGGATTCCGACAATCCCATCCGCCTCCGGTTGAAGACGGGCCCCTACCCGCTGATTGCCGTCGAGATCAAACCCGCGTTGAATCGCACGGTCCAGGAAACAGCAAAAAATATACAGCCGGTTATTGAGGCAGGAGCTGATTTTCTAGACGTTCCCGACAATCCCGGCGCCAATCCCGGCCGGGATTGCATGGCGTGTGCCGTCGCGCTTCAACAGCGCTACACTGTGCCGGCGATCATCCACAAGACGGCGACACAGACCAATGCGCTCCACATGCACTCGTACTTGCTGGGCGCCGCTGATTTGGGAATCCGCGGCATATTGGCCGTCACCGGTGATTCGCCTCATGTCGGCACCTTTGACCGCCTGGCCAACCGGGTCAACGATATCCGCAATTCGGTGGAGCTTCTGCGCCTGATAAGTCTGCTCCGGGAAGGGGCGCTCATGAACGGGCAACCCCTCCCCTGCCCCGCTGATTTTGCAGCCGGATGCGCCTTTGCACCGGCCCTGCAGATCCAGCCTCAAGTGCAATGGCTGAAGAAGAAAGCAGAGGCCGGCGCCGAATTTGTGTTCACCCAGCCGGTGTTTACCATCGAGGATTTCCATCGGGCACGCGAAGCCTGCTCTGACATCGATATCCCTTTTTTCTTCGGTGTGTTTCCTCTGGTATCGGTCCGTCAAGCCGTATTTCTTCAATCGGGCAAGATTCCCGGCATCACGATTCCCGACCCGGTAGTCAATCGGATCGCCGCGTATTCAAGCGCGGCGGACCAGGCGAAAGTCGGCATGGAATTGAGCCGAAACCTGATTCAACAATTGGCGGGAGAATGCCGGGGGTTATACGTGATCATGCCGTTTCATAAGGATTCAACGGCCCTTACCGCCGATTTGGTTCGAGACATCGCGGGCTATCGTCGCCAAGGCGGTCGTTGCTGCACTTAGCGCCCTTCGGGCGTATTAATTGGTAGGGCGGCCAGTCCCTTGGCCGCCATTCTTGGCGCGTCGCGTCCGGCAGTCAAGGGACCCGCCTTCGTCCAGAGACTATGGCGAGGCGCACTGACCGGCATACCTTTTGAAATCCCTTAACATTGAAGGCGGCTACGCTGCGACAGGAAACCGGTTTGATCTTGGCATGGCAGGACCATTCAGGTAGTATATTTCGGTTCTTGAACATCCCGACCCCTGAAAGTATTTGGCAAGAGTAGTTAGCCTGTCCCGCGTTTATGGAGTGGCCTGCTATTTTTAGGAGGGATATTCCGGATTCAATCAAAGGTCGCCATCATTTACTGGTGACGATATGGCTATGCAGGAAATTGCCGAACTTACCTTTCTGGAACAATTGGCCAAGCGGTCAAAACTTCCGGTGCCGGAGCATGCCGTCATTCCGCTGGACCGCAAGACGCTTAAGTCCCTGCTGGATAGCTGGGGCAAGGCTGTCATCAAGCCGGATATTCTGGCCGGCAAAAGAGGCAAAGCGGGACTGGTGAAGGTGGTGGAGAATCCCGTCCGCGCCCAGCAGGAAATCAACCGTCTGCTCAACACCGAGATCGGCGGCAAGATGCCGCGCACCGTGTATCTGACCCGGTTCATTCCCGCCGAATTGGAAATTTATACGGCCATTACCTATAACTCCAGCTTCCTGGGGCTTTCGCTGACGATTTCCCTGAAAGGCGGCATGGCTATCGAGGCGGTGGAAGAGAAAGACAAACGCACGATTCCTGTGGATGTCTACCAAGGGCTGGATGCCTACCAGGCCAGCCAGGTACTGTCCGATCTCCAGTGTCCGAAAAAACTGATCAGCCCTTTTTCGCGATGCCTGGTGGATTTTTGGGATTTTTTCATCACCAGCGGCATGCGGATGTGTGAGATCAACCCCTGGCGGGTAACCCCCGCCGGCGATATTTTCGCGTGCGATTTCAAGGCGACCCTTGACGATTCTAATTTCAAAGCCAGGAATCTGGCCGTCACTTTCCCTGAATATCCGGAAAATATCACGCCCTTCGAGGAAGAAATGAAGGAGCTGGCGGCGTCTTCCTACCAGGGACAGTTGCATGTCTCGGATCTGGGCGGCGAATGGGTACTGCCGATACTTTTCGGCGGCGGCGCGTCTACGATCATCATAGAAACGCTGGTCAACTCCGGAGGCAGTCCGATTTTTCTATCCGATTTCGGCGGGAATCCGACCTACGACCGCCTGCGGCAGGCCGCGGCGGTTTGCTTCAAGCATTATCTCAAAAAAGCGGCGCTCCTGCTCATCCTGGGCGGCAAAGCCAACAATACGCTCATCGATGTGACCTTCCAGGCCATCGGCGATGCTCTCGTCCAGGAGGCGGCAGAGAGTGGTCCGTTATGCCTGCCCGTGGTGATCGGCCGTGGCGGACCGCGTCTGGCCAAGGGGATGACCATGATCAAGGAAACCCTGGAAACCTTACATCTGCCTTATGTCATATTCGGTTACGATACGCCGGTCACCCTGGTGGCCGAATACGCCGCCCGGCTGGCCAAGGCTCTGGCGCACCTGAGGAAACCATGAGAGCCGCACAATTATCCGATTTACTGCAGAAGGGAGACCGGGTTGCCGTGTCCAATATTACCGGCCGTGAGTCCGGTAAAGTGTCGATTATTTCCCAACGCTATTGCGGCAATATTGTCGGCGGCTGGGCTCTCGGCAAAGGCGGGCAAACCATCGAGTTTGAACCCGGCAAATCCATTCCGGTCTTTGCGACCTTTGGCGATCTTTTGAAGCAATTACCGAAGAAACACCATCCCAACAAGGTGATCGTGTATTCGCCGCCGGACGCCGTCTATGGCGAAATCAAGGAAGTAATTTCCTTTGGCAAGAAACGCATCGAAACCATTTTCATCATCACGGAGCATGTCTCCATTGAGGTCACGGCCAAAATCGCCAACTTGGCGCGCGAGGCAGGGATTGACATCATCGGGGGTAACACCTTGGGCATGATCAACACCTATGACGGGGTGCGCGTGGGTGCGGTTGGCGGCGATACCCCGGGGGAAAGTTTCCGGAAGGGAAGCGCCGCGGTCATCTCCAATAGCGGCAATATGGTGACCACCATGGCCACGTACCTGCTCTCTGCGGGAATCGGCACCACCTTTGGCATCTCCACCGGCAAGGATGTGCTGATTCTGACCCCTATGAAGGATTTTCTAGCGTTGGCCGAAAAGGACAAACGCACCAAAGTCATCGTGCTGTATATCGAACCGGGCGGCGGCTATGAAAAAGAAGCCGTGGAGATGATGCGCCGCGAAAAATTCTCCAAGCCGGTGGTCGTCTATGTTGCCGGAAAAATCCTGGAATCGCAGAACGTGTCGCTGGGGCATGCCGGCGCCGTGGTGGAAGGGCTCGTCGCCAGCGCCAGTGCCAAAATGAAGTTATTGGACGACTACTTCGGCGCGGACTGTTTCGATCCCCAGCGACGATACGAAATGACAACCAAACTGCGGGACAGCCTCCGCCGTGGTATTCGCATTCAAACGTTGCACCATCTGCCGCAGGCGGTCAGTTTTGTATTCCGCGCCCACGATTGGGAACGCGATTTCAGTCCCACCGGAACGCTGACCCTGAATCCCTGGTTTGTCAATCTGGGCGAACTCGGCAAAAAACTTCCGGTGCCGCTGATCCTGAATCCCGGCACGATTATCGAACCCTACGCCGCGCAGTTCGCTCAGCTGGCGGAATCTAAACTGGGCAAGCTGGTCACCCAGCGCAATATGCGCAATGCCAGTTATGCCTCAGGCAACGATGGCCAGGCAACGACCCTATACGGGTATTCCGTGGCGGAATTGATGAAACGCTCCACGTTTGCCGAAGCGCTCATTCTGCAATGGCTGGGGGAACTGCCGTCCTATCCGTTCGAGGCGCGGTTGGTGGAAATGTGCCTGTTGGCCTCCCTGAGCAACGGGCCGGGCACCATTTCGGCGCAGGGCGCGAAACTATCCGCTTCCGCCGGCAATCAGCCGCACACGGGAATGATCGCCGCGCTGGCTTGTGTTGGCCAGGTGCATGGCGGCAACGGCAAGGAAGCGATTGAATACCTCCTCAAGGTGTTTGGCCAAACCGGTTTGGAAGATCCCTACGATCCGAAAACACCCGGCGTGGATTTGGACACACTGGTATCGCAGGAAGCGTCGGCATTCAAGAACCAGAAAGCCGTGGCGCAGGAATCCGGCACCAGCTATGCCAAGATTCCATGTTTGGGACATCCCGTGTTCAAGGATAAGGATGTGAATTATGATCCGCGCGAGGAGGCGCTTTACGGCTATCTTCAGGAACAGTCCCTTTTTAACGTGTTCCTGGAATTTTACCGGCGTCTTGCGGTGACCCTTAAACGGATTGGGGCGACCTCCAAAGTGCTTGCGGTGAACGTGGATGCCGCCATTGCCTGTGTCTGGCTTGGCATCTGCTGGAAATTCCTGAAGGAAAAACGCATTACACTCCAACGCGCGACAGATCTTCCGCTCGTTGCGTTTGCCCTCGGCCGCGCCGCCGGCGCCGCCGGCGAGTTTCTCGATCATGAGGATCACGGCACCGATATGGATATGCGTGTGCCGACATCCGAATGCGAAATCCTGACCAAACCCCGCGACCTGCCGGCTTAATTCCCACGTCAGTCGCTGGTGATTGAATGCACACAAGTCGTTCTCATATACATATCCGAACAGGCAGAATTTCGGACCAACTAATGTCCGCAGTTTCACAGGATCGATTTCGTAGCCTTTACGCCCCTGCTCAAGCACCAGTGCGTCAATCGGCAATTTCATCACCTGATCAAGGTTGGGCATCAGATTGCCAAGGTAATAGTCCCGGACAAACAGGCCCTGACGCTTGGCTTCGCGGCAAATCTCAAGTTCGCAGGGAAAAATAATTTCAGTGTAGTCCTTTGGCGAAATGGTATCCGGGCCGGTGAAGTAGCAGATAAACAACATTGAATCGGCCCCGGCTTTCTTGGCCGCCGTAATGACCGCGCACTGGTAATCCGCGCACCGCCACAACAGTCTCTCAAACAGACATCGCCCGGTTGCAAGCATGATCAGCCCTGGCAGGAACCCTCCGCACGCATCGACTGCAGTGCCCATCAGGCTGTGGCTGGGGTAAGAATAGTGCCGGTCAGGGTACTTGTGGACGAGATTGCGTAAAGGTCCAAACCGGCAGCTTGCTTCAATCTCGGCCTCGGTGGGCGGGGCGGGGATCAGGCGTTGGATGTCAGCCATGTCCTTGACCTTGGAATCCGATCTCTGGTCGGGCGGCCATATTATTATCCCATCCGGCTGACAGGTGTTTCCGTCAGATAACAACCCCCACTGCTCGCCGGAGAGAGTGTTGGTTACGCGCCAGTAAGCGCTAAACTTTTCAATCCGTAGTTGACTGTCATTATCATCATTACATCCGCTGCAGACATGCAGGCCATCAATTTCGCGGTGGCGCAAAAAGCATTCCTCCATGGCCGCAATTCGCTCATTGCCACTGCGCGTATTCCAGACGCGTAGATCGCGGCCAGTGCTCCTGCAAATATGGCCGATGCTGAAAACAGGGACGATCGGAACTCGGTCGGGCTTGCCGCCGCGCAGAGCGACTGCAACACGATCTTTTGAATTCATTGCGAGCATCAACCCTCTATCACCATCCTACCTGCCCCGAACTGATGCGCGATTTGCGGGTCAGCCTTACTTGCTCAACTGCCATGTCTTGAGATTGTTGAAATTCGCCTGTTCATCGGCGAGATTTTTCTTGGCCTGGTCGGTGGCGGCCAGGGCCTTGGCCTCGTCCAGGTACTTCTGGCAATCGGCGAGGCTCTTGTCTCTTTCGGCCGTTTTTGAACCAACGAAGTACTTGAGGAATTCACGGCTGTTGCGTTCGGCCGCATGCAGGTACTTCAGCATCGGTTCGCCGGCCTTCCCGAAACGGGCCTTGGCGTAATCGGCCAGGATGGCATCCGTTGATAGAGACGTATCCCAACAGTTCTTGGCGAAGACGTAGAGATTCGCCGGGACAGTTTTGCGCTCGGACCATTGAGCCTGGACAGCGCAACCGGTGACGCCGATCTTCTGGAAATACGCCAGTTCATCCGAAATGAGGCTCATCAGGTAAAATCCGACGTTCCCCCAGGCGGAACGGCCACAGTAGTACTCGTACATGGTCACGTCGCCGCCGCTGGGCTTGGTCAGTTCGACCCACTGCTTGAGGTTGTCGGAATGGAGCTGGAATGGAAACGGACCCGGCGCCACCTCGCCCTTGGCGTTCCCCCAGGGCGCCGTGAACCAGTTGCGAGTGAAGAACGCATAGGAGATGAACGTCCCGGCCGGGGGTTTCACCTTGGTTGGCGGCTGGGCGTAGTTTATGTAGGCGAGGATGCCGACTCGCTTTCCCTGGCCCGGATAGAGCTTCTGAATATCTTCGTTCAGTTGGTTGGCAAAGGCCGTGTAGAGATCTTGCGGGGCCGGCTGATTCTCACCCGGCCTTTCCTTCCACATGATCCTGTCTTTGGCGCACAGCTCGCACTCACACCAGCCATAGCCGTCGTTGGGGCCGGGGGCGTAGATGTCAGCTTCAGGATGGGCCTTGGCAAAGGCGATGAAGTTGTCGCGGAAAGTTTTGACCGCATCCATATTGGAAAGGCAGAACTGGCCCTTGATCCGTCCGCCGGGAACGCGTTTGCCTCCGATCATGGCAAACCAGTCGGGGTGGTCCTTGAAGTACTTGTCAGGGTCGAGAAAGTAGTGGAAGGAATGATTCCCGGGAATCAGGATGAATCCACGCGGGATCATCCCGCCCTTCACGACCCTGCGATACCATTCGTCGGCTTCTACGTACCCTTGCGTTTGAATCATGAAGTAGTTCAACTTGTTCTTGATCGCCCAGTCCACATTGGCCATGGGCGTATTGCCAAACCAGGCGGCGGCGATGAATCCGCGATACTTCATGCTTGCCCTTTGGCGGTCGTCGATGGCGGGGAGGGTAATGGTCCTGAACGCGGGCACATATTCCTCGATCTGTTCCGTAAACCCGCCGGATTTTTTCTGTTCTTCGGTTTGCCACCTTTCTCCGAAGGTGAGCCACCGGCAGCCTAAATATTTCTCCAGCAAGGTATAGACCGCGTACAGAACGGCCCGCTTGTTGGAGCCGACCAGGTAAAGATTCTGTCCGTCCGTCTTAATGACAAAGCCATCGTAGTCGGTTTCTTCCTTGGTGAAGTTTATGCCGCCGGGACCTTTGCCGTCCTTGGCCTGGGCCACAACGATCTTCGGTCCGGCGCCCGCGCTCTGCACCGCCAGTTCCGCGCCCGAGATCTGCTTGAGGTACTTTGCCAACTCCTCGCCGGCCAGCTTCTCCTGCGGTGTCGGGGCGTCGGGGATCACAATCGCGCATTTGCTCTTGCCGTCCTGGATCAAGACCCAGTCCGGTTCTGCTCCGGCGGCAATACGCGACCCGAAGCTGAATACGCCAATAGCGCAGACCGCCAAAGCCATTCCCCATCGCGACAGGTAGTTCATGTTCTGACCCTTTCTTTTTGTTATTTATTAGCGCCACCCTTGCTCAATTGCCAAGCCTTGAGTCTCTTGAAGTTGGCTTCCTCGTCCGCGAAGTTCTTCTTGGCCTGGTCCGTATCCACCAGCGCCTTCGCTTCGTCCAGATAGTTCTGGCAATCCTCAAGACTCTTGTCCCTTTGGTCCTTCTTGCCGTAGGCGAAGTCCTTGAGGAATTCACGGCTGTTGCGTTCGGCCTCATGCAGGTATTTCAGCATCGGCCCGGCGGCCTTCCCAAAACGCGCCTTGGCGTAATCGGCAAGGATGGCATCCGTTGATAGAGACGTATCCCAACAGTTCTTGGCGAAGACATAGCAATTCGCCGGAGCGACCTTCCGCCAATCCCAGCCCTCCTGCACAATACAACCAGTAACGCCGATCTTCATGAAGTACGCGAGTTCATCCGAAATGAGGCTCATCAGGTAAAACCCGACCTTCTCCCATGAGCTACGGCCGCAGTAGAACTCGTCCGCGATCACGTCGCCGCCGCTGGGCTTGGTCAGTTCGATCCACTGCTTGACATTGTCAGTATGGAGTTGGTACCCCCGCCTATTGGAGTCAGTATGGCTCTGGATGGGAAACGGACCCGGCGCCACCTCGCCCTTGGCGTTGCCCCAAGGAACTGTGTGCCAGTTGCGGGTGAAGAAACAATAGGAAATGAATGCCCCGGCCGGTGGTTTTGTCTTCGCTGGCGGCTGGGTGTAGCATTGGTAGGCCATGATGCCAAATCGCTTACCTTGGCCAGGGTAGAGTTTTTGAACGTCTTCGTTCAGTTGGTTGGCAAAGGCCGTGTAGAGATCTTGCGGGGCCGGCTGATTCTCACCCGGCCTTTCCTTCCACATGATCCTGTCTTTGGCGCACAGCTCGCACTCACACCAGAAGTACTCGTCATTGGGGCCGGGGCTGAATATGTCCACTTCGGGATGCTCTTTGACGAAGGCCCTAAAATTCTCGCGGAAGGTCTTCACCGCCTCGGGGTTGGACAGGCAGAACTGGCCCTTGGTCCGTCCGCCGGGGACACGTTTGCCTCCGATCATGGCAAACCAGTCGGGATGGTCCTTGAAATACTTGTCGGGGTTGAGAAAGTAGTAGAAGGAACTATTCCCGACACTCAGGATGAATCCACGCGGGATCATCCCACCCTTGACAACCGCGTTATGCCATCCTTTGGCTTCTACGTAACCTTCCGTCTGTATCCAGAAATAGTTCAACTTATTCTTGGTCGCCCAGTCCACCAAGGCCATGGGCGTGTTGCCGAACCAGGCGTAGATAGTGAACCCGCGATACTTCAAACTGGCCTTCTGGCGATCATCGATGGCGGGGAGGGTAATGGTCCTGGACGCGGGCACGTATTCCTCGATCTGATCGCGGAATGCGCCCGTCTTCTTCTCCTCCTCCGTCTGCGATCGTTCTCCAAGCGTAAGCCACCGACAGCCCAGGTGCTTCTCCAGGAACGTGTAGACCGCGTAAAGTACCGCCCGCTTGTTGGAGCCGACCAGGTAAAGGTACTGCCCATCCGTCTTGATGACAAAGGCGTCATAGTCGGCTTCTTCCTTGGTGAAGCTAATGCCGGCTGGACCTTTGCCATCCTTGGCCTGGGCCACAACGATCTTCTGGCCTGTGGACTCGGACTTGACCGCCAGTTCCGCGCCCGAGATCTGCTTGAGGTACTTTGCCAACTCCTCGCCGGCCAGCTTCTCCTGCGGTGTCGGGGCGTCGGGGATCACAATCGCGCATTTGCTCTTGCCGTCCTGGATCAGAGAGAGAACTGTTGCCTCCGCCGCAAAAGCCCCGCCCCATCCAATTCCCGCGGCCCAAGCCAGCACCGCCGCCAATGTCAACTGCCACATGCTCTTCATACTCATCTCCGCCAATCGTTGTTATTGCAACTTTAATTTTGATTTTGTGTGTACAATGCACAAGTTAAACCGTAAGCGGGACAGATACACGTAAAACCCGGTATCATTTCCTGCCTTTAATGTGTGCAATCCTGCGCCACTGGGACGGCGGCATGCCGGCTTGGCATTGGAATGCGCGGTTAAACAAGGCAAAGTTGCAGAACCCCAGTTGGGCCGCGAGCGCATCGAGTTTGATGTCCGGCGCGGCTTCCAAGATGTTTTTCGCCTCCGCAATTCGGCGTGAAAGCAGATACTGGTGAATACCCATTCGCGCATGCCGTTTAAAGTGGTGGGCCAGATGACTGGGGGACATGGCCACATGTCGAGCCAATTCTGCAACGGTGATGGGCTGCCGAAAATTGGATTCAAGATAGTCCATAATTTTCAAAACCCGCGCATCTGGAATGGCATCGTGCTTCTTACGGCGGGCAGTCCGTTCGATAAAAATCAAGAGCATACTCAACTCCCTGACGACGATTTCCCGCCAATGCACATCTTTCGTTTCAAGCTCGGCTTGCAAGATTCGGTAGCCGGTTTCGATCAGTGTGCTCTCCGGTTCCGACAGGCGGAGGATCGTGGGTAGACCAGTGATGATGTGCCGGAGCCATGGTTCCTCAAGCAGATGGATACGAAAAGCAACGAAGGCCTTCTCGACCAGGACGCATGGCTTCGGTAGAAAGCGGTGGGATTCGTTTGGCTGGATCACGAAGACGGTTTGGCGGCTAAATGAATGAATGTGCCGTCCGATGGCATACGCGCCGGTGCCTGTTTTTATATATTGGATTTCGACCTCGCGATGCGCCTTTATGGGATGCAAGACACCGCCTGGCGAACGGTACCAGTCCAGATAGAAGGGGAAGTTCTTGGGAGACGGAAACATCTCAATTTCCACCTTGGGTTTGACTTTAACTGGGAATTTCATTTCAGGGTTAACATGATGGTCGGATATCTTGAACCGTAAGCTGAAGCGAATCAGTTCCCTGGTAGGTGTTGCGCTGAAGGCAAAATGCGATGTCCAGGGGGCCATCGGGAATGCATTGATCGCCCATGCCAAACCCGATGGCCGAGCGACGGGCAGAACCGGCCGCCAGGGTCAGCCGCAGATGGTTGGTCCCGACCTTTTGAGGAGCAAGCGCCAGTTTCACGCCTTGAACAGCCAGTATCGGCTTGGGATTGTCCTGCCCGAACGGTTCCAGCCGCTCCAAGTTGTCAAGAAGATCGTTATTGACCTGGGCCAGGTCCAGCCAGGCGTGAACAGGTTGAACCGGACTGAGATCCCGCAGTCTGAGTTCCAGCGCAGCGATTTCATTGAATCGCATCCGGAACGATTCCAGGTGGCGCCATTCCATTTCCAGGCCGGCAGCCATGTCATGTCCTCCGAACGTGATCAAATGATCCCGGCATTGTTCCAAGCCTTGAAGCAGAGAATACCCCTCAATGCTCCGGCAAGACCCGCGGCCCGTGCCATCTTCGTTGAAGGCAATAACAATCGCCGGCCGCCGATAGCGCGCGGCCAGGCGCGAGGCTACAATCCCGATTACGCCCGGATGCCAGCCGAGGCGTCCCACCACCAGTCCGAAATGAGAAGTGGGATTGAAGCCGGTGTCGATATCCGCCTGGGCTTCCCGCAATATGGCCGCTTCGATATTCTGGCGTTCCCGGTTAGCGCCATCAAGTTCCAGGGCAATGTCACGGGCGCGCCCGGCATCGCGGGTTAACAGGAGTTCCAGCGCCAGTTCCGCGTTGCTGATCCGGCCCGCGGCATTCAGCCGCGGCCCAGGCAAAAGGCAATATCGCGGGTGGTGACCGCCTGGCGGAGACCGGCGACGTCAATCAGGGCTTTCCAGCCGGGCGATTCTGACTGGTTGAGCCGCGCCAGGCCGTGCCGGACCAGAATGCGGTTTTCTTTTCGCAGAGGAACAATATCCGCCACCGTTCCGACTGCAACCCAATCCAGATATTTCCGCAAATCAATATGGTTCACCTCAGAACGGGCTCGCCGTTTCGCGTCTTTCACCAGGGCATGGCATAGTTTGAAGACGACCCCTACTCCCGCCAGTAGCTTCAGGGATTCAGGCGCGCCCAACTTGGGATTGACGATGGCGAGAACGGACGGCAGATCACCGGATACTTCGTGATGGTCCGTGACGATGACATCCAATCCCGATCGCGCGGCAAGTTGCGCGGCTTCCACGGCATTAGTGCCGCAATCCACGGTCAGAAGCAGTTGGGGATTGGTTGCCTGCATACAGCGGGTCAAGGCGGCCGGACTCAACCCATATCCCTCTTTCAAACGACTGGGCAGGCAGGGAATAACACGGGCGGCGCCCAGTGACTCCAGGACTTTCGTCAGAAGTCCGGTGCTGGTGATGCCGTCCACATCATAGTCTCCATACACCGCAATTGTTTCACCATGGTCAATTGCCTGCCAGATGCGCTGGACAGCCGAATCCATGCCGGGAATCAGAAAAGGATCGGTCAGGTCGCTCAGGCGGGGATCAAGGAACCGGCGGACGGCATCGAGATCGGGGAAACCCAGGCCGCCAAGAATTTCCGCGACAGCCTGGGGCAGATTCAGTTCCTGGCTGATCTGGACGGCCCAGTTCCGGTCCGATGCAACGGTCTTCCAAACCTTCAACGCTTGGACACTCCACCCGTTACTTCTTTTGACTTGGGCGACAAAGCCATCATCACCGGCGTGGCGATAAATACGGTGGAATAAGTGCCCGTGATGATGCCGATAAAGAAGATGAATGCAAAGTCGTTGATGGCGCCGCCGCCAAAGATCAACAGCATGATGACCGCCAGGAACACGGTCGTCGAGGTCAAGATCGTCCGGCCCAGCGTTTCGTTGATGCCCAGGTTGCAAACCTGAGCGAACGGCATGTTGGGCAGGGCCTTCAGCTTTTCGCGGATCCGGTCGAAAATGACAATGGTATCGTTGACGGAAAATCCGATAATGGTCATCAGGCCCGCCACGATTATCATATCGATCTGCCGTCCGAAGAAACAATAAAGCCCCGCACTCACCAGCACGTCATGCAGGAGTGCCGCGACGGCCCCAACGGCATAGGCGAACCGGAACCGGGCCGAAATATAGATGATCATACCCACCAGCGACAGGGTGATCGCCCAGAGCGCTTTGCGGGTCATTTCCTTGCCGACCTGGGGGCCGATCTCGTCTTCATTGAGAACGCTGAACCCGGCCTGGCTGAAGGTGGAAAGGAGAACTTGTTTGGTCTTGTCAGCGGCGCCATAGGGGACACGAACCTGAAGATATTCCACCGGCCGGTCCATGACCTTCTGATACTGGATATGCGCCTGGTTAATGCCCACGGATCCCAAGGCATCGCGGATTTTGTCCACTTCCTGTTTCTGCGCGAAATGGAAGGTCAGGGACGCGCCACCCGTGAAATCGGTGCCCAGAACCCGGGCCGGATCTTTCAGTCCATTATAGGTAACAATACTCCAAGCTCCCACAATTACAACCAGGGAAACCAGCAGGGCGATCTTTCTGGCTCCAATGAAATCGATCTTCGTGGGCTTGATAAGGTTCATCATCTTCAAGGACGACAGCGAGGTGTGGGTCACGATGAGATTGAAAATCATGCGGGTGACCATCAGGGACGTGTACATACTGACCATGATGCCCGCCGTCAGGGTGATGCCGAAGCCGCGGACCGCGCCGGTCCCGAAAATGAAGAGGATCACGGCGGCCATGACGGTGGTTAAGTTGGAATCCAGGATGGTGATAAACGCCTTGTGATAGCCGCCCTCGATGGCCGCTCCCAGCCGCTTGCCCAGGTTTTGTTCCTCGCGGATGCGCTCGAAAATCAGCACGTTGGCGTCCACGGCCATGCCGATGGTCAGGGCAATGCCGGCAATGCCGGGGAGGGTCAGCACGGGCAGGCCGACACTGGCGCTGGTGCCACCCGCGCCGCCGGTGATCAGGCCCATGATACCTGATGTGATCATCATCGCCAGCGGCAGTAACAGTATATTAAACAACAAGCCGATATTGGCGACCAGACCGCCGAGAAAGTAATAACCGACCATGAAAATCACCACAATGATACAACTGTAAATCGTGGCGCGGGTGCCGCTTTCAATGGAGTCGCGCCCCAGCGAGGGATCGACGTTTCGCGATTCTATGATCTCCACCGGAGCAGGAAGAGATCCGGAGCGGAGAACAATGGAGAGCCCCTGCGCTTCCGGCAAGGTGAAACTGCCTTCAATAATGGCCTCGCCCCCGTAAATGGCCGTCTTGAGGAATGGCGCCGAATAGAGCCGTCCGTCCATGATAATTGCCATGTAGCGGCGGCCTTCGGGACTGGGATTTCGGGCGCCCCCGGGAGCATAGTCCGATGTGATGCGGGAGAATTTCCGTTCCCCTTTCTTGTCGAACGACAACGTAACGTAGGGCCGGCCCAGCTGGTCATATTCCACTCCGGCCTTTTTCAGCGAATCCCCTTTCATTTCGTAGCGTTGCTTGACGAAATAGGGAATACAGAGTTTCTGCCCATCCATCTGTTTTTCTTCGAGCATGAAACGATAACCCGGCGGGGCCTGAAAACGTTCCAGGCGCGCCCAGAACGCGGCATCCATCGTTCCGGCCTTCGTATCGCGCTGGTAATACTCGCCGCGATTATCGCGCCCATCCAGGCTGACGGCCCGGTATCCTTCAGGCGCCAATCCCTTGTCGAACAGCGCCTTGACGAGTTTGTCGTTTTCCTCATGCACCATGGCAAACTCGAGAAAAGCGGCGCTCTTGATCAAGTCGATGGCCCGATTACGATCTTTATCCTCCAAGCCCGGGATCTGGACCACGACCCGGTTGTCCTTTTCAGGATAAATCAGCGGCTCGGCTACGCCGAGGGCGTCCACGCGATTGCGGATGATTTCAAGGGCCTGTTCCTGGGCGCGCTTCACGGCCGATGGGATTCGGCTTTTGATCTGCTCATCGGTCAATTCCTTGTATTCATCGCGAAGCTGTTTTTCGATTTCTTCCTGCTGGATTTGAATGGTGAAACTTGTTCCCCCCTGCAGATCCAGACCAAGCTTGATCTTCTTGGCTGATGGAGGAAGCACCAGAGCCAGCGACCAGGCTGTCAAGGCGATCAGCACCAACCATTTCCAAAGCGAATGTTTATCCATGGCCGTCTTACTCCTTCAAATCCGAGGCGATATCCTCATCTTTTTGCAGAACCCGGGTGATCGCGCCTTTGACCGCTTCGACTTTCGTGTTATCGGCGATTTTAATGACGAAGACCCGTTCCTTGATATTGGCCACGATCCCGACCAATCCGCCGCCGAAGATGACACGGTCGCCGGACTTGATGTTGCTGATCAGATTTTTCCGCTCTTTTTCCTTGCGCTGTTGGGGACGGATCATCATGAAGTAAAAGAGTCCCACCATGATCACCAGCCAGCCGATCAGCATGTAGGGGGATTGCTGTCCCTGGCCTGCTCCGCCTTGGCCGCCGGCCATTGCCAATATTGTCCCTAAAGGTCCTGTCGTCATGCGCCCGTCTCCTTATTTAGTCGTGAATTATTCTGTCTTTAACCGCCTGTCGGAATTGCTGAAAAACGCCGTTGTCCAGCGCCACCTGGATTTCCTTCATGAACGCCATGTACCGATGGAGATTGTGAATCGTCAATAGCCGGATGCCGAGAATTTCGCCGGCATTGAGCAGATGCCGGACATAGGCTCGCGAAAACGTCCGGCAGGCATAACAATCACAACCGGGTTCGATCGGCGCGGGGTCATCTTTGCAGACCGCCGCTTTGACCGGGTAGCGCCCTTCCCTGGTGAACGCGGAACCGTTGCGCGCGATACGGGTTGGAATCACGCAATCGAACATATCCACGCCCATGCTCACGGCCTCGACGATTTGCCGCATCACGCCCACGCCCATCAGATAGCGGGGCTGTTCGGCCGGCAAATACCTTGTTGTATTTTCAACGCTGGACAGCAGCACCTCCTCCGGTTCGCCGACACTCACGCCCCCGATGGCGTATCCGTCAAAACCGGCGCTCACCAGGCCCTGCGCGCAACGGCGGCGCAGTTCCGGATAAGCGCCGCCCTGCACAATGCCGAAAATAAATTGTCCTTCGGATCGGGGTTGGCCGGCACAATTAAGCGCCCATCCTAGGGTTCGATCCGTGGTTTTGCAAGCGGATTCGTAAGTGCAGGGATACGGGGCGCATTCGTCAAAGACCATGGCGATATCCGAGCCCAAATCGCGTTGAATGGCCATGACTTCCGCCGGCCCGAGGAACAAACGCTGGCCGTCAACATGGGAGTTGAACTCAACGCCGTCATCCCGGATTTTCCGCATCGTGGCCAGGCTGAAGACCTGGAATCCGCCGCTATCGGTCAGAATCGGATGCGGCCAGCCCATGAACGCATGCAGGCCGCCGCATTGCCGAATTATCTCAATGCCGGGCCGCACCTTTAAATGATAGGCATTCGACAGGATCATGGCAACGTCCGCTTCTTCAAGTTCCCTTGGAGTCATCGCCTTGACCGTGGCCTGAGTGCCGACCGGCATGAAAACCGGGGTTTCGACAATGCCATGGCGCGTGTGGAGCCGGCCGCGGCGCGCGTTGGAGCCCGGATCCGTTGTCAGAATTTCGAAAAAATCAGAAGGTGTGTTCATGGTTCGCTTTCACCCGCCAGGTTAATGGATCAGGGCGCGGCGGACCACTTCTTCCACGGAGGCATCTTTCGGCAGGCGGGGCATGACCGTCATGATCATCTTCTGGGATTCGGCCTGCTTATAACCGAGCGCGATCAGGGCCATGACGGCATCCCGCACCCGCTGGTCCGCCGTCAGTTCCGCGGGCATGCCGGCGGACGCCTCCAGCACCTGGCCGTCCGAAAATTTATCCTTGAGCTCGACAATCATGCGTTCGGCCATTTTCTTGCCAATGCCGGAAATGGCGCCCAGCCGTTTCACATCACCGGCGGCAACGGCCCCGATAATTTCGCGGACCGCCAGACTGCTCAAGGCGCTCATGGCCAGCTTGGGACCGATCCCGCTGACGCTCATCAGCAGGAGAAACATTCCGCGTTCGGCATCCGCCATGAACCCGAACAGGGTATGCTGTTCCTCGCGGACGTAATCGACGACCAGGATGCGGCAAGGCTGATTTTCGGCCGGCAGGCGATCGTAACTGCGGAGCGGGATAAACACCTCGTAACCCACTCCACCGACGTTGAGCACTACCCGGGTCGGCGCTTTTTCGACCAGGGTGCCTTCCAGGAAAGTAATCATATTAAATCGCTTTCGCCGTCAAACCGGCGTATCTTCCGACCGTATGCAGGTGGCAAAGGGCAATGGCCAGCGCATCGGCGGCGTCTTCATGGGGCGTCTCGTCCAGTTTCAGGATAGCCATGACCATCTTGCGCACCTGTTCTTTGCCGGCGTTTCCGAATCCGACCACCGCCTGCTTGACCCGACGCGGGGAATATTCATAGACCGGCACGCCGGCGGCCGAGCAGGCCGCGATGACCACGCCCCGCGCCTCTCCCAGGATTACAGCCGTTTTTACATTTTTACAGAAAAAAACGCCTTCGAGGGCCGCCGCCTGCGGCTTACCCCGGGTAATAATTTCACTCAAGGCGCGCGATAGATGTCCCAGGCACGCGGACAAGGGGCGGCCCGGAGGATTTTTCACCAACTCGTATTCCAGCGTTTTGTAAAGCGACCCGCGCGCCTGAATCAGCGCCACACCGGTGGAACGCAGGGATGTATCTACTCCCAGAATCCGGGCAGACCCCATTGCGGATTGCCCCGTCGGCGGCCAAGGGGCCACTTGCCCCGACTGGTCGGGGCGACGTGGCGGATTGCGGATTGCGGATTTAATATTCATAACTCAAAAATTATTTTGCCTGCTCCATGGCCTTCAAGATGGACTCATCCACATCCAGGTTGGAATATACATTCTGGACGTCATCGTTATCCTCCAGAGCCTCAATGAACTTCATAATATTGGCGGCAACCGTCTTGTCGGTGACCGACATATAGCTGTCGGGAATGAGCGTGATTTCTGAACTGGCCGTTTTGATGCCGGCCTTTTCCAGTGCTGCGGACACCGCCTCGTAGTTCGCGGGGTCCGTAATGATTTCGAACATGCCGTCGTCCTGCTGCATATCTTCACCCCCGGCATCGAGGACAATACTCATCAATTTATCCTCATCGCAGGCGGCGGCATCCACCATGATTTGTCCCTTGCGCTTAAAATTGCGCATGACCGCCCCCTGGCCCGCCAGGTTACTGCCGAACTTTGTGAAGATATGGCGCACATCGGACGCCGCGCGGTTCTTATTATCCGTGAGCACCTTGACCACGAGCGCCACGCCGCCCCCGGCATACCCTTCATAGATGATTTCCTCCAGCCGGCCGCCATCCAGTTCGCCGGTGCCCTTTTTGACGGCTCGTTCGACGTTATCCGTCGGCATATTGGAGCTTTTTGCCTTGATCATCAGCATCCGCAGCGAGGGATTCATATCCGGGTTGCCGCCGCCGGCGCGCGCCGCGATCGTGAGTTCCTTGCTCAGCTTGCTGAAAATTTGCCCGCGCTTGGCGTCCGCCGCTCCCTTTTTATGCGCAATCGTTTTCCATTTACTATGTCCGCTCATGTCACACTCCGTTTCCTCATGGTTATTTGCGCCGCGGGCGGAAATTGAATCCCACCAGGCGCTCATTGGTCAACGATTCATAATCCTGGATCCATCCCTGGGAAAACCCCAGGGATTCAACTTTCCGCCACACCGCCTGAAATTCCTCCCGCGAAATCCGGCGGCTCCAAGGCTTGCTTTGAACGGCCCGGTAAGCCGGAATATACTGGGCCATTACACTCAGGGCAATCCCTGTGCCCACGGTAGCGGCCAGCCACTCCAGGTTCTCGCGCGCTTCATCCGCATGCCCCGGAAGAATCAGCAGACGGCAAATTACTCCGGACACCGCCAGTCCCTGCTCGTCACAGCGTAACGGACCAACCTGCCGCCACATTTCCAGCAGGGCGGATCGCGCCAGTTCAACATACGCAGGCTCCTCGGAACCGGCAAGCGCGGTATCCCGGCGTGAATACCGCAAGTCGGTCAGGTACACATCGGCGATTCCCCTCAGCACCCCAATCGTTGCGACCCGCTCAAACCCGCTGGTGTTGTACACCACGGGCAGGCGTTTCCCGTCCCGGCCGGCCTGTGCCAGCGCCGGCACGATCATCGCCAGCCAGGGGGTTGGACTGATCAGATTCCAGTTATGACAACCTTCCTCCCGAAGCCGCCGGAAAATCCCGGCTAGTTCCTCGACCGAATATGTCTCGCCCTCGCCTTCCTGGCTCCAGGGATAATTCTGGCAATACAGGCATCGGAGCGTGCACCGGCTGAAAAACACGGCACCGGACCCCCGGGTTCCGGAAATCGGAGGCTCCTCACCGGGATGCGCTCCGTAGCGGAACACCTGCGCTTGTGACCCGGCTTTGCAGAACCCCAACCGGCCGGCCTGACGATTTACACCACAGCGGCGCGGGCATAACTCACAATGGGTCGCTTCGATTGCCACGTCCAATTGTTGCTGCTCCCCGCTGCGGGGTGTTATGAATTTTTCGCCCGGCGAAAAATTCATTCGTCCTTTTCCTTGGCTTTTTCGGCGCCGGCAATGATCTTCTGGGCAATATTGCTGGGCACGATGTCGTAGCGCAGGAATTTGATCTCAAAGGAACCGCGTCCGCCGGTGATACTGCGCAGTTCCGATGAATAGCGGAAAATTTCAGCCTGGGGCACCTCGGCGGTAATGACCTGCAGGCCGTCCTCGACGCCCACCCCCAGAATCCGGCCGCGCCTGTGGTTCAAGTCACCGTTGATATCACCCATATAATGGTCCGGAACCATCACTTTTACTTCCATGATCGGCTCCAGCAGGACGGGCTTGGCCTTGCTCATGGCATCCTTGAATGCCCGCGTTCCCGCAATTTTGAAGGCGATTTCCGAGGAATCAACATCGTGATAGGAACCATCATACACCGTGACTTTTACGTTCACCACCGGATAGCCGGCCAGCGCGCCTTGCGCCATCGCCTCCACAAAACCTTTCTCACACGCCGGAATAAAATTGCGGGGAATGGAGCCACCGACAATGGCATCATCGAACCATTCCTCATCCGGCTTTTTCGGCGACACCTTGGCGTACACCTCGCCGTACTGGCCGCGTCCGCCGGACTGCTTCTTGTGTTTATAATGGCCGTCGCCTATGCTCGTAACCGTCTCTTTATACGACACTTTGGGGACTTTGAGTTCGACCGTGATGTTGCTGCGTTTCTTCATGAGCTCGTTGGCCACGTCCAGGTGCGTGTCGCCCATGCCCGAAATCACCAGTTCATTGGTATCCGCATGCCGCTCCACCCTCAGGGTGGCATCGTCTTCAGCCACGCGCGACAGCGCAATGCCGATCTTGTCTTCATCGCTTCGATCCTTGGCCGAAACGGCAAACGATATCACCGGGGCCGGATATACGATGGGAAGAAATGCGGCTTTATGGCCGGCCGAACAGAGGACGTCATTTAACTGCGTGCTTTTCAGTTTTGCCAGGGCCACGATATCCCCGGCATGGGCTTCGGTGACCGGAGTCGGTTTCTTCCCGCCCCCGGTAAAAAACACGCCTACCCGCTCCTTTTGTCCTTTGGTGACGTTGACCAGTTCCATGTTCTCCTTCAACGTACCGCCGTAGACCCGGACATACGCCAGCTTTCCTGCGAACGGATCGGTCACAATCCGCCAGACAAAACCGGTAAAGGGCGCATCCGCGGCCGGATTGATGGGTTTGTCGTCCGCGTCCTTGACTGGCACGTCTCCCGGACTGGGGAATAAACGGGTTATACCATCCAGGAACTCATGAATGCCCTGATCCTTCAGGGCCATGACGGCAAAGACCGGAATCAGATTGCCGGTGCGAACGGCCGCCCGAAACCCCGTATTGAGATCCTCGGGCGACAATGCTTCACCGCCCAGGAATTTTTCCAGCATGGCATCATCGGTTTCCGCCGCGCGCTCAATCAGGCTGTTTTTCCAGGCTTGGACATCGGCGTTATCGGACCCCAGCACATCGGTAAGCTTCCCGTCCACTGGCCATATCACGGGGACGCATTTTGGGCCCCAGGCTTTTTGAATATCGGTGAGGATTTTATTCAAATCGGCATTATCGCGATCCAGTCCGGTCACCACAATGCCGCGGGGAAGACCCAACGCTTCACAACGTTTCCACACCCGGTGGGTTCCCACTTGCATGCCGCTGATCGCATCCACGGCAACCAGCGCGGCATCCGCCACCCGGCTGGCCCCCAGGACCTGGCCGAAAAAGTCGTCATAACCGGGCGTATCCGTGAACACCATCTGGATATTCCGTCCACCGCTGGCCTTGAAAAAGCCGGTGAACGTTTTGGCATAGATACTGATCTTCCGGTTGATTTCCTCTTCCGTGTAATCGCTCATGCTGGTGCTCGCGCTGACCGAACCCAGCCGGTCATTGATTCCCATCTTGAACAGCAACGCGTCACACAACGTGGTTTTTCCGCTTCCGGTATGTCCGACCAGTAAAAAGTTTCTCACGTCGGCAATAGCCACATCTTTCACAATATCCCTCCTGTCCCTATCATGAAATCCCGCAAATCATTCCTTCTCCATTCTTTCTAACGCGGGCTTGTGCCCGCAACCCAAGTATGCCGTTCTCCCAGCAGTGTGTCGAGTCGAGTAGACCGGAGGAATCTCACCCCCAGTCCCTCACGGAACCGTACTTGAGCCTCTCGACTCATACGGCTCTTATTG
>JAHIJO010000063.1 GCA_018898455.1 Verrucomicrobiota bacterium | reverse complement strand
CGCCGGGTTATTAAGCCGGGGCATTGCCAGGCTTATCGCCGGCCCGATCAGGAAATTGTATGCCGGCACCGCAATAATCGGGAAGGGCAATTTTGATTACAAGGTCGGAACGCGAAGATCAGGGTCACATCTGTACAATAGATTCCGCTGAAAAAGTCTGACTCGACACGTGGTGCTTGGTCCAGTGGCGCACGCTGCGCAGGCACAGGGCTTGATTGACGATGTCGGTGGGCACGTGCGACTGCTGGAGCGCCGCATAGAGGGCAATGATGGTTTCGAAGTAACGGGCACCCGGGCCTTTTCCACCCCACGGCACAAAGTAATTGCCCCACATCGTCCGCTCGGACATCAGCAACGCCACTTTTGCCGTTGACTGCCGGTCGCACAGGTAGTCCTCGACCTTCTCCACATTCTTGAATACGTCTGCCGTCTGCTCCCAGAAACCGGGCGACCAGCCCGGGCGGGCCGAACCCCAGCCATGCTGGTGCTTGTACATGTCGTTCCAGGCGAACACGCCCACCCCGTCCGCGTGCAGAACAAAGTTGTAGAGGTGGCGCCGGTACAGCGACTGATTGACTGTATAGAGGCCGCTGCTGCACGCAATACCCCATATCTTTTTTTCGACGCTACCGCCGCGCGCCATCTCCATCATCACGCATTCCTCAATCGCGCCGGAACTGTAAGGGTCGAATCCGATCACCTCGCAAATGTCGCTGTTGCCCGGCAGGCTCGCGCCGAAACTGTACCATGGAAATATGTTCAGATTAATCCAGGCGGTCAGATCGGGATCCACCTTCTTCAGGTGCGCGATGGGTTTTTCCATCAGGCTCCGCAGTTCGTCCCTGAAAAACTCGCCGGCCAGCATCCAGAGAGCTTTCTGGTAGTTGCCCCGTATCTTGAAGTCCACGACCTTGTCCAATTCCGGGTTATTCGCGACCGCGCTAGTTTCTTTCAGTTGGCCGATATCCTTGATCGTGCCGAGTTTGACGGTGTCCGGATTGACGAGGAGGTCCTTCAACTCCTCGGCCCGATAGTTCTTCTTCAGGAAGGCGCTGAAGTGTGCGTCCATATCCGGATACTTCAGGCTGTAATTTCCACTACCGAGAAGATAGATCGGCTCATCGAGGAAAAGACCCGCGAAGGCCGGCGAACGGGCATAAAGTTCCAACGCGCCGTTCTTTTCCAGGCCGGTACCCATTGGGTTGGTCGTGAATGCAAACCATTGGATCCCGTGCGCCTGGCAATAGGCCAGGTAACGGCTCATGATCTTTTCGTCGGTGAACCATTTACCGGGGCTTCGGGCGTCCTCCACGTGGCCGGCTTCAACGTTAGCGTGCAGTTCCTCCGCCGCTTCGCGCAGGTACTTGTCCATCACCACGTCCCTCGGCTGGTCATCCATGCGCACGTGCTGAAGCACGTGAAAGAGAATACGCGGATACTTCGGCAGCGCGCGGGAAAACTTCGCGCCGCTCTTGCGCGTAATTTCATTCGCGGCTTCATCAACGGCCAGGATGGCCGCAACGCTGTCCGCATTCAGCTTTCCGGCCAAGGTGTTCAAACCAAGAAACAAGGCGGCGAATCCCTCGCGCGAAGGCTTCTTCAGCGCGGCATCCAGTTTGGCTTTGGCCGATTTGATGCCTTCGCCAAAACCGCCGATCTTTTCGCTTGCCTGCCCGGACGCCTTGGCAATCGAATCCTTCAATGCCGCGAGGTCGGCGTTACGCTTGGCCGCCTCGGCTTCCGCCTGTTTCAACTCCGCAACATGCTTCTGGATGTTCTGCGTCTTGCCGTTTACCAACGCTTCCACTTCTGCCAATCGAGCGACGGCATACTCCTTGTTTTTATCCGCCGCGGACGGTGTGGCCAGCCACTTCACACTGTTCACCAGCAGGCGCGTTTTCTTCTCGTCAATTATCACTGCGCCGGCAGCGTCCGCACTGCCGAACAGCAGTCCAGAAACGACCAGGCGTCCAGGGCCCCATGTTCCGGCAACGACAACCCCGAAGTACGGCATTTCCGGGTCGGCAAAAACTACTTGCCCGTTGCGTTCACGCTTCATCAACGTGCCGTTGTCTTTCATATTCTCCCGGCCCTTGGGCGGCACGGAAGCGCGCAGTTCGTCAATCCCGGCGGAGACCGGGTGAGCGCCGACCGGTTTAAACACGAGCGATTTTTTCTTAAAGAACCGGTATTCACCGGCTAAACTTGCCACGGTCGGATAAAGGGTGTCTTCACTTGCCGGCGGATAGCCCCCGCCGACGCGACCATAACAGTCTAGCACACCGCCGCCAGCCTCGATAAAACTGGGCACCGTTGTTTTTATCTGGCTACCGCCAACCTTCCCTCCGCCAGAAGGCAGAACCAGCACGTCATATTTTAACAAGCGTTCCAAAGCCAGGTCCGGAATAAGTTCCACCTTGAAGTCCGGCTGGGTTTTCAGGGCTAGAACAATCGCATTCTGTTCGTAACTTTGTCCCCCGTCGGCAACAATGTCATACACTGCCACCCGGGTCGCGGCGAAAAGCGGCCCGGCCATGATCAATAAACCCAGGCCCGCCATTATAATTTGTGCTGTCGCCGAACACTTTTTTCCCGTCACCGATCGCATCATATGCCAATGAATACGCATGCTACCCTCCTTGTTTATTTCTTCCCCGCCTCCAGGGCGATGATGTTATAGAGCACAAATTGATCGATATTCAGACTGAAATATTTGCCGTCAGCCTTCCCGGCCAGTTCCTTGCCCGTCAACGGGTTCAAGGCCTTGATTTTGTCCGGCGCCCAGCCCTCCGGCAAGCGCACCTTCAGCGTGAACGCCTTATGCGGATTCGCCACGTAACAATCATCCGGCACGCCGGACTTGAACGGCACGCTCTTGGCCTTGGTCGGGTCCAGCGTACAGACATCGCCATAATCCAGGAACTGCACGATCAGCCGCTCCTGCCCTTCCGCCGTCTTCTGCGTGCGCACGTCCACCATCAGGTCGATCAGGTCTTTATCCAGCACCAGCGCCTGGTCAACCCCCTGCCGCTTTAAGCCCCAGTTCACGCAGCCGTCCAGGAACTCGCGCACCCCCGGTTTGAACCGGAACCGCGCCGGCCAGCCATGCGTAGTACCGAGGCCGTCATAACCCAGGCCCAGGAAGGTCGTCCCGGCAAATATGCAGGCGCCCTTGCCGTAGTCGGCCATGACCGCCGCGGTACTGCCGTCGCTCCACTGACCGATCACCGTCCCGCCGGACAACGCCTTCAGCACGTCGCGTTCATCCGCGATATACTCAAGGTTCGTCGCCTGGATATTAAGCGGGGAATTGAGCAACTTCATGACGTCCTTATCCGCCTTCGTCTCCTGGTACGACGCGCGAAACATGTCGCTCAGCGCATAGTCATTTCGATCGCGGCCGAACCGGTCGTAGGCGCTGGTGCGCGAAGTGGCCAGCAGGACGCCGCCCGCCTTCACCCACTCGCGCAAGGCGGCCATCTCGGCATCTTCCAGGCAACCTGCGCTCGGGCAGATGATCGTCGCATACTTCGCAAGGCTCTTGCGGTCGGACTTTTCCGCGAAAATGATGTCGGTGGGCACGTGCGACTGCTGGAGCGCCGCATAGAGGGCAATGATGGTTTCGAAGTAACGGGCGCCCGGGCCTTTTCCACCCCACGGCACAAAGTAATTGCCCCACATCGTCCGCTCGGACATCAGCAACGCCACTTTCGCCATTGATTGCCGGTCGCACAGGTAGTCCTCGACCTTCTCCACATTCTTGAATACGTCTGCCGTCTGCTCCCAAAAGCCGGGCGACCAGCCGGGGCGGTCTGTACTGAAACCGTGCTGATGCTTGTACATGCAATTCCAGGCGAATACACCCACCCCGTCCGCGTGCAGAACAAAGTTGTAGAGGTGGCGCCGGTACAGCGACTGATTGACTGTGTAGATGCCGCTGCCACATGCGACGCCCCAGACCTTCTTCTTGGCGCAACCGCGTGCCATTTCCATCATCACGCATTCTTCAATTGCGCCGGAACTGTAAGGGTCGAACCCGATCACCTCGGCGTTATCGCCGCTGGCGGTTACACTTTGTCCGAAACTGTACCACGGAGAAATATTAAGATTGATCCATACCGCCAGGTCGGGATCAATCTTCTTCATCAGTCCGATGGGTTTTTCCATCGTGCTTCGCAACTCATCTCTGAAGAATTCTCCGGCCACCATCCACAACGCTTTTTGATAATCGTCTCGCGCCGCCTTGTCCACAACCGGGTCAAGCACCTTGTCCAGTTCCGGGTTGATCGGCCCCCCATCCGCTGGGCCCTTGAGCTGGCCGATGTCGGCGATCTTGGCCAATTGGACCGTCTCCGGATTGATCAAAAGCTTCTTCAATTCGTCCGCGCTGTAGGCCTTCTTCAGGAACTCGCTAAAATGCGCGTCCATGTCCGGATACTGCATGCTGTAGTTGCCCCGGCCCATCAGGTAAATGGGCTCGTCGAGGAGCAATCCCGCGAAGGCCGGCGACCTGGCATAGAGTTCAAAAGCGCCGTTCTTTTCCAGGCCGGTGCCCAGCGGACTAGCCGTAAACGCGAACCATTGGATGCCATACGCCTGGCAATAGGCCAGGTAGCGGCTCATGACCTTCTCGTCGGTGAACCATTTGCCGGGGTTCCGCACGTCCTCCACGAGGCCCGCTTCCATGTTGCCGTGCAATTCCTCGGCCAGTTCGCGCAGGTACTTGTCCATCACCACGTCTCTCGGTTGGTCGTCGTCGCGCACGCTCGAAAGCACGTGAAAGACCATGCGCGGGTACTTCGGCAGCGCGCGGGAGAACTTCGCGCCGCTCTTGCGCGTGATTTCGTTCGCGGCTTCATCGACGGCGATGACGGCAGAAACGCTGTCCGGATTCAGCTTCCTGGCTAAGGTGTTCAAGCCGAGAAACAAGTCGCCAAAGGCTTCGCGCGAAGGCTTCTTCAGCGCGGCATCCAGCTTGGTCTTGGCCAATTTGATACCTTCGCCAAACCCGCCGATCTTTTCGTTTGCCAGCCCGGACGCCTTGGCCATCGGCTCCTTCAATGCCGCAAGGTCGGCGTTGTGCTTGACCGCCTCGGCTTCGGTCTGTTTCAACTCCGCCACATGCTTCTGGATTTTTTGCGTCCTGCCGTTTACCAGCGCTTCCAGTTCTGCCAGGCGAGCAGTGGCATAGTCCCTGGTCTTATCCGCAGTTGACGGTGTGGCCAGCCACTTTACGCTGTTGACGAGAAGACGCGCTTTCTGCTCATCGATGACCACCGACTCCTTGGCCTTCAGTTCCTTGCCCAAAAGATTTTTTTCAACGCGTTCGCTTTCGGTCGGGGCATTCGTCACAAAAGTCCCGAAGAGCAGACCCGAGATGACAACACGACCCCCGCCATAGTTGCCGGCGATCACGATTCCGAAGTAGGGCAGCGCCGGGTCGGCAAACACGATCTGGCCGGCGCGCTCCTTTTTCAAAAGGTACCCACTATCCTTGAGAAAACCCATTTCTTTCGGCGGCGCCGACAAGCGCAGTTCCGCAATTCCCGCCGCTACCGGATGCGTATCCAACGCCTTGAAAATCATTGTCTTCGTCTTGAAAAACTTGTACTCCCCCGCGAAGCTGGCAACAGGAGGGAACAGGCTCTCTTCGCTCGCCGGCGGGTAGCCGCCTCCCACGTTTCCAAAACAATTGAGTACGCCACCGCCCGCCTCGATAAAACTGGGCACCGTTGTTTTCATCTGTCGGCCGCCTGCCTTCCCGCCCCCGCCATAAGGCAAAACCAGAACGTCATATTTCAGCAAGCGTTCTAAAGCCAGGTCCGGAATAAGCTCCACCTGAAAATCAGGCTGGGTTTTCAGCGCTTGGACAATCGCGCTCTGCTCGTAACTCTTGCCGCCGTCGGCAATGATATCATACACCGCCACCCGGGTCGCGGCGGAAAGCGGCCCGGCCATGATCAACAAACCCAGGCCCGCCATTATAATTTTCGCTGTCGCCTGATTCTTTTTCCCCTTCACCGATCGCGTCATATGCCAATGAATACGCATGCCATTCTCCTTGATCTTCAAGATTTTTCCATCAAAGATTACGAAGACTGATGAACCTTGTTAGCCGAGTCAGTTTCAAAAGTCCTGCAGACACTACGGAGCGTGCCCCTTCATCTCCCAACGCGGACTGTGCCCGCCGCGTCACTACGATTGCGCTCCGCAAGCGGCGTGGCAACCCAGCAAAGATTTTAACCACGAAACGCACTAAATACACGAAAGTCTCGTGCTTCGTAGCGAAGAAGCTCCGCTACTTCGCAGAGTAGCATCAGAGAACAAATCTTTCATTTTCTATTTTGGGATAATGACCAAAGTTGACAAGCAGACCAAGGCGCAATCCGGTCGCTTTGAGGTAGTTGATGATCTGCAACCTTGGCTTTTACTTATTGTCCAATCCACGCAGTTTGAATTCCTTTTCCAGGCATTCCTGATAGACGGCCTCAAGAAATCCATTGCCCTTTT
>JAHIJO010000062.1 GCA_018898455.1 Verrucomicrobiota bacterium | reverse complement strand
GCGGGGTTACAAGGGGTTAACCACTTGCGTTGAGCGGATAACCCATTGGGTTATCCGCCCAACGCGACGTCTTTTCGCCAATGCCTTGTCAGCATTGACGAAAAGTGAATATTGCGCGATTTTCGCGCAATATTCAGGTAGGATAATACTCCCGCTTTATTAAAGAATGATAATTTGTTACCCGCTTCTTGTCGAGCTTTAATTAGGCCAAAAGCGGTAACTTTTTCTTGGCGCCGGGGTGCCCTCACCCCGGTAACGATTCAGACCGGCCTTGGTCAGGCCGGCTCCAACTTTTGAAATTCCTATACATAACCGCTATCTTTTTTTTCTTGCCATTACTACACGCGGATTTGTTAGCTTGACATCCACGGCCCACACAGTCATGTTGCTGAGATGGCCGGGATAGCCGACCAATTGATTGCCGGCCGGCAGAGTTTCTAAATGTTATGCGGCCGGCGCCTTCCGATGGACACTCATCACATCAAACACGCAATCCTATTCCTCGCCCTGGCCGTGACCCTGGCGATCCCTTTCCTGCTGAGACCGAAAGGCGAAGCCGCACCCCGGGATGCCCGGACGCTGGTCATCATCAGCCCGCACAACGAGGCTGTCCGGCGCGAGTTCGAAACGGCGTTCCGGCGCTGGCATGCGCGCCAATTCGGCCAAGCGGTAACGATTGATTGGCGGAATATCGGCGGCACCAGCGAAATCGTCCGCTACCTGGACAGCGAATATGAATCCGCCCAACGGGTCTCCCGGCCAGGGATCGGCATCGACCTTTTGTTCGGTGGCGGCCAGTACGACCATGCGAGACAGGCCGCCAAAGGCCATACCGAACCCTGCGGCCTTCGCATCCGCCATCCGGAATGGCTGACGGACACCATTATCCCCCGCCAGTTTTCGGGCGAGCAGTTTTACGATCCGGAGGACCGCTGGTATGGATGCTGTCTGACCAGTTTCGGCATTTGCTATAACGACGATGTCCTGCGAGCCTGCGGTATTGATCGCGCTCCCCGGCAATGGATTGACCTGACGGATTTCCGGTATTTCCGGCAGGTGGCTTTGGCCGATCCCACCAAAAGCGGCTCCATCGCCAAGGCCTTTGAAATGCTCATTCAAGAACAAATGATGACCGAGCTCTCGGTCCGCCATCAGGCGCCGTCCGAGGCATCGGGAGAGGCTTTGGCGGCCGGCTGGCGGCGCGCCCTGAGCGTCGTTCGGCAGATAGCCGCCAATGCCCGGTATTTTACAGACTCCGCCGGCAAAGTGCCGACCGATGTTTCCCTGGGCGACGCCGCCGCCGGCATGTGCATTGATTATTACGGGCGCTTCGAAAGCGAAACCATTGCTCAAAAAGAGGGTTCGACACGGATGCATTATCTGACACCCATCAATGGTTCCTCGCTCTCGGTGGATCCCATCAGTATGCTGCGGGGCGCTCCCCATCGGGAACTGGCGGAGCGGTTTATTGATTTCTGCCTCAGCGTGGAGGGCCAGCAAGTGTGGGATTATCGCGTGGGTGAACCCGGCGGACCGGTTCGTTACGCTTTGCGGCGTCTTCCGATTCGCCGTGATCTGTATCGCCCGGAACATCTCCAACACATGTCGGATTCTGAGGCCATGCCTTACGAGAAGTCCGGACAATTCACCTACCATCCGGAATGGACCGGCTCATTGTTTAACGTCATGCGCGTGCTGATCCGGGCCATGTGCCTGGACACCCACGCCGAACTGGCGGCGGCCTGGGAAGCCATTCATCGGGCGGGCGGACCGGCCGCCTGTCCGGACGCCATGGCCGCCCTGACCGTTTTGCCCGCCAGCGCGGAATATACCGAGGCCCAGGGGACAACCAGCCGGAGAATTGGCAATAAGCTCGAAGAGGTGCGGCTGGCGCGGGAATGGGTTGTGTTCTTCCGGGCGCAGTATCAAAAGGCAAAGTTATTGGCCGACAGCCAATCGAACATAAAACCCAGGAATTGAACAGCGGATGGCGCGGATCAACACGGATTTCAGGAGAACCGATGAAAGAAAAAATATTACAATGGAACTCCGAACAGGAATAACGCCATCATAAAGGAAATATGAAGCAACCCGGAGCCATATTGATTGCCCTGCTGACGCTGGCGTTTCTGGGCGTGTTCTTAATCTGGCCGTTGTTTCAAACGCTGAAAGGATGTTTTATCCATCAGGGGCAGGTGACGTTGGCTTTCGTGGGAGAAGTGTTTCAAAACCCGGTCTACAGGGAAGGATTATGGAACAGCCTTGCCCTGGCCGTGGTAACAACCTTGCTGGTTATTCTGCTGGGATTGCCTCTCGCGATGCTGGCGGCCCGCTGTGACTTTGCCGGCAAGTCATGGCTTTCCGGTCTGATCCTGGTGCCCATGATCCTGCCCCCGTTCGTGGGCGCCATCGGCATTCGACAACTGCTGGGCCAGTACGGCGTCCTGAACGCCGTGCTGGTGCATTTTCACCTGCTGGACTGGCCGCAGGCTATCAACTGGCTGGGTACCGGCCGATTCTGGGCAGTCGCCGTAACCGAGGCCTTGCATCTGTATCCCATCTTTTACCTGAACGCCGTGGCCGCCATCGCCAACCTGGACCCCGCCATGGAAGAAGCGGCGGAAAACCTTGGATGTACCGGCTGGCGTCGGTTTCTCCGGATCACTCTGCCCCTGATCATGCCGGGATTATTCGCCGGCGGCATCATCGTGTTCATCTGGTCCTTCACGGAACTGGGCACACCGCTAATGTTCGATTACTCGCGTGTCACGGCCGTCCAGATCTATGACGGCATCAAGGATATCGGGGTCAACCCTTTTCCCTATGCGCTGGTCGTAATTTTACTGACGGCATCCATTGGCCTCTATGCCGCCGGTAAATGGCTTCTCGGACGGACTGGTTATGCCATGCTGGCCAAAGCGGGACCGGCGGCGGCGCCGATCCAATTGACCGGCCCCCGGGCATGGCTGGCCGTCATGGCATTCGGCGCTGTCTTCCTGATCGCCGCCACGCCCCACCTGGGAGTCGCGCTGACGAGCGTCAGCCAGGCCTGGTATCGCACCATCCTGCCTTCCCTCTGGACCGGGGATCATTATCTCCAGGCGTTGGGACATAGTATGACCCTGCCAAGCATTCAGAACAGTCTGCGGTACGCGTCGCTGGCCATGGTCGTGGACCTGTTCCTGGGCGTTGCCGCTGCCTATGTCATTGTCCGCAGTACCCTGCGCTGGCGCGGTGCGCTGGACGCCCTGACCATGCTCCCTCTGGCCGTTCCCGGTATTATCGTGGCCTTCGGCTATATCGCCATGAGTCAACCGGGCCGCTGGCTCGCGTTTCTGAATCCGACGGACAACCCGGTTCCTTTGCTGATCATCGCTTACGCTGTTCGGCGCTTGCCCTATGTGGTTCGATCCGCCGTAGCGGGCTTCCAGCAAATATCAGTGACGCTGGAAGAAGCGGCTCAAAATCTGGGTTGCCCCCCGGTAAGAACCATTATCCGCATCAGCCTGCCGTTGATCAGCGCCAACCTGATCGCGGGCGGCCTGTTGGCATTCAGCTTTGCCATGCTGGAAGTGTCGGATTCCCTGATGCTCGCCCAGAAACAGATGTACTTCCCCATCACCAAGGCCCTCTATGAGCTCTTCCAACTCCTGGGCGAGGGCCGGTTCATCGCCTCCGCGCTCGGCGTCTGGGCCATGGTCTTCCTGCTGATCACTATCCTGGCCGCCAATTCCCTCCTCGGAAAACGGCTTGGCACGATATTCAGGATATAGATTCTACCTTGTAGAATCTATTTTATCTCAAAATCGCAGATAAGTGGGAGATGGTCCGAGAACAGGACCCGGGGAATCTGAAAATCTCTGATCTTAATGCCGTCGTTGTATAGAATAAAATCCAGTTGCCGCTTGGGCGCCCAACTGGGAAAGGATGCTGTCCCTTCCGGACAGGCGTTGGTCAGCCCGGTCGCCGCCAGGAACAGCTTCATTTCCCGGTTTCCCCAGAACGCGTTGAAATCCCCGGCCACGATGCAGGGTTTGGAGACGTCCTTGACCAGCGAATACAGGTCGCTCAGTTGATGATGGCGCGTCCGGAACCGGATCGAGAGATGCACCAGGAACACCGTCAGGTTCTTCAATTCCAACTGGATGACCAGGCGCTTGATGCCCTTGTCAAAGTAATGAAACTCCCCCCCCTGGATAACGTCACTACTGAGGAAGGCGTTGACCTGCTTGTTCAGGACCGGCACCGAGCGGGCAAATGACGGCTTGGCATACTTGGACTCAAAGAGATGATAATGCCCCAGCGCCTGGGCAATCACCGCCGCCTGATTTTTTCGCCGCGAGCGGTAGGAACCGGCATCCACCTCCAGCAAGCCGACGATATCGGGATGGCAGGACTTGACAAACGCGGTGATCTGCTTCAAGTTTTTCGACGTGCGTTTTAAATACCCGCTCCACGGCAGATGCAGGCGCCCTCCGTTACCCGTGCAATATCGAACGTTATAGAGTAGAAAACGCATGCAAGACAATATACGATCCCCGCCCGAAATAATCGAGCAATCTATTCCACGAATTTTGTATCCGGGCCATACTTGTTCGCGACAACACGCCACCAAAATATATTTCACTTGCGTTCCAGCTGAAAGGCAGCCATAAAGGAAGCCTGACCGCCGCGATCTTCCCTTGACTTTTTTCCCGGGGCATGGATAGATCGGAGTCGTTATTCACCCATAAAGGATACCACGGCATGAGCATTGAATTCAGTCCGGACCGCTGGAACAAAATCAAGGCCGATGCCCGCGCCTGGTGGGCCGGCGAACTGGACCGCCCTCTCATCCAGGTCACCCTGAGCGGCCGGGACCCCGGCCGGCCGGAACCTCCCATTCCCAGCTACGGGTTCAGCGCCTTTTATGACGACGCCGTGCCCGCCGAAGCAATTATTGATCGGTGGGATTATAATTTATCTTCCCTCCGGTTTTTAGGCGATGCCTTTCCGTCGATCTGGTCCAATTTTGGGGCCGGCGTGATTGCCGCATTTATGGGGGCCAACCTGAAGAAGGCCATCCCGGCAGGCACGGTCTGGTTTCACCCTAAGCGGGCCCAGGAAATTGAAAACATTCACTTCCAATTTGAACCGGATAACCGGTGGTTTAAACGGATTCAGAATATATATCGCGCCGGTCTCGATCACTGGCAGGGACAGGTGCAAATGGGCATGACAGATCTCGGTGGAAACCTGGATATTTTATCATCCTTCCGCCCCAGCGAAAAACTGCTCCTGGACCTGTACGATCACCCCGCCGAAGTAAAGCGGCTGACTGGGGAAGCCCACGAGTGCTGGTGGCAGTATTTCGATACGTTTAACGCCCTGCTGCATCCCGTCAATCCCGGATATACCGCCTGGACCCCATTGTTTTCCGAAATACCCTATTATATACTGCAATGTGATTTCTGTTACATGATCAGTCCGGCCATGTTTGATGAATTCGTCAAACCGGAATTACAGGCTTCCTGCCGGCGGCTGGGGAACGCTTTTTATCACCTCGATGGACCCGGACAGTTACCGCACCTGGATTCCCTGCTCTCCATCCCTGAATTGAAAGGGGTGCAATGGATTCCCGGCGCCGGCCAACCGGACATGGCTCATTGGCCGGAAGTCTATCGCAAGATCCGGCAGGCCGGTAAATTGATCCAGATCAGCGGCACCTTCGAGACGCTTGACTCACTGGCAACACAGCTGGGAAGCGCCAAGGGAATTTGCCTGCTTGCCGGATGCAATCTGGCGCAGGAAAAAGAAGTCCTGGCGGGTCTGCGCCGCTACGGGGCGATATAGATCGGACAAGAGAACGATTTCCGGCGCCGGGCTGAATTCAGTAATTCTAATTATGACCTTCCATCGCAGGGCGCGACCGAGTTGGGCAGAGGGCATTCAGTTGTAGCGGCCGTTCGATCGAACCGCCTCTACACCCACTGTAACCGAGGCATTACGTTCTCTTTCCGGTTGCACTTGCGTCGGCGCGAGAAACACGCTAGGGTTTAGTGCAATTCAGGTTTCAGCCTCCCACGGGGTCGGCTTTCAAATCGTCATATTCATCACCATTAAGGAAGAGGGGCTTCGTCATGACGCGCATGTATAATTTCAATGCCGGTCCGGCCGTTCTGCCGTTGGAAGTTCTCCAGGAAGCTCAAGCCGAACTTCTGGATTTCAAGGGATCGGGCATGTCCATCCTGGAGAGCAGTCACCGCGGCAAGGAATACGACGCGGTGCATACCGAGGCCGTGGCCAACTTTAAAAAGCTTCTCAACTGCTCCGACGATTATGCCGTGCTCTTTATTGCCGGCGGTGCCAGCCTGCAGTTCGCCATGGCGCCCATGAATCTGATCGGGGCAGGCCAGACGGCGGATTACATCAATTCCGGCGCCTGGGCCGGCAAAGCCGTCAAGGAAGCCAAACTGATCGGCCGCGTGAACGTGGCGGCAGACTGCGGCAAGGAGATTCCCACCCGCGTGCCGTCCGAACGCGAACTCCAGCTCACTCCCGGCGCCGCCTATGTCCACCTCACATCGAATGAAACCATTGCCGGCGCCCAATGGAAAAACTTTCCCAAGACCGAAGCGCCGCTGGTAGCGGATATGTCGTCGGATATGCTCTCGCGTCCGTTTGATATCAACCAGTTCGGCCTGATCTATGCCGGCGCCCAGAAAAACCTGGGGCCTTCCGGCATCGCCCTGGTCGTCATCCGCAAAGACCTTGCCGAGCGGGCTTCCGAGAAAGTGCCCGCCATTCTGAAATACAAAACGTTTATCGAGGAAAACTCGCTGTACAACACCCCGCCCTGCTTCAGCATCTATATCATGATGCTTGTCTCGCGCTGGCTCCTCAAGGCGGGACTTCCCGCCGTTTATCAACGGAACATTGATAAAGCCGGCAAGATTTATGCCGCGATCGACGCCGGCTGTTTTTACAAAGGAACTGCCACGCGTGAATGTCGGTCCGACATGAACATCACGTTCCGCCTGCCCAGCGAAGCTCTTGAGGAGCAGTTCGTCAAGGAAGCGTCCAAACTGGGCATGAAAGGCCTGAAGGGCCATCGCTCGGTGGGCGGCATCCGCGCTTCCATTTATAACGCCTTCCCCATGGAAGGCATAGCCGCCCTAGTGGCGTTCATGAAAGACTTTGAGAAGAAGAACGGGTGAATTAATTTTACGTTATCCATAATGCGCTGAATGATGAAATTCAAATCGAAAATTAATTCCGAATTGATTCTGAGTCTGACGGCGCTCGCCGGATTGGGTATTGCCGGTTGCCGCACAACACCGGTCATCCACCCCGAAAAACCCATCGAGATTGTGCTGTTTGTTCAGGCCGACAAACCCCGTTGGCAGAAGAGCGGCATCATGATCAAGCGCGGACAAATCGTCCATTGTATCGCCGAGGGCAAATGGAGCGACCGCAACGGCACGTACGGCCCCGAGGGTAACCCGGAACTGCTGAAGGACCATCTGGGACTCAGCGCTCCGGCCAACGCCCTGCTCATGAAAATCGACTATCACACGAACACCTACCTCCTGGCCCAGGTTGTCTGCGTCGGCAAGGAAATCAACGTCACCGCCCTGGGCAAAGGCCGCCTCCTGTTTGCCAACAATGCATCCCTTCCCCTGGGCCAGCGGGGCGAGATCAAGGTCACCGTCACGGTGGCGCCGGACGCCGACGAAGACGGACTTTCCGACTATGATGAAATCACCATTTGGAAAACCAACCCGCTGAACTCAGATTCCGACGGCGACGGCTTTTTCGACAACCAGGAAGCGGCTGAGCAAAAGGCGCGCCTTAAGGAAAAATCAGTTCCTCCTCCGCCGCCTTGAGCAAGGCGCTCTTGCGCCGCGCCGAAACCTTGGCCGCATCACGTTGCGGCCAAAGCGTATATTTCACGGGTAATCTTTGACCGTGAAATATACGGGCTAAGTGCCGTAATGTTCCAGGCGCCGGTTGGCATTTCGCTACTCTGTTCTTTGGTCCAATAGTTATTTTTCAATCTCCATGGGCGGCACCGGAAGGTCCCCGCGGTGTTCCCAGTGGAGGGAGAACAGGACGATACCGGCCGCGGCCAAGTTGGCGAACAAAATGGCCAGCGCGCCCAACAAATTGCCGGGCATGCCGATGTTCAGGGCAAAAAACGCCACCACCGCCACAATCGCCAGATACACCGCCTGACCGGTCAGCACCGTTACAGGCTTCCTGAACCAGGCCGCCTTGCCCTCACTGTAAGCGCGCAGTGCCACGGTAAACGGGAATAACACCAGCATCCACGCAGTGCCGCGCACCAGCGGCAAATCGCCGGGATCCAATTTTTGAAGCGTGACGTAATACCAGTCAATCAGACCCGGCAACAGCAACCCCAATGGCAAAACCCCCATCACGATCCCCACGACCGTGGAAAACCTGAATAATTGACGGTTCATGCGCGCCGACTGACCATAATAGGTAAGGATCAGGACCTGAAGACGCATGGCGCCAAACGCCACTGGACCGACGATACCCAAGACGAGATAAAAAACCGGCAGCATGTGCTCCGGATCGGGTGCGCGCGCGATAAACGCCCCCATCATGAATCCTGAAATCGCTAGAAATAAACCGCCAACCGACAGCGTCAATGAAAATACGATAATTTCCACATAGTCCGGGGGACGCTTCGATCCTTTCTCGATCCGGCCCATGAACGGCAATGCAAATGCCCGTGAAATCATCACCTCCACCGCAACCGGCAGTGTCAGACACACCACCGCCCAAATCGGGCCGACGGCATTCAGCGCGCAAAACAGCGGCGATAATATCAACGTCAGCAGAATCCGCACCAAGGTAGCGCCGAAGGCCAGGCCGGTGGCATTACTATTAAACATGACGATCTGATAGGGATTTCTCAACATGAACAACACCATCAGAGGGAGCGAGGCAATAAAGGTGACAGTAGCCGGCTTTTCTATCAAGGGCGGCAAGCCCAGCATCGTGCCAAACAGGAAATGAGACACCGGCGGAAGCATCAGCACGCCATAGATAGCGGCCATGCACAGGATAATGCCGTTGTTGATGCGCACGCAGCGCGCAAAGCCTTCCCGCGTTTTTCCAAACACCATCCCCGTGGTGATCAATCCGCTGCCCAGTGTCAAGAGAACCACCATCACCGACATGGATTGCGCCAAGCCGGCGATGTTGAGCGGACCGCCGGGTCCCCGGGAAGCGACCATGGTCACAAGCGGATAAGTCAGGCTTTGCGCGATGGCTTGAAGAGCCAGCGGGACAAAATACGTCAGAAACTGGCGATAAGGAGAATCCGAGGCGGTATTCACGATGACTCCGGGATAGCAAACTGTCGGAGTTAGCACCTCCAGTATGTAAAAATCCTACGAGGAAGATTGGGGATAAATTCCGCGGTGGTCGAATCGAAGTCCAACCTCCACCTACCGAACGGGTAGCGCAGCAGCTCGCCATTCCGGTGAATATTATCCTGCATCCACACAGGGGCGGACTTCAGGTATCAGACAGCTTGTGAAAGGCCTTCACACCCCGGCCTTTGAGACCGCGCACCTTCTCGGCGACTTTTTCTATTTCCCGCTTGGCTTCCTGCTTCATGTCCGCCGAAACGGTTCCCAGGATACTTTGTGCCAATTCTTCCTTCACCTTGGTGTAATCGTCGCTCTCACGGCCCTCAATGACGATCGTAATTTTAGGCTCATGGGAAGACGTCCGAACTTGGGCCCAGGCCTGAGGCCTGGGATGGTCGCCTTCACACTGCTTGCAAGGTTGCGGGTCCCTATTCAGCCGTACGCCATCGCGCAAATCGACTTGATAGTCCTTTCTCTTGCCGTATTCGGACTTGAGCCGCGCCACGATCTGCTTGCAGAGGGCAGAGTCGCAGACTGTCCGCAGCTCGTCGCTGTTGTAGTAGTCCGCTTCAGGCAGGTTTTTCAGGGCATTGGTAACGCTTCCCGCCTCCTGCACGATCTCGGCAAACAACAAAGCGCCGTAGAGCGCGTCATCACACGTGTCAACACAGTAGAACTGCCGACCGAGGTAGTAGTGCGCGCTGATCTCGGTGCCGAGAATCGCTCCTTCTTTTTTCATCCGTGGCTTTATGGGCTCCCGCCCGGTTTTCTCCATAATCGGGACACCGCCCGCCTCACAGATGGCGTCGGGAACAAGCGTGGAAGACTTAAGCTCATAAACAACTCTGGGCTTATCAATCCCCGCGGCCTTCGCCTTGCCGATAAGGTATTTGGCAATGAGCGCTGCAATCGCATCCTCCTTGATCAGAAGACCTTGTTCGTCCAGGAACCCAACGCGGTCTCCGTCACCGTCGAACGCGACACCAAACAGCGCCTTTGCTCGCCGCACCTGCACTCCCAGCAGTGCGAGTTTCCTGGCATCGTGTGGGTCGGGAGAACCGCTCGGGAAGCGACCGTCTTTGTAATCATGAACGGTTTCGACCAAATAGCCCAGGCGTTCAAACACATTCCGGGCGGAACTGCAATAGACGCCGGACATTGGATCGATCGCCACCACTTTATCTTCCGCGGGCTTAACGGGCTTGCAGAGGCTCACGAGATAATCCTCGTACACCGCCACCATATCAGCCGCGATGCCCCTCTCAACAGCTGCATCCTGCAATCGCGCCAGCAATGCCTCCGCCGAGCAACGCACGGGGCATCCCGGAAAAAATATTTGGTAAAGCGGCATCAGGCGCTCCAGCTTCTCACCCGCGGGCACCTTGTCTTCGTCCATGAGGATATCCACCTTCAATCCGTTCCACTCCGATGTCTGGTGTGACGCTGTCACGTATGCCATCGCACCGGCATTGAACAGTTCCGCCGCGTAGCAGACAACTCCCACGGAAACCCCGCTGGCGAGCCCCTGTCCGTTACCGAGGTTGATAACCCGGGCGCCGCCGTCGGTGATCCCACGGATTAACGCCATCAACAGCGCCTCCGTAGTAGGGCGTAAATCTCCGCCAATAACGGCCAGCCCACCCCGGCCGCTGTGATGGGCCATCTCCAGGCCGATCTGATAAAACTTACCGTCGGTTACACCCTTTTGGTAAATCTCCCGTTTATCAATGCCTTCCTTGATATCCGGAATATATACTTCAAAGCCTTCAACTTTCTTCCGTCCTACTTCTGGCATTTTCCCATCTCCTTTCTCCGCTTATATTCAGTTCGAAAAAATAATGTATTCCACGGCAACGGAAAATGCAATAAAAAAGTAACGCCGCTTTGCTTTTTTGACGCTTGACAAAGATAGAACAACATATATATTTCGAAACTCGGAATTGCAACTCTAACAGTTTTGATGACTTCATGAAGGAGGACTTGGAATGGAAGTAATCATCCGGAAAGACGGACAAACGGCAGCTTTACTGACTGCCCGTATTATTGCCAAGGCATTGCGTATGAAACCATCCTTGGTTTTGGGACTTGCGACCGGCAGGACCATGGAAAGCGTCTATGGTTTCCTTGCAGAAGCTCATGAAAAGGAAGGGCTTGATTTTTCCTTATGCCGGACTTTTAACTTGGACGAATACGTGGGGCTTCTGCCCGGAAACAAGCACTCATACCGTGCCTATATGAACACACACTTGTTCAAAAAGGTGAACATAGATCTTCGCAACACGCATGTTCCCGATGGCATGGCTAAAGACCTGGACCTGGAATGCCGCGGCTATGAAGAAGCGATGAGGGACTGCGGCGGCATCGACCTCCAGCTTCTGGGTATTGGCCGCAGCGGACACGTCGGCTTCAACGAACCTCTCTCCGCATTTTATTCACGTACAAGGGTCACACCGCTGACTCCCGAAACAGTCGCTCAGAACGCGCCTCTCTTTGGAAACCCAAAACTCATGCCCAGACGCGCTATTACCATGGGGGTCGGGACAATAATGGAAAGTAAACGCTGCATCATGCTTGCCACTGGTTCCGAGAAAGCTGAAGTCCTGGCCAAGGCAGTTGAAGGCCCCGTCACATCAATGGTGTCGGCGTCGGTGCTTCAGTTTCATGCGCAATGCACGGTGATTGTTGACGAAGATGCCGCTGCCAACCTTCAAGAAAAGGATTACTACCGCAACGTCTTTAAGACCGAACCGCAGTGGAAAGAGTTCCATTGAACAGCAAAGGAAGGATTAAATAACAATGACTGACGTACCTGAAGTGTTGCGATCAAAATATTTCTTTGATCTTGATCTGATGGAGTATCGGGAGTTGTTCGAAAATGTTTCCTGCGTCTGGGAAATCGTAAAGAAGATGCAGGAAGAAACTCCCGTGGACGAGCTTACTCGCGCCCGGTGCAAGTCTGTCGCCGATTCTGGGGAAAACGAGTCTGACATATCAGGCTCTGTTGAAACCCGCATTGCGAAGGGAGCCAGGGTCGGACCCTATGTTGTCATATCGGGAGATGGGGGGCTGGTATGCATTGATGAAGGCGCCGAGATACGACCGGGCTCCATGATCATTGCCGGCAAGAACGCGGTCTATATCGGGCGTGGCGCCAGGATTGGCCCGAACGCGCATCTTGACGCTTCCAAAGGAAGCATTTGTGTAAGCGAAAAAGCCACTTTGCGCCAAGGATCGTATCTCCGTGAGCTTTCGCTCATCGGAACAAAAGCTACCATCGGTAACAGTTGTGAAATTAAGTGCGCGCTCATCGGCCGGGAAGCCGAAGTGCCCCACTTCAATTACGTGGGTGACAGTATCTTCGGGTATAAAGCGCACATTGGCGCCGGCGTGAAGATATCCAACCTTAAAATTACTCCCGATCCCAAGAAGGTCAACACGGTCAAAGTCCAGTACGAAGGCAAGGTGTATGATACGGGTATGCGGAAGTTCGGCGCCATACTTGGAGACCGGGTACAATTGGGGTGCAACTCCGTGCTGAACCCCGGAACGTTTGTAGGAAAGAATACTCTCGTCTATTCCGGCAGTAATATTGTCGGATTCATTCCGGAAAATAGCGTTATTAAGCTTCGCCAGACCTTTGAACGCGCGGACCTGAAAATGTAATATACAATGAAAAGGGGTTCTATTCTTTCACCGGCGCCATTGAAGGCATTCCTTAATGCTGATCCTGTCAGCACGGTGCTTCAGGAACGGGGCCGCGAGACCTATGATCTTCTTTCTTTTGGGGGCGGGTCTTGCCCGAAAGTCGTAGGGCGGTATGCTGCCCGCTTCGGCTGGAAAGCCATGTGCTTCCTCACCAATGGGTCGGATAACGGCGGTAGCACTCAGAAAATTGTAGAAGCTCTTCGTCCCGAGTATGGTCCAACACTTCCGGTTGGCGATATTACAAGCGCCCTCATCGGACTGCAAGATCCTTTCCAATATGAACTCCTGAACCTTCGAAGCTGGCACCTGGATCCGGAACGTTTTACAGCGAATGAGAGACAGGCGTTTGACGCAGCGCTGAAAGATATATCATGCTTCTATGATCGCCTTGCTTTGAGCGTCAAATGGTACCTTGATAAGTTTGCAGACCATGAAGAGTCAAAATCATCAAAAGAACGCTTTGCCGCTGAATTACTTGAGTGCGGCCGGCTGGTTGATGAAGTTGGACTCATCCGTTCCGGTGTTAAGGGGCTTGAACTTTCAGAGGCAAGCATTCGCCACCATTGTTTTAATGCCCTGATGATTCGCATCGGCGCTTATGACTCCAATCGCAAAACACCTGATCCGGACTGGTTCATGGTTGGGTTGTCTCTTCTTCAGCATGCCCTCTCTATCCAGCACGCTGTTTTCCCCTGCTCTCTGGATGAGCAGGTACTCTACGCTGAATGGGTCGATCGGGCCGGGACAGTGATCTGGAGCACAAAACACACGTTGCCTGACAACCCTGTAACGGCTATGAGTGGTCAGGTGGCATTGAGTAATGCGCCGGATTCGGTCAAGTTGTTGAAAAACGGAGAGTACGCGCGCTATGGCCGATTCGGATTTGATCCGGAGCGGCCCGCGCCCCGATCATACCCTGAAGCAGTCGGCGCCATTCGGAGAGTGCGTCCGGGTGCCCCTATTCTTTTTGGACCTTCAAGTTATGTGGCAAGCATTGCTCCCTGCCTGGCCATTCGGGAAGTCGTGGACCAGATTGCCAACCGGTCTGATTGTCCCCGGATACTATTCTTGAACCTTACGCTTAACAATGAAACGGTCGGATGGCACGTCACGGACTTCCTGGATTTCTGGGAGCTGAACACCGGCCGACCGGTCGCGGACACGCTCGATTATATCGTGGTGAATAATGATCTGGAGAGCTCGCGGGAGGTTGCCGAAGCCTTACAAGATAAGGGTGATACGCTCGAAACCTTTAAATTCCGCGGACCGGTGAAATTGACTGACGCGGAGCGCGGCGCCATCCCGGAACGCGGGCTCCATTTAGTCGAAGTTCCTCTGGCTGCGGTGACCCGTGAGCTGATGCGGTTGAGTTCAACGGGCGAGCGGAAGTTTGTCTGGGTACCGAGCCACCATGCCGAGAGGTTAATGGCCCTTTGCCATATTCTTGTTCAAGACTTCAATGATCAACGGTCCGGGAAGTCGCTGAAAGTGTCAGGCCAGCCTGGTCGAAAAAAGAAATTTGGACTTGATCCTTCAGGCCAGACCGAAGCAATTGTCTACTATCCGTCAGCCAAATAAATCTTCCAGTGAATCATGACAGGAAATCTGTTTGCCTGCTTTATGGATTTCCTCAAATTGCCCGTGCGCCCAGTTTCGGAACCGGTACATTGCGGCAAAACAGTAGTCAGGAGCCGCACCGCCCTGATCACTCATCAGCTCGCCGCCCCGGCGGACATTATCCTGCATATGGGCCGGCAATCGTAAGTGACAAGGGTTTCGTTTTACCTCACCGACGTGAAAAGAGAAAGCTGTGACCAGGTCGGTCACATCGGCTACGCTGGACTCTATCATCAGGTTGGGCCTGGTCAACGGCATCCAGAATTCGGTTTCGCACACCCGGCAGCAAAATGCAGGATCCAACTGCTTCAGGGCATCATTGACCAGGAAATGGGTGCCGATATGCGTGCTGTTCATATCCTTGGCATGCGGCACAAAAATAACACGCGGCTGGTACTGTTCCAGGATGCCGACAATCACCTTGACGGCTTCCGCCCATGCCTCGGGGCTTTTTCCCCGGGTGGTTACATTGATTTTTTCCAGTCCCCGCTCGCCGGTCTGAACCAGGCCGAAGCCCAGGTAATCGCAGGCATTGCACAACTCCGCCAGACGTTCCGCCTGCCGATCCTTCCGGCTCCCCTGGGTCACGGCCACGTTAAGGACGTTCATTTTCATTTCCCGAAGCAGGCGCAGGGCCAGGGCGCCGACAATGCATTCATCGTCCGGATGGGGTGAAAACATCAAGACCCGAGGCGCTTCTTTCGGCAGGCTTCCGCGCGGATCATGCGGAACATTGCCCAGGGGAAATCCCGTGCCTTCATTTAATAGACGGGCATATTCCGACACAAACTTATGGTAGGGATTCGTCATCGTCATTCACTCCTGTATTTCGAATGGAAATGGATTTAGCAATTCCCATTCCAGAATGCAAGGTTAATTCTCACCGCGCATCCCTGATATTCATCATCCTGTGTTCATGAATTTTGGAGTGCGGGAACGTTCCGCATTGCCACGTCTTCAGGGGTAAGCCCGGCGGGGTGCACCATGTTCGAGTTGCACGATCTGGTGGTCGTCGAACATCTGTTTGAGAAACTGCGTCGCAACCTCAAAGACAAATTCGGCGCGACGGCTTCCGGCGTCTGCAACGCCGACATAGTCAGCGCAGATTCCCACCAAGCGGACCAATTATTTCCGCCGGCGGAACGGCGGCCGGCGCCGTTTTCGGCGGGACAACCTTCAGATGCAATTCGCGGAGTTGTTTATCCGCAACCGGCGCCGGCGCATCCATCATCAAGTCCTGGGCTTTCTGGTTCATGGGAAACGCAATCACTTCGCGGATGTTCTGTTCGCCCGCCAGGAGCATGACGATGCGATCCAGTCCGGGCGCAATGCCGCCGTGCGGCGGAGCGCCCAGCCGGAAGGCATTGATCATTCCCGAAAATTTTTCATCCACGTCCTCCCGTGAATACCCGGCGATCGCAAACGCCTTGTACATGATATCCGGACTATGGTTGCGGATGGCGCCGCTGGAGAGTTCGCATCCATTGCAGACGATATCGTATTGATAGGCCAGGATCGAGAGCGGGTCCTGCTCCTCGATCGCCTGCATACCGCCCTGCGGCATGGAAAACGGATTGTGGGAGAACGTGATCCGGTTGGTTTCCGGATCGGTTTCAAACATGGGAAAATCCACGATCCAGCAGAACTTAAAGACGTTTTGGTCCGCCAGTTTCAGATCGTTCCCGAGTTTGAGACGCAGGTCGCCGGTGATCTTATTGACCAGCGCCGGACGGTCGCACACGAAGAACACGACGTCGCTTTCGCCGACTTCACAGAGCCCGGCGATGGCCTGGATCTGATCCGGCGTCAGGAACTTGACGATCGGCCCCTTGACGATGCCCCCCTCCCAGACCAGGTAGGCCAATCCTTTCGAACCGATGGATTTCGCGTAATCGACGAGCTTATCGAAGAAACTGCGGGGTTGGCCGGCGATGCCCTTGACCGGGACGGCGCGAACCACGCCGCCCTGCTCGATAACAGAAGCAAACGCCTTGAACCCACCCCCCTTGAAGATGCCGGTGGCATCCTGCATCACAATCGGGATGCGCAAGTCCGGTTTATCCGAACCATACTTCAGCATCGCCTCGGCATAGGGAATGCGCGGGAACGGCGGCGGGTTGAACGGTTTGGAGGAAAACGCTCCGAAGACCCCGGCCATCACTTCTTCGACGACCTGGAACACATCCGCCTGAGTCGCAAACGACATTTCCAGGTCCAACTGGTAAAACTCACCGGGCGACCGATCGGCGCGGGCATCCTCATCACGGAAACACGGGGCAATCTGGAAATACCGGTCGAATCCAGCCACCATCAGCAATTGCTTGAATTGTTGGGGCGCCTGGGGCAACGCATAGAACTTGCCGGGGTGGACACGACTGGGCACGAGATAATCCCGGGCGCCTTCCGGTGAACTGCTGGTCAGGATCGGCGTTTGAAATTCGTTGAATCCCAGTTCGGTCATTTTCTGACGGAGGTAGGAAATGACCCGCGACCGCAGAATAATGTTTCGATGCAAACGCTCCCGACGCAAGTCCAGATAGCGATAATGCAACCGAATATCTTCCGGGCCGTCCTCCGGACAGTCGATCTGCAGAGGCAACGGTTCGCAGACCGATTCAACCGTCACCGCATCGGCAACCAACTCGATCGCGCCGGTCGGCAGATCGGAATTAACGGTATCGGGAGACCGGGCCACCACAACACCGGTCACCGTGATGATACTTTCCAGTTTGAGCTTCGTGCACAACTCAAAGAACTCGCGATCCGGGTGAATGACCACCTGGGTAAGTCCGTAATGATCCCGGAGATCCAGAAATAGAAGCTGGCCGTGATCCCGTTTGCGAAACACCCAACCGGACAACCGGGCCGAACGGGACACATCGTTCGATCGCAACGCGCCGCAGGTATGAGTTCGATAGGGATGCATAGAATTTTCAAATTTCTGATTATTGATTTACGATTGCCGGATTGGAGATGCGCCGGATCTGCTGAAATAAAAAGGCGGTCGCAAGAGAGCGCGCCCCGCTATTTTTTCATTCTTCATTTTTAATTGTTAACTCTCCGGCGGACGGCGACTCGGCCCGGATGACCCCCATGGCGCGGAATTTCCGATAGCGGCGGTCCAGCAGCTCGTCCAGGGAATACTGTTTCAATTCGCGGAGATGATACAGCAGACGCCGCCGGAGATCGGCGGCCATGCCCTTGGGATCGGTATGCGCGCCGCCCAGGGGTTCGGGAATGATCTCGTCCACCAGGCCGGCTTTCAGCAGATCCCGGGAGGTCAATTTCAAGGCTGCAGCCGCTTTGCTGGCAAAAGCCCGGTCGCGCCATAAAATAGCGGCACATCCCTCGGGTGAAATTACCGAGTAATACGAATGCTCCAGAATTAGAATCCGGTCGCCGACACCGATGCCGAGTGCGCCACCGCTACCCCCCTCGCCGATCACGGTAACGATGATGGGCACCGGCAGGAGGAAAGCTTCCCGCAGGTTCATGGCAATGGCTTCCGCGATCTGCCGCTCCTCACTGCCAACGCCGGGATAGGCGCCCGCCGTATCAATCATCACAACGATAGGACGGCCGAACTTGGCGGCCAGTTTCATCAGCCGCAGAGCCTTGCGATATCCCTCCGGGTACGCCATGCCGAAGTTCCGCTCCACATTGCTCTTGACGTCGCGTCCCTTCTGGGTGCCGATGATCATGACGGCTTCCGTATCCAGCATGGCAAATCCGCCCACAATCGCACGGTCATCGCCATAATGCCGATCACCGTGGAGTTCGACAAAATCCCGGCATATCTCCCCAATGTAATCCAGCGTATAGGGACGCTGGGGATGCCTGGCCAGCTGGACTTCATCCCACGCAGTCAGATTCTTGAAAACCTGACGCTTGGTCTCGACAATTTTCCGTTCCAAATCGGAAAGCTCGCGGGACACATCGATATCCTGGGCTTCACTGAAGGCCCGAAGCTCCTTCAGCTTGGTTTCCAGTTCCAGGATCGGTTTTTCAAATGAGAGCGAATGATGCGCCATGAATTGCCTCAACCCTTGCAGACCGTGGGCCCCGATGGAAATCAGGGACCACGGTCTGCAACGTTATTCCGTAATCACAACCCGCGCGCCCAGGGGTATCAGCATGAATAGTTCTTCCACATCGCTATTGACCAGGCGAATACAGCCGGCGCTGGCCTGTTTTCCGACTGTGTCCGGCTCCCATGTGCCGTGGATACCGTAGCCGCTGACGCTGGGCGTCCCCTTGACCGGCGTAATCGACATCCAGCGGGTCCCCAGGACGTTGTCCTTGTCCCCGAAGGGAATCATTTTGCCGTCAGGCCGCCACCAAGGCGGTTCTACAATTTTTTCCGAGATAACAAATGTGCCTGCCGGCGTCTTTCCATACTGGCCGGTGCCCACCTGGTAGCGCTTGAAAAAACGGTCGTTGGCTTTCAGAAGCATGTCATTCCGGCTCTTGCTCACGGCAAGGGTTAGGACCGCCTTGAAAATGGTCAGCCGATCGCCGGGATGGATCATTCTGCCTTTGAGATCATTGCCGGTCCGGATCAACTCCACTGTCGTCCCGAACTTTTTCGCAATGCGCTCCAGCGAATCGCCTCCCTGAACGACATATTCCACTTTCTCCGGCATGAGCGCCGGCGTCAACAGCAGGTTAATGTTGATCTGGCCAAGCAAGCGCTCCACGTCGGTTACCACGCCCGGATCCTTGCACTGATCCAACGACCGGTAACACAACTCCCTCGCCCTCACCAGCGACTTGGCGGCCACCAACGATCGGATTTGAGTCAATGCTTGCTGTTCCGGCCCCAATTGAGCCGGCTCGGCAACCTGAACTTGTTTCGCGCCTTGAACCGACTGATAACGTTTCCAGGCGTATCCTCCAACCCCAACTGCCAGCACCACAATCACCAGTGCCAGCAATATCAGCAGCCAGGATCGGCGCCCACCGTCTTCGCGCCTGAGCGTGATGTTATCTTTGAGTCCCCTGTCGAAGAACATATATTTCCCTTCATCACATCGTTGAGATTGCAAAGCCCTAATGACACATGACGGCAGACAACATACCCCAATGGATCATTCTACGCAAGGGCATTTCCCGGTGAGCAAATGACAGCTTGACGCGCCCCCCTAGGCCGTGGTAAACATAAATAAATTTGGCCGGCATGTTTTATCCGGTATCGGATACGAGCCAATCAGCTTGCGTAACATCAAATACCCATGCCGTCGTAATCCGCAGTCAGGGAGGTTCAATCATGAGGCAGATGTTCCAGTGGGTAGCGGCAGGAATGGTCGCAGCGGCCATGACGTCAACGGCAGTGGCGCAGGATAAGCCGGCGGACACCCAATTGGCGCCGGCGAAAGCAGCGAAAACCCTGCAACCGGTCATCCGTAAAATGGACGCCAACAACGACGGCAAGGCGACGGCTGCCGAGCGCCAGGCCCGCATTCAGGAATGGTTCAAGGAACTGGACGCCAACGGCGACGGTAAATTGACGGCCGATGAATTCCAGGGCCAGCGGTTCGTGAATATCGACATCAACAAGAACGGCACGATCACGCTGGAAGAATACCTTCTTTTCTTCGTATGCAAAGAGTGTGCCGCTTACGCCGATAAACAGGAGGCTTCCGACAAAATGGATGCCAACGGTGACAACGAAGTGACTTCGGTTGAGGTCGTGGCATATCAAAAGAGCGTTTTTACGGCCATGGATGCCGATGGCTGCGGTAAAGTGACCCCGTCTGATATGAAGGCCGCTAACGACAAGCAGTTCAAGGGGCTTGACACCAACCACGACGGTTTCGTGACCGTGGAGGAAATGGTTGCCATTATCGCCGTTCCGGTGACGACCGTACCCAAGGCCGTGGAGAAGAAGGCTGACCAGCCTGCCAAGTAAGCGGGTTCTATTCCATTTCGATACATAGCTAACCCGGCTGGCTCACAAGAGCCAGCCGGGTTAGCTTTTTGTCGTAGCTATTCATCCAGTTTTGGAATACTGCATCACAAATGCCGCATCAGCAGGTCCTTGCTCCGATCATCAAGGGCATACAGATCCTGAATCTCATACCGGTTGTTCTCAACATCGGTGAGCAGATAGTGACCGAGGCATGGACGCAGGACATTCTCGCGCAAGTCACGAGTCGTAAACCGGCAATCGCCGCGGTGGGTCTCCACTTCCCAGTCCACCGTCCCGAACCGCTCCATCACAGACAAGACGCGGCGAATGATGGACACCATGTAGCGGCGCTCCAGCTCGGCCACCACTAATTGCCGGCTTTCGCCGTCGAGTTCGTTCACATCGATGAGCATGCCGATTTCTTCGCCCGCTCCATCCCGAACGCTGAAAAAACGCGCCGGCAGGGAAAGTGGAAATACCCGAAAAACGGAAATTTTAAGCCAGCAGATATCGTCCTCGACGGTCAGGCGCAGCGTGGCTCCTGCTTGGAAAAACCGAAGTTGTTTCGGATCCAGGAATCGAAGTTGGCCGGCCTCGGCCAATCCCAGGGTCCGTTTCAATTCTGTGTCAGGAACTTGCATATCCATTCACCATCCAAGGGTATTTACAAATAGCCGCGCTGTTTTTATGGGCAGCGCAGACTTTATGCCTGCGCATAGTCGGCATTTCGCCGGAAGCGGATCCGTCCACGGCAAAAAAGCCGACAAATGACAAATCAACATCAGTGTAAAATGCCACCCTAAATTCCCAACCCGATCACCGACGACAGTTCCTTCTGCATCTCCACCAGGCGATAAAATTCGCCTTTCTTCTCCAGCAATTCCGCATGCGTACCCATTTCGGCCACCTCGCCCTCCTTGAGCAGCACCAGCCGGTTCGCATGTCTCAGGGTACTCAGCCGGTGGGCAATGGCAAACGTGGTGCGTCCCCGGATCATCCGCGCAATGGCTTCCTGGATCTGTTTTTCCGTGTCGGAGTCAACCGAGGCCGTGGCTTCGTCCAGGATCAGTATCCGCGGGTTATGCAAAATCGCGCGGGCGATGGCGACCCGCTGGCGTTCGCCGCCCGACAGCAACTGCCCGCGCTCACCCACCCGCGTATCGTAGCCTTCGGTCTTACGGACGATGAAATCATGCGCATTGGCGGCCTTGGCGGCGGCCATGATATCCTCCGGGGAGGCACCGGGTTTCGCGTAGCCGATATTCTCGGCAATCGTGCCGTTGAACAGAAAAGTATCCTGAAGGACAATGCCGATTTGCGATCGGAGGTCCTTCTGCCGGATATTCCTGATATCGACCCCGTCCACGAGAATCGCGCCCTGATTCACGTCGAACATGCGGCAGATCAGGTTGATCGTTGTGCTCTTGCCCGCCCCGCTCCGGCCGACCAGCCCGATCATCTCGCCCGGCTTCACATCCAAGGCGAGATTCTTCAACACCGGCTTGTGCGGCTCGTAGCCAAACGTCACGTCCCGGAATTCGACGTGCCCCGCGATCTTCGGCATGACCGCCGCGTCGTCGGCATCCTTGACGTCCGGATCGCTGTCCAGGATCTCGAAGACTCGCTCGGACGAGGTCAATGACCGTGCCAGGTAATCCGCAATGCGGCTCAGGAATTGAAGCGGACCATAGAACGTGGCGAGATAAGCCAGAAAGGTCATCAGCGTCCCCAAGGTGATGTCGCCTCCCAGTACCTGTCGCCCGCCGACGTACCACACGAGGAGCGATCCCGTACTGGCAATAAACCATAAAATGGGAAAGAACGTCGACCAGGTCTGTTCCGCCGCCGTATCGGAGGCCAGCACATCGTGACTGTGGCCTCGAAAACGATCGACTTCCTCCTGCTCCTTGGCAAAGGCCTTGACAACCCGCGTGCCGGAGAGCGTATCGCTCACGGAGGCCGTGAGCCGTGCCCGGTAATGCCAGTAACGGTGCCAGAGGCTCCGGATGTGCTTCCAGAACCTGTTGGAAAGGAAGATGACGATCGGTACCGGGATCAACACCAACAGCGTCAGCCTCCAGTTCATCACGAACAGGACCACGCCAATTCCGATCAGGGTCAGGATGTTCACCACAAAGTGCTGCATGCCGTCGACCAGGACGGATTCCAGCGATTGCGTGTCCTGCGTGACCCGCGCAATCATGGCGCCTACCGGATGTTTTTCAAAGAAACGCAGGGACAGGAACTGCAGGTGCTCGTAGAGCCGAACACGCAAATCATGGGAAAGCCGCGTGCCGAGTTGGACGAGAAGCCGGCCACGGACAATCCCGATCACCTGACCGCCGGCTTGGGCCGCCAACAGTCCGAGCACCAGCCAGCCCAGGAGAGCCAGACGATCCGACAGCGGCGCGACCTCCTGGGTCGGAACCAGCACCTTGTCCATCAGCGGGCGGGTCAGATAAGGCGGGATGAGCCCCAGCACGAGCCCGACCAACATCAGGATCCAGACGAAGACGGTCTGACGCCAGTACGGCTTCAGATAGCCCAGGAGTCGGAGAACGACTTTCCCCTTATTGAGGCAAGCCGGGCAAACCCGGGTGCCCAGGGGAAGGAGCAGATGGCAGGTGGGACAACGTTTGCGTTCGTCCGCATCCGGCGTCACCACCGGCTTCTCATCGACTTCTTTGCCGGCGGCTATATCGTCGCGATACTTCTCCAGGTCGGCAAGATACTTGGTGACGCGCGCGAACTTGCGCTGGCCGGCGTTGCTGTAGCGAACGACCTCCACCGTCTGCTGATCCACGGTAACGATCAAGGCCCCGCCGCCAATCAACGGATCGATGAACGGCGCCTTAACCTTTTCAAGCGGCAGTTCCAGCCGCGGAACCGGCGGCGTTGCCGAGAGCGAATATACCCGGAAATGGCGGTCCGTGATAATCAGCCATTCTTCGCCAAATCGCCCATCCAGCGTCAAATCGGAAGCCACGGCAACGTCGGGATCAATGCCCTGCCCTTTCAGCGCATCTTCGAGAATCTTCGGTAATGTTTCAACAAGAGACATGGGGAGGGCGCCGGCAACGGAATGTTATGTTTGATAATTGGCGGGGAACTATCCTCCCGTCTTCTCTACCCAATACCTATTCCAATACCACCACCTCATATTCGTTCAACTCGGGTAAACGGATCGTCAGCGCACCGCCGCTCCGGCGCAATGCGCAGGTTTCCTGCCGCAAAATAGTCCGCGCCCGGCGATATTTTTGTCCGTCCTGAATCCGCAAGACCAGATTCGATTGCGGGACAACTCCAGTGAACGGACGGGGCACGATTCCGGCATAATTCACCAGATGCACAATCAGCCGGCCCGGCTGACGCCGGACGGCAAGCTCCACGTTGCCGAAGGCCCCCTCCAGCCGCACGGGCTGATGCGACCACATCTGGGCCGCATTGGCCAGGATATGGGTTAATTCCGGCGGATTATAGGAGGCGGCCATCTCGCCAAATGTGCCGGCTAAGAACAGGCTGGTTCCCTTGCCATATCGATTGAGCACTATGGCCGGTGTGTCCTCCGGCGGCAGGAACATGGAATCGTACCGGCCGGCCAGCGGCTTGAGAAACCGCGCCAGGACTTGGGCCTTACCATGCGGCTTGACGTCCAGGCCGAACGCCGGTGCCGGAAGGCAAGGCACGACGATCCGGTCAAACACGCCGTGCTTGGCGACCGAAACATAATAATTGAACGTCTGCATCTTGATCTCACGGCCGAGATAAGAGACCCCCAACACATCGGCCAAACCGAAATCCGGCCGGCGCTTTCCATCTTCCGTATAGAGCGAAGTGTCGAAACAAGAGACCAGGTGTCCCCCGTTTTGCACGAAACAGCGCAGGGCGTCCACTGCCTTATCCGAGAGACAGGCGCAGGTCGGCAGGAAAATACAATCATAGTTCGAGAACCGCGGCAAGGCGAACTCCAGATCGGCAACGACGTCGAACGGGACGCTGGAACGTGAAAGCGCATCGTATACCCCACGGAAAGAATCGCCGGCATTGCCGGAGACTTTTCTCGTCTCCTTCCCGTCAGCACCGTACAAATCGGACTCCTCCGCCGTGGTGCGATACGACTGCATGCTGGCGTAGGAATACATAACGGCTACCCGGGCGGCGGAGCGGCTTTCCGCGAAATACTCGTCATGGCCGGCCATTGTCCGCATCAGGCTCCACGCGCGTTGCAAAGCGGGACGATCCATGAGCACCGGAAACGACGGTACCGAACCATACCAGAGGTTGGCGCCATTGGCGATGATGGAGCCTATACAGAGCTCTGTTTCCGTCGCCGTATGCTGATAATAATTCCACGGCTTCTGGTCTGCCGCCATGAAAACCACGCGGGGTTTGTCCGGCGCAATCGCCTCCAGAACCTTGGCCGCCATGCTGGGCTTCCATAAATAGCCGTTTTTCGGCGGGCCGTAAAACATGAACCCGCCCTCGGTGCCGACGATATCGTTATAGACCAGCGCGTCCGACAATCGGACAAACGACGGCGCGGGATACAGAGCGGCCAAGTTCTGGTAAAAAACGCCATCCGGGTTGATCTCGTGCCAACACCGCCAGGTTTCCTTGAAAAAGTCGGCGAATACCCGCGTATCGAATTCCGTACGATCCGTTTTCTCGGTGAGTTCGCCGCCAAATTCCCGGCGATACCGTTGGCGGCAATGTTCGCAGAAACAGCCTCCGGGAATCCAGGAAGGACCGTCCAGAAATATGCCGTCAACCTCATAATCGGCCAGTAATTTCAGGTTTGTAAAGAAATAGTCGCAGTATGGTCCGCACAGACAAAAACAATTCTTGGTTCCATAAATTTTCCCGAAGGATCCGTCAATGTTCCGCTGAGCATACCGTTCGCTCATATCACGCTCCCAAGCCGCGCCATTATTCTGACGCTTCGGAAAAGTCTCAATGTGATGCCCCACCAGGTGCACGTTGATGTAAAGAACAATACGGATGCCGTTCTTGCGCGCCTGCCGAAGGTATTCGCCGAAGATGGCGCTGTCCATGGAAAGGAACAGCTGTTGAACGGAACCGCTTCGCGGATTGAAACGCGGAGCGGTTTTTTATTTCCCATGCGCTAAGCTGACTCCAACGAGTTCCGGAATAAACCGGACT
>JAHIJO010000061.1 GCA_018898455.1 Verrucomicrobiota bacterium | reverse complement strand
GTGAATAATAGACTTACTTTCGCCAATAGAATGAACTTTTACGGCAACCTGGTTTGTAACGGCGTGGGTTTTGATTTAGCAAATCCAGGTGGTACTTACACTTCATATATCTGGTCCGCATCCACAATGAGCGGGTTTGATACGGCTCAAAGAGCGTTGCAGCATGTAGTCATCAAAGACGGCGCAACTTTGTCTTTTGGTGGGGATCAACGAATCTATGGCCGACTCACGATTGGCGAGGGCACCAGTGGTCTCCTGATGAGCACCGGCAGACTCATGCAGGATGATGCGAATGTCTATCAGAACAATGGAGGAGCTAAGATCAGCGCGTCCTTTTCATTCTTCTCCGGCGGCAACGTGAGCAACCTCAATACGAGCGGGAATGTTCGAATGTACATTCTCTCCGGGGCCGGCAATCTCAACATCATCGGCGGACTGACGTGCAACGCCCTGATGATGGACCTAACGGGTCTCGGTAGTATCAATATTCGAACACAAAATTATCCCTGTAATTTTGGGAGTATCAACATTTACGAGGCTCCTTCGAAATTCGTTGCGTTGTACTGCGGCACGTCTACGATCACGGTTGCCGGCAATGTGGTGGCGGGAGCGAATAGTCAGATCACAGCCGACAATTCGACCTGGTACGTGGGCGGGAGCTGGACCAACACCGGCTCATTCACGGGCAACACCTCCACCATTATCTTTACCAACAATGCCACGGTAAACCATGGCGCAAAGGATTTCTACAACCTAACCGCGGATCCGGGCCCTGGTAATACAGTAACCCTTACGTCCGGGACAGTATCGGCGGTCACAAATGTTTTGCGGGTGCAATCGGGCACGTGTCGTACGGCCGATCTTATCAGCCGGGTACCGAAACCTCTCATCGGCACGTATCGTCCGCTGGGCGGTGGATCGGCAACGATTATCTGTGGCGCTTCTCCGCAGGTTGACGCCGGCGCCATGCTGGAAACGGGCAATGTCCTGCTACCCACTTATTTTCGATTTTACTGAACATATCAAGAGTAGAGGCTGATGGAACCTAGTGGCGGGCACGAGCAGCTAAACCTGTTCAGACGATAAAAGTTTATTTAAACACATTTAACTGGCGCCTGTGCTATTTACCAATTTGGTTACAGCGCTTAACAACATCGCCTGACCGTCCGGTCCGATTTTCGACCAAGGTCCCACCATAACTTCATAACCGCCCTTTTCCCAAGCTGACTTGGGAGCAATATAACCCAGATAACCATTCGCGTATCCTATCGGAACACCGATCCCCGGCTTACATATTTCCTTTATCTTTAGTCCAAAATTTGCAAACAGCTCTGCGGGAAATCCAGCCAAAACAGCACGGCCAACCCGCATCACTTGTATTTCCCCTAAGAAATCTTGGTCGCCTTCTTTGACCCGCCATAGCGCCTCATCCACCGAAGCATCGCATTTTTTAGCTTTTGCTTCCAGGGCAGCCAGATCGTCCCCCTTTGGCAGCGGTCGGGAAGGCAGCGCAATTGCAACCGTCTCAACACTCAAATGATTGGGCTGGATTTCACCGTGCACCAGGTTAAGCAGCGAATATATTTTAACGCTTTCCCCGACCAGCGCCATGCCCATATGATAAACATCCCAATAGTTTTTCGAGCATCCTGCCGCCGGATCGATATCGGCACATGCGCCTTGAAGAAACAAACAGGCTTTGGTATTGGGAATCAGCGCCTCGATTTTACCTTCCACCACGCCTACAAAATCCGCGCTAACCGACTCCTGGACCTGCATAATTACAGGATGACACGCAAAATTAAGTAAAAATATTTTTTCGCCCTGCCCGGATTCAAAAAACAGAACAATGAGTTCTTCATCCAGGTCGGCGTCATGCCTTCGGTTTTTGGCAATTCCTCTCACCTCGCCCCGACCAATTTTCAAAACGGCTTCAAACGTGTTATGTCTGGCCAGTACCGCCGAATCGACAATCCGGTCGATTAACTGTTCCAGCCAGGCCCCCACCCCGGGATGATCCGTTAACGGACGGAAATTAATCGTATCAGGCGTTGAGTGAATATGGCTCGAGGTCAGCATGATATGGGATTGTGGAATCCCGGTTTGAGTTTCTATGCGCGCTCTGGTTTCAGCCGTGAAATTCCGATCGTGGCCCAAAAGATGATTGTCAAATCCAATGCCATTAACGGAAATAATCATAGCTTCGGTCTGACGATTGCCGATGAAAACGCTGCGGACAAATAGCGGATCGTGAACCTGCCTGAAAAAAGCATGCCGCGGATCAATCCCCAAGTAAGGCACATGAAAAGGCGGAGTTATTTCCACGCCACCCGAACCAACGGTAAATTTACTCATTAGAATCATTCCCTGGCATTCAATGCGCAAACATTATTGTCGTTCAAGTCCTGCGCCAACCTTGCGGATGGCCGCCGCACTATCCAGAACATCCCGGTTACTCCAGTATTCATGAATTCCCACGGTTACGATCCGGGTCAGTTCCTTTTCCGCAACCGGACATAGCCCCTCCTTATATTCAATCATTTTGTCGTAATACTGGGAATTGAACGGATAACCTGAAGTGCCGAACGTTTTCTTTTTCGTTAACGCTTCGGTACACAGATAAATTGGCTTGCCAGTGTACCCATAAGAGGACGGGACCCCTTCGGCGCTTAATGCCTTGGAAAACAACTCGGCATCATAACCGAACACTTTGAAGGCATAGGCCCAAAACGAGTGATAGCCGTGAGGACCAACCGGCGCCGGATTTATTCCCGGCACATCCTTGATTTGATCATTTAACAACATCCCAAGTTCATGTCGCTTTTTAGCCGCAAATTCGGATTTTTTCAACTGGGCCAGGCATACGGCTCCGGTCAGCTCATTCATCCGGTAATTTAACCCCAGAAAGCTATAAGCCCTGGGGCCCCATTTACCCCGGTTTTCCCAACCTTTATCGCGAAAAAGGCACATGCGCATCGCATATTTTTCGTTATTGGTTATACAGATTCCGCCTTCACCGGAACAGAGATGCTTGGATTGCTGCATGGAAAAACAACCGATATCTCCAAAAGTGCCGACCAATTTATCCTTATAGTACGTAAAATAAGCCTGACAACAGTCCTCGATCAGCGGCAGATGATGCTTTTTGGCAATGGCCACAATCCGATCCATATCGCAGGGATTGCCAAATAACTGCACAACAATTATGGCTTTGGTTTTATCCGTTATCTTTCGTTCAATATCGTCCGGATCCACATTATATGTGTCTGCTTTCCAATCTGCAAAAATCGGAATGCAACCCTGAAAAATAAGACCGGCAATGGTTCCAAAGTCCGTAACCGGGCAGGTGATAATTTCACTGCCGGGATCCAAATCCAAGGCAGCGATAGAAAGATGCAAGGCGGCCGTGCCGGAAGAACAGGCGGCGGCAAATTGGGAATTATATTTTTCCGCAAACCGCTTTTCAAACCCGACCACCTTATTACCGCTTAACGCAAATAGATTTTGGGAATTAATCGCTTCCGTTAATTCATGAATTTCTTCCTGCCCATAGGGGTTTCGGGAAGGAAAAGGAATCCGTCGCAGGGGAGTTCCGCCATTGATTGCCAATTTTTCCATTTTTTCTCCTTGCTTTATTGATAAGAAATCACTTTTCAGGCGTCAGAAACAACTATCCAATATCGGCCTTGTTTTGCGCTTTCATGTTGAATTATTCGTGCTTTCCCAGCATTAATCCTGCTTTTACTTTCTACCTGAAAATTGCACGGAGGCGTGCAATTTTCACCCTCCGGGCCCTTGTAACCCCGCATTAATGCGGGGTTACAAGGGGTTAACCACTTGCGTTGAGCGGATAACCCATTGGGTTATCCGCCCAACGCGACGTCTTTTCGCCAATGCCTTGTCAGCATTGACGAAAAGTGAATATTGCGCGATTTTC
>JAHIJO010000060.1 GCA_018898455.1 Verrucomicrobiota bacterium | reverse complement strand
CGAAAAGACGTCGCGTTGGGCGGATAACCCAATGGGTTATCCGCTCAACGCAAGTGGTTAACCCCTTGTAACCCCGCATTAATGCGGGGTTACGACGGCCCGGAGGGTGAAAATTGCACGCCTCCGTGCAATTTTCAGGCAATAAAAATAAACCCAAGACCACTGTTGACAATTTTTCGCCCTTATGATTTACTCCTTTGCGTGTAATTACACGATCACCATTAATTCAAGGAAAGGAGCCTCCCATGACCCGGCGGCAGATGCATGCTTATAACGGAGACTATCGCGGAAACAACCTGGATCATATCGCGTTTCCCATGGGAGGGATTGGCGCCGGGATGATCTGCCTTGAAGGAACCGGGGCATTCTCCCATGTCTCGCTCCGTCACACGCCCCAAGTCTGTCATGCGCCATTAATGTTCGCAGCCTTGCACGTCAAAGGCGCAAAGACCGCCCGCGTGCTGGAGGGGCCGGTTCCAATGCCCAAGGCGTTCGGCGGATCCGCGCCGGGAAACGGGCGCAGCACAAATCCAGCCAACGGCCTGCCCCGGTTCGCCGAGGCAACGTTCCAAACTCGATTTCCGTTCGGCATTGTCCGGCTGAAGGACAAAACCATGCCGGTGACTGTCGAACTCACAGGCTGGAGTCCATTCATCCCCGGTGACGCCGATAGCAGCAGCCTGCCGGTAGCCGGCATCGAGTATCGGATTCGCAACCGAACGACCCGCCCGGTGGAAGCCGTCTTTTCCTTCCATGCGGCCAACTTCATGCAGTGTGGTCAAGCCGAAGGCTCTGTCAATACCATGGGCGGCGGGTTCATTCTCAAATCCCGCCGACAATCCCCATTTGTCGCTACATGGCAGGTTTCCCGCCTTTTCGACCGGCGTGGCAGCGTCGCCGATGCCGCGCCGGTCCGCCTGACAGAAGACGTCGGTTGGAAGCCGTTGCGTGCGGGAGGCGGCGGATTTGTCAACGTGCATGAGTTGATGGGGCAGGCGGATGGGCTGGTTTACCTGGCCACCCGCATCAAGGTGACCAAGAACGGGACCTGGGATATCCTGCTCGGTCATGATGGCGGCGTCCGGCTTTTCGTGGATGGCAATCCTGTCATGGCACAACCCACACTCCAGAACCCGGCCCGGCCCGGACGCACACAAGCCAGAGTCACGCTCACCGCCGGTGAACATGAAATCATGGTGGTGCTGGACACCTGTAAGGGTCTTGGTTGGGGCATTTTTCTAAACTTTACCCTGCCACCGGACAAGGAAAACGAGGCGGCCCCCGAGTTCCCCATCCCGGATGCCTGGGTAGGAAATGATGCCGATGAAGGATACTTTACAACATTCACGACCGAATCCGCCGCCCGGGTCGATGGCGCCTGGTTCCGGGGCGGCGGGTTCGATCCCCTGACGATGCTCTGGAACACCATCGCCACCGGCAAGGCGGTCGCGCGCGCCCATCACCCGGACGGAAAGACCGGCGGTGGCGGCAGTCTCTATGTGCCATTCAAAATCAAGGGCCGGACCGAGAAAACCATCCGCCTGCTCATGGCCTGGTATGTGCCCCGGAGCGCCATGCGGGTCGGCGGCGATTCGGCGCCAGTGGCGGAAAACGGCTGTGCCGGCAAGTGTGCCTGCGGTGAAACCAAGCCGGCGCTGGCGACGTACGTCCCTTGGTATGCCGCCCGTTTCAAATCCATTGAAGAAGTCACGGCCTATTGGCGCCAGCATTATGATCGCCTGAATGCCATGACGCGGCAGTTCAGCGACTGTTTTTACGACACCACTCTGCCGGCTGAAGTGGTCGAAGCGGCGGCCGCCAATCTGACGATCCTGAAATCTCCCACCTGCCTCCGGGATGCCGAGGGCCGGTTCTGGGGATGGGAAGGCTGTGGCGATGCGTGGGGCTGTTGTCACGGTTCCTGCACGCATGTGTGGAACTATGCGCAGGCCCTGCCGCATCTGTTTCCCAATCTGGAGCGCAGCTTGCGCGAAACCGAATTTGGCGTCTGTCAGGATGAGCGCGGCCATCAGACGTTTCGCGCCAGCCTGCCGATTCGCGCGCCGGACCACGCCTTCCATGCGGCCGCCGACGGTCAGCTCGGCGGAATCATCAAGCTGTATCGCGAGTGGCGGATCAGCGGCGACTCGGCCTGGATGCAATCGCTCTGGCCCAAGGCTCGGCAAAGCCTGGACTATTGCATTGCATCCTGGGATCCCGATCACACCGGCGCCTTGGTGGAACCGCATCACAACACCTACGATATTGAATTCTGGGGCGCCGACGGCATGTGTACGAGCTTTTATCTGGGGGCTCTCAAGGCGGCCATTGTCATGGGCAAAACCTGCGGCGCCGAGGTGCGACTCTACGAGGATCTCCTTGCCAAAGGCAAGCAAGCCATGGAATCCACGCTCTGGAACCGGGAATACTTTTTCCAAAAAGTCCAATGGAAAGGACTGCGGGCCACTGACCCGGCCAGGAAGCCGTCCCCGTGGACCGGCTATGTGCCGGAAGCGTTGGAAATCCTCAAGAAGGAAGGGCCAAAGTACCAGTATGGCACAGGGTGTCTTGCGGATGGGGTACTGGGCGACTGGCTGACGCGCGTGAGCGGTCTGAATTCGGTGCTGGATTCAGCCAAGGTGGCCCGGCATCTTGCCTCGGTATTTCGTTACAACTACCGTCCGTGCCTTGCGGATCACGCGAATCCGCAACGGCCGGGTTTCGCCTTCGGCCAGGAGGGCGGACTGCTGCTCTGTTCCTGGCCTCGCAAACGCGGGGTTAAAAAACCCTCCCTGCCGTTCATCTATAGCGACGAAGTCTGGACCGGCATTGAGTACCAGGTCGCTTCCCACCTGATGCTGATGGGGCGGGTCCGGGAAGGACTGGCCATCGTCCGCGCCTGTCGTGACCGCTATGACGGAACAGTCCGTAACCCTTTCGATGAATATGAATGCGGCCATTGGTATGCCAGGGCCCTGTCGTCCTACGCCCTGTTGCAGGGATTGACCGGAGCGCGGTACGACGCGGTGGAAAAAATCCTGTATCTGCGTCCGAGCATCAAGGGAGATTTCCGGGCATTTCTGGCCACCGCCACCGGCTTCGGCACGGTCGGCGTCAGGAACGGCAAACCGTTTCTGAAGGTTGTCTCCGGGCAGATTGATGTTGCCAGGATCGAATATCAGCGATGATCTCATCTCTCCAGTTGGCCAGGTTGTGCGGATTGTCCCAGGGCACGGTGGATCGGGCCCTGCATAACCGCCCGGGCATTTGCCCTGCGACGCGGCAACGCATTCTGGACCTGGCCCGCAAGCACGGCTATCGTCCGCATCCCCTTGCCCGGGAACTGCTGGCCGGCGAACGAAACACCGTCGGGGCAATTATTCCCGCCCTGAACAGTCTTTTCTTTCTGGATCTGATGAACGAAATCCGCAACGCACTGATGCAGGAAGGATGGCGCCTGTTCCTGTGCGCCGTCACCGATGAAAATGAGTTTCAGGAAACGCTGGCGGACTTTGCCGCGCGGCGATGCCGGGCCGCCATCGTGATTCCCCCGCGCGATCACCTGCCACTGCCGGCATCCGTCACCGCCGATATGCCGGTGGTGAGTCTGCTCAGTCCCTGCCAGGGAACTCGCGTGACGTTTCTGACTCCAGATGAAGTCATGACCGGGCGCGACGCCGTCGCCTATCTCATGAAACTGGGACATCGCCGGATCCTGCATGTCACTTACGCTCGTCGTGCCTGCGCCATTCGCGACCGCGCCAAAGGCTATCGGGTTGCCATGCGGGAGCACGGCCAGATACCCCGAGTGCTCGCACCCCTCAGCGCATCGGCCCTCCTTGACGCCGTCCGCCGCCATCAACCTACCGCTTTGTTTTGTCACAACGACTGGCTGGCCTTGTCCGCCCTGCGCATCCTGGCCCAGGCCGGCATCCGAATTCCGGACGACATCTCCGTGCTCGGCGTGGACAACAGCCCAACTTTCAGCGCTCTTTGTCCCGACATCACAACGATGCAATATCCGGTCGGAGACATTGCGCAACTATGCCGACGGTTATTACGATTTGAGCAACCGCGCCTGACCATCGGCCGCCTGCCGATTATCGAACGCCGCACCGTTGTAAATTATCCCGGATAATTTACCTGCAATTCCTTTTTAGCGGCGGCTACGATCCGGTCCAGCTCCCGTTCCATTTCCGGCGCCATGGGTTCCGGATTATGCGTATCGAGAAGCTGTTCTTTCCGTTTCCGGCATCGGTCCTCCATGCCGGACGCTCCATGATCCATCCAATCCTGGTAGTAACTGCGATCGAGCAGGCGGGGGAACCAGAGTTCGCGGCGAAAGTGTTGCGCTGTGTGATCCTGGTCAATAAAAGAACCGGCGGCAGACACTTCCGCGAGCGTGTCAATACCCAGGGTTTCATCGCTGACGTCAACCGAGCGCATAACGCTTTCCACGTAGGCAATGATTTCGTCCTGCATCACCAGCATATCCAGCGAAGTTGCCTGATCCACGCCGCAGATGCCCATGTGCCCGAAAATATCGGCGCCGGCCGCCGCGCCCAGCATGAGCGTGATCCCAGCCTCCATTCCAGCTTGGGCGTCCGGACGCTTGGCATCGGTCAACCCGACGTTGATGTACACCGGCAGGCCGTAGGATTTGCCCATCTGCGTCATGGCGACACCAAAAATGGCCTGTTCCGGTCCGCTGAAAATCATCTGGGTGGTGGCCATATCGAAAGCATGGCAAATGCCTCCATAACAGACCGGCATCCCGGGCCGGATCAGCTGGGTGATGCAGATGCCGGCCAGGATTTCGGCATTTTCCTGGGCCAGCGTTCCGGCGATCGTCGCCGGCGCCGAAAGACCCATCTGGGCCATGGGACCGATCGGGACCGGTAGATTGAACCGCGCCGTTTCAAACAACAAATCAATCCCATGGAAGGGAAACCGCAAGGGACTGATCGGCTCGAAAAACGGGTAGCACAAAGGAAACTCCTGCGCGCGCTGTTCATCACCCCTGATGGCCGTCATCATCTCCAGCAGGAACCGCGCCGACGCCCGGTCATGAAACCAGAACATGATCGGTTTCGTCGTATGCTTGAGCAAAGTCGCCATTACCTCAACACAACGGTATTCCACCGGGATCTCATGGGGATCCGCCATGGCCCCGACGATGGTCAGGCTGGGCAAAGCATCCCCTATCCTGGCGGCCGAGATCACGTCGCCCAATGACGCGAATCGGCGCTGGCCCCCCACCCGATCGAGCCAGGACGCTTCGCCGGCAATGCTGTTATAATTGCGCCGGCCCTGACCGAACATCGCCCGGCGCGACAGATCACACCCATAGAGCGTGAATTGCCGGCCTGCCTGTTCCAGCGCCCGCGCCACTAATGCCGGCGGTATTTTCACACGCTGGATTTTTGGGTCCACCTGCGCGCCGGCATCGGTAAATCGGCTCAGCATTTCCGGATGCGGCACCCCCACGCCGATTCGCTCAAGAATCGTCAATGACGCCGCATGAATCCGCCGGATTTGTTCGTTCGTCAACAGGTTACTGATCATGATTACTCCTTGTTGTTATCGAAAACGCCGCCCAGTTGCGCAGTTTGTTCGATCAGCAGCACATCGAGACCGGCACATCCGGCCGACTCTCCTCCACAGACAACGACATCATACGGACGGATGACTCCAATGTTCCGCTTGAATTCCATCTAACGGGTGCCTCCCACTCCACAAGAAAACATCGGTTGGAGAAACAGCCGGCCCGTGGAACCGTTTGCCTCGAAGCGCAGGTATGCTTCATCGGTCGCCTGATATTCGAATTGACAACCTTCGGACTCTTTTAAAATTTTCCCGCCGGGCCCGATGAAGCGGCCGAGGCCCGATGTTTCAAGCGTGACGGCAATATGGCCGTCATGTTCCATAATCCGATTAAGCTTTAATCCGGTTGTAGCATAAAAACAGCCGTTCCTGGCTGACTGAAGAACTGATTGGATGGAAATATTGTCAACCAAAACCATGTTATATGCATTATTAAAATCTTCCATCTCGTGAAAATCGTCGTTGGCAAACCCCCAGATGCGGTGTCCCTTTGTCAAAAATTCATCCCAAAGAGCGGTATATTGGGGTATGAATCCCTTGGCACGCATAAATGGTGTGCCGTAGTGACCGTTAAAAATCTCGATTCCGTCGGGCAATCGGCCAAGGGCCAGGATTTTTTCATACGTCCAATATATTTCGTTTTTTCTCGGCTGGGGATGGCAAACAATGGTCAAAAGGCCTTTGGCGCGTTCGAGCGCTTCCTCAAGGGTAAATTCATACAAAGGCGGCACGGTTTCGCCGATAAAGAGGAGATTTTCACGCCTGCTGTATTCGAAGCCCTGGAGGAAAATCATATCCGGATAGGTCTTCTTCATTGTTTCCAAGTCGGTAACCACATCATGGTCCGTAACGGCCATAATCCGGGCGCCGATATCATGATACATTTGCGCCGCCTGATTCAACGGCACGTTAGCGCAGGGACTGTTCGCCTTGGTGTGTCCGTGAAAGTTGGCGCGGATCCAATGGCCTGGTATGTCACGGTAAGGATTGGCAAGTCTTACGCTCATGCAACCGGCACCCCGAGACTGTTCTGACGTCCGAATCCTTCAATGGTCAACGATCCATTCTTGTAAAATGAGGCTATGGCATAGGCATTATTTTCCAAGCCCGGTCCCACGACCATGGCCTTGAGACCGATATATGGAATACCATTGATAACCATAAATGTTCCGTCATGACAATGAGCCTGTATCACCGCGTTCACATTGCCCGCTTGTTCCAGCACGGCGCGCACGTCCGCGGCATTTTTCAGGAGATGCGGATCAGGTTTTTCAAGCCAGAGACGATTGTCAATGTTTTCATGGCAGAAGACAATCGTGCGCTTTTCATGGGCGGTCTTCAGATCGGTTTTAAGCCAATTGATCTGCTTTTGTGAAAGCCATGCCTGATCCCAGATGTTGTTGTTCGGACCGAAATCGGATTCGTCCTGATTACAATTGCCATCGAGAATGACAAAATGAATACCGCATTTATCGAATGAATAATATGGTCGTTGGAGCGCTTTGTTTCCATATTCGGAAAGAAACTCGTTTTTAGTGAGTGCTTCCAGGTCATGATTGCCAAGTACTATGTGCCGTTCACCATGAAAGGCGGCGTAAACCTCCAGAATCTCCCGGAGAAAGGCCAGTTCGGCATCTTTGTCGGCAACCTTGTCGATGGAATCGCCAAGGTCAATTGCCATTGGAAGATTTCTGGCGTTGAAAGTTTCGAGGCAGACCCGCAATTTGTCCAGCGAGTCCTGGCAGTAACGCTCCCCATATACTTTTCTGGCATAGTGCGGGTCGGCGAACAAACCGATGGAGAGTATCGGTCGTTCTGGCATTGCGGCGCAATCGGTCATGGCAAACAATCCTTTCATTCCAATATTATTTTACGGATAATAATTTCGCCGCAACATTTTCCGTTTCCCGCGCGCCGCATGATTACCCGTAAAGTTTTTTGATTGCCGAATTCGGTTATGTTCAGGTTCCAGCGCCGGGGATTGGCAGTGGGGCCGATAAAACCGTCTATTTCCATCCCGTTTTCAATCAGATGCACCGCCTTGGCCTCGAAAGGCGCGGCATCCGGCGCCGGTTTAAGTTCGACTTCATACTGCCTGGCTTCGTTGCATAAGCTGGTGATATCCGCCTCAATTGTTGTCCAGGTCGCGCCAACTTCTTCTCCCCATGCCCCTGCACGCAGGGGATTGTAGAAATGGCAAGCGGAATGACGATTTATTTTCGGGGTAATACCGGCAAAGTACGCGGCCAGTTTTCGCAACATGGGCTTTCCCGCCGACTTGAGCGTCGTGAAGCGCAATCCCGTTACGGTGCGCGGATCGAAGAAGTCTATCTTTTTATGGCCGACGGATGTTCCTTGCGCCAGTTCCACCCATTCGTTATCAAGCAGGCCTTCGATCGCATACTCGCGCACCCGTTCGCCTTTGGCGATGTCTTCCATCGTTATGACATGATCTATCCGCAAGGGCGTTTCAAATGCGATCTCTGTTTCTCCCTTGCGCTTGGTTTCCGCAAGGCTTTGTCCGAACCGGCGGCTGATTTCCGCGCCGAATTCGGCGGTACGCCGGGCATCCGGCTCAGGGATCAGGCCGGAAGTGTCCGGCTGACTGTTCAGAAGCAGCACGGCGCCATGACCGACTGAGCGGTAATAGATTTCCATGAGTTCATCAAGACTTTTAAGTTTGAATTCGGTGTCCGGGTGCCAGAACCAGTAATGATTACGAATGGTGGTGTCCACTTCCAGCGGCATCCAGACATCACCTGCCGGTGTGCCATGTACGGCGGTGGAGGTTCCCGTGCGCGCATCTTCGGCGTAGAGCGTATTCCAAGCGGGATATGGCGCATACCCCAGCTCAGTGCCGACCCATCTGATGGTGGCCTGCGGTCCCTGAAACACCATTGCTTCCGGCGCGTGCTGATGAAGAATGTCGCTCACGTTAATGATCGCTCCGCCATCAAACCAGACTTCGTCTATTTTTCCGTAGCGAGTCAGTAGTTCGGTTAGTTGCCGACGGTAGATGTCGTTATAACGATTCTGTTCCGCCACCGTAGGGCAACGTCCGCCCATTCCGGCATTGAAACAGGCATCCTGCGGACTCAGATATATGCCCAAACGGATATTTCGTTTGCGGCAGGATGCGCTCAGGTCGCCAACCACGTCTCCCCTGCCGTTGCGCCACGGGGTTTCTTTGATGCCATAGTCGCTGGTGTCGGTTTGCCACCAGCAGAAACCGCCCGTGTGTTTGGCGACAAACATAACAAGTTTTGCGCCGAAAGATTCGGCCACGTTCAGCCATTGTTCTGTGTCCAGCTTTGCCGGATTGATGTCTTTCAGCGGCGTTGAATGATTGTCATATTCCCTGTTCTGCCAGGTAGCGGGATCGAGGCCGACGAACATTTCCAGTTCAAAATCGTGCCATTCGAGTTGAGCCTTGGTGGGATGCACAAGTTTAGCGATTTTTTTTGTGGTCATTGCGCCTTTCTTCTCCGCGATCAGATAACGAAGTGGTTTCGCTTTCATCGGTTAAAGCTCGCTGTTGGTGAGAACACAAATCGAAATCCTGCAACAAAGTTTCTATCATCAGAATATCGGCCAAACCGATAACTTGAACGGACGGGCCAATGGTCATCGAACCAGGAAGCTCCGCGCAAAACATAGTCATAACTTTTTCAAAATAGTCAAGGCGGTCAGCAGTAGAAAAATAATCCTGTGCTTTACAGCCGGGGGAGCCTTGAAAGTCAAGCACATTGCAGGTGGCTGACCGAAGAAGGTTCGGGTCTCCAGTCGAGATACGAGGATCCGCCGTATAAAGGGGGACTATTTGATCCGCTACCAAAGTATAATTACCCGTTGCACACTCACCGATATTTACCACTATCAAAGATAAAAACAAAAATATTACAAATGCTTTCATTATTTGCGACTCTCCGCAAGGTCGGGCTGCGGCACTATAACAAAATATCCCCCACGTAAGCGAGGTGGTTAATAATTAGCCCTTCAAATGGAAAGATTGTTGCTCATTCTGTATTTTTTCTCCTTGCCGGTCTCGGACCGATTTCGGAAAGGTCAATCGGAATAAAGCCCAGCTTCAGGGCGGGCGAGTTCCCTGCCAGGCGAAGGTCCCGCTTGTTGAGATTCCGGAATTGCGGGTTGGCCACAATTGAATGGAGGTCCCGTCCCATGGCCTGCCATTGTTTCAACGTCAGCTTCTTTCCCCCAACCTCAAAATACGGTCTTCCTTTGACCGCATAGAAAAGGTTCAGATCGCTATGAATGCGTCCGGCCTCATTCTCCACGGTATGATCTGAACGGAAGATGGGTTCCCCGTTGCTCACCATGATATTGCGGATCCAGGTAAAACCCCGGTGCGGCTCAAGCCGGCTGTAAATTGCCACTGCTTCCCCGCCGAATGCCCAGATATTATTTCGAACCATGTTCTCACGGCCGTAATGTTGATGAAACGGCTGACGGTCCGCATTATAACAGACGTTGTTCTCTATGAGCAGATGACTGGAACCTTCATCAGGATAAATACACCAGCCGCCATAGTGAGCCGACGACACGTTGTAAATCAGATTGTTGCGCAGGACCGTTCCCGGCTGAACGCCAAGGGTGTAGATTCCCCCCATATCGGAGAGCAGTTGATGACCGATATCATGAATATGGTTGAACGCAATCAGGTTGTCCCTGCTCACATTTTCCTGATAACCCCACTCCCAGCCGCACGATACGCCGGAGTAGAACAGATCGTGGATATGATTGTGGCAGATCGCAACAGTATGGGCATTCATGGAGAGCACCCCAATGGCGCTGTGAAAAATCCGGCCGCCGTGTCCTATTTCGTTGTCGGTCACCTGATGATGACCGGTCTGCCGTGTTTTTACATCCGGATCACGGGCCGCAGCGCCATTGATCTTGACGCCACCCGCGCCCATGTCATGGATGGTATTGCCGACCACGCGAATCCCGTGACAGGCATCCGCGATTTCAATACCGTACCAGCCGACGTGCTCAATGGTACACCGCTCGATCGCGCAAAACCGAGCCCCTTCAAAGTAGATGATTCCCGGAACATCACATGCCGCCTGACTTACACTGGCCTTGACACCACGGCTCATTCGACGGCTATGCGGAGTCCGGGACGCATCCGGCCCTATGAATGTGGCCCCATCAGACGGATCCGGGTGGCGCCAATCGGTATGGGCAAACCGGATACCCTCAAACCGGATATGCTCAACGTATTGATTCTGCTCCGGCTTTCCCACCAATGCCAGCAATTGAAGACAGCGCGGAGCGATAACCTCCGTCTTGCCTGCCGTTTCGCCCTTGCGGGGCAGATAATACAGACGACCTTCCTTGCGATCCAGATACCACTCACCGGGTTCGGACAATGCCTCAAACACATTGTCCAGATAATAATCGGCCAATTGACTGCCATGTGACCCCAACAACGCAAAACGACTCGGACGCTGCATGGTCACCATGTTGGTGTCCGGGTCAAACGCCGTAATCCCCGAACGCTCCTCAATCCAGAAATGGAGATAAACCACTTCCACGTCGGCCAGATTCCGGAACGGGCGTAATTCATCGGGGTTGCAGATGAATTGTGTTTGCCCGCCGCCTCCAAAGCCGGCGGGAAGTTTCATGCCCGGCGCTTCTTTCATCCGGAAGAGTCCCTTTTTCGGGAGGCGCGGGCGCTCCACCCGGCATCCGTTAACGAATAATTGCCGAAAACTCCACTTTCCTTCAGCCACTTCCGGCAGATCAACCACCCATGCCGGCTTACGATTGATGGTTGTCGTTTTCCATCCGGTAATGCGTTCACCGCCGCTGATTACAGGCTTCTCATTCCGATAGGACCTGAACGTGACCGGCCAGGAATCTTCCGGGCTCAGTATCAGGGGAGTCTTCATCGCATAAACTCCATCGCGCAGATAGACTATGACCGGTTCCGAAAGACACTCATGCACCGGTCGCCTATCCGGATGATAGCTCTTTCCCGCCTTCATCAGGCGAAGCAGTTTTTTGCAGCCTTCCAGCGTTTTCAAGGGGCCGTCGGTTAGTTTTGCATTCGGGTTTGGTCGCCGTCCGGACCAGGCATCGTTACCGGCGGGGGACACATAAAGTTTTAACGCAGTTTTTTCATCAGCGTTCATAGCATCTTTTCCTCCCATGTTTTTAATAACCATTTTTTACCTCCTCATGGACGGTTGCTTGAGGAGAACACATGATCCAACACAAGCAGCCAGCCGCGGCCGGGAGCCACTGGAATCAGGCTCGCAACGTCGAAGCGGGTCGCATCCTGGAAGTCCTGGATCAACGGCGCTGTCAACCGCGCGTTTTCGCGCATGATCCCCAGCCGGTCCCAGTCAAAGGTCAGCCGGCAATGTACCGGTTCCGGTGCCCAACTCGCCAGCGCAATCAAGGTTTTGCCGTCAGGCCGCACATACGCCGTCGCCAGAACTTGCGGATGATCGGTCTTCACCGGACAGTCCGGCATCCAGTACCCGTACATCCGTGCGTCCGCGATTCCGAACTCCCGCCACAGCCGCCAGATGTGCTGCGGGTCACCGCCAGCCTGCCAGCCGTACCGGCAGGTCATGCCGTAAACCATGCCACGCCATGGATTGCCCCCGCCCTGGAGCATGTCATTTGCCAGCCCGAAGGGTATGCCGCAGATCTCCGTCATGTAGTAGTCCGGCGACTCATTGTAGTCGAACCCCTCGCCGGTCCACAGGCTGTCCACATACGGTAGCAGTTCCATATACATGCTGAGCACGTTGTTGAGACCATAGCTGGGATGGTAGTTGTTGCCGGAGTGGAAATCGATCAGGCACCCGGGCCGGGCGCGATCCATGGCTTTGCGGACGCGTTTCATGATCTGACGGTCGTAACCGACGCCGTCAAGATAGATGCCATCCATGCCCAGTTCGCGAATCAGCCAGGCCAGCCCTTCGATGTAGTGATTATGCAGGCGCGACAGGCCGGTGGTGGCGATTGCTTGATCCATTTCGCCATCGGGGAGTTTCTGTTGCCAGGCCGGAACGTAACGCCCCGCCAGGTGTTCCCGCAACCACGGCCCGCCGGTGCCGCCGGACACATAATCCCGCTCTTCCACCTTGGCAAACTGGTCGGCGATGACTGCGGCGCCGGTTTCTGCGAAAATCTCGCCGTTGAGGCTGCGGAACGCCCAGAGTTCTTCGGCGTGGTGACTGAGTTCGCGCACGGTGTAGTACAACTTGTACTTGAGCCCGGCGGCATGTGCGGTCGCGGTTTCAGCCTTCATCTCTGCCGCAAAGTGGAACGGATAGTTGATGTAGGGGTTCAGTTTGCCGCCCTGGTGCAGGTTGACCACGGTGGCGCCGACGCGTTTCGCCTCTTCGATGCTCGGGTTGCGACCGTCCCAGCAGTCGATGTGGTGATACCGCTGCTGCCAGTGCGCATGCAGATCCAGGAGCTTCACGGGTGTGATGATCAAAGAAAACCGCAGTAATACCTTCTCGCCGCGGTTGAGCTTGCGGGGACCGCAATAGGCACGGATCAACACTTCGTGATCCCCGTTTGCCGTAATGTCGCAGCCGCCCAGGCCGCCGTTGTACCATTCGGGCGGAAAGCCGGAGGCGTGCAGGTTCGCCAAGTCCCAGACATCCTCGTCGTGCTTCAACTTCAGATGCAGCCCTGCGTTGGTCGTCCCGATCCAGCAATGGTGGTTCGAGCGGTCGCGGTCCCATGCGTAGTGCCATTGGTCCGGCCGAAATCCGCCTTTGCGCCCCAAGCCCATCATGTAAACGGCGACTTCGCGCCGCAGCGGAATCTCCAGCGCCAGGTCGGTCAAATCGCAGTCCGCCGTGGCCGTCAGGGTCAGACGGCAATCCAGATGCCCATCGAACTCCAGCCGCGTTTTCGTCTCCAGGGTCAGTCCCGGAGCCTGCGCGACCGACTCTGCCGTGGCTGCTCCCGGACCCGGCTGCGTCAGGCACACGCGGCCGTTGGTCCAGGACAGCCGGCCAACGGCGGTCCCCGCTACCAGTGCAATCGGCCGTGCCAGCACATCCACCGGGGTATCCTGCAAACGATCCACGGATGGCGCAAAGTAGCTGCAAATCCGGTCCGGCAGGCCGGTGGGGCCGAACGTGACCCGGCGGCCAAGCACGGTCGCTTCCGTGCCGGTCACGGTCACGGCGGGATAGCCGGCAGCCGGCTTGTCATCCAGACCGATGGCGGAGTTAAGCCAACGCAGGCGCGCATGCTTCCACAACTCGCCGTCACCGCGATCCCGCAGGACCGCGCCGCTGATGGTCAGGGACAGTGCCACGGTCTGTGTCGGCACGTCCGCGGCACTGACCAGCAATGAACCGGAAAAACATCCCTGCGCCGTCGCGGGCACATCCATTCCCAGCCACAGCGCCTGCACGGTCCCTGCCGGAACGTTCAGCATCTTGGCAAACGGACGGCCCAACCAGTCCGTACCGCCGAGGTTGAAGCAGGTCAGGGCGCTGGACGGGATGCACTCTCCCGCGGCGTTGCGGAGATCGCTGAACTCGATTTGCACTGCCGACAGGGCCTGCATGGCATACAGCCCGATCTGGAAAGTAAAGTACTCGTTGGGTTGCATCGGGGCGCTAAACTTAGTGGCCGGTCCGGTCTTGGCCCAGTGTGCAGGCAGATACTCCGTCATCCGAATAGGTCGACAGCGATCTTCGGGGAACAGCAGGAACGCCGTGCCGGGGTGCTTCGCCAGGATTGCCGCCTGCTCCTCCGCGCCGGCAACAAGTTCCATCGGATAGAAGCTTTCCATGGCCGTGCGTGCCTGTATCTCCTCCACGGTGGCAGCCGGAAGGCTGCTGTTCCCCTGGGCCTGCCGGACCCACGCCGGGTCGGCATTGGCGTAGTCCGCGCGCCGATAGATGACGTGCGGGGCGTACCACACTTTGCCGCCGATGTCGAACGGGAGATAATAGATGGCGTAGCGGCCAGCGGCCGCCGCCTCAAAGACGATTTCCCCGCACTCCCGCGTGATTCGCTGCGGCAGGATATTGACGACCTCGCGGTTGCTATCCAATTCAAAAACCCGCATGCCAATCGCCTCCGGTTGCCGATCGTGCCGCCGCCAGGGGATAACGGCCAGCACGGCGTCAGCCGCCTGGTTGACCGTGAGGATGACGCGGTGGTTGCCCAGTCCTTCCCAGGGCCAGGGTTTGTCTGCCACCGTCCAACGAATGGCATGCGCAAGTGATGTCATGAGCGATTCCTCCTATCTGCCAATTTGAATCCAGATAACGTCGCGCCTATCATCCGCATTGTCAACCTCCGTGGTCAATTCAGATAACCTTTCCACCCTTGCGCGCAGGCAAACGCCAGAGATCATGGTCATGAATCCCCACCGTGGCAAGCATATCGGCGGCCCGCGCAAAAGGCACTTCGTGTTGGATATCGTAATGCGCGCTGTGACAATCTGAGCCGACCGAAAAAACAACGCCGCGCGCATGCAGGCGAGCCAGGTAATCCATATATTCCAGCCTGAAATGCTCCGGATATTGCGGGTTAAACAGTATGGCTTGCACGTTTATTTCGACCACTTTCCCATGGGTAATGACAGCATCGGCAAATTCAGCGTGCATTGATTGCGGAATCACCTTGAACGAATCAAACCATGGTTCCGCAAGGTACATGCCCTGGGCATTCTGCCAATGCCCCATCCACCACCAGGGATGAGCGATAATGGTCACCAGTGGATGGGTGGCAAGAAACATGTTCTGGCGGTGGTAATCGCGGATTACCGCCTTACGCTCAAACGGCACATACATCGGCCAGTGGGCGCCTCCAACCACATACTCCACACCGTGAGCCTGAAGATCATCGGCCGTTACGCCAATAGCCAATGCCCCGCCGGCCGGTCCGCCATCGCGCAAACCATATACCGGGTTTTCATGTCGGCCGGTGGCAATTTCATCGAGTTCCCACTGGGAGACGCAACTCACTTCCACGCCGAAATGAAACCGCGGCGAGGGCCGGACAGCGAGAAATGCCCGGCGCGAGGCGGCCAGGTCCGGCAGGTTGCAGGGGGTATGGATGTGATCGGTAACGCCGAAATCCTGAATGCCTTGCGCGGGAGCCTCCAGGACGAGATCCGCTATTTGCAGGCAAGCCTCGTCACAAGAAGCGGCGGAATGAATGTGCCAATCCGACGAGAGATTCATATCGACTCCTGTGTTTTTCCCGAAAATACTGATATTTTCCCCGGGCGTTGTAAACTCTTTATTATTTTACCAGTGGCATTCCATCGCGGCTTCGCGCATTGCGAGAAAGTTTTCCAGGGGAACCATATTCGTCACTTCGGTGCTGGAGCCCACCAGAATCTGCCCTTCCGTGTCTTCAATGGCCTTCACCACCGCGTCTTTAATTTCCCGCGGTGTTCCGAAAGGCAGAAGATGGCTGACGTCAATTCCTCCCGCAAAGACCAGCTTCGGATATCGTTTATGTAAATCTTTCAAATCCATTCCCGCCATGATTTCAATCGGATTGAGCGCGTCAATGCCCGCCTCGACCAGGGAACCCATAATCGCGTTCAAATTACCGTCCGAGTGAAACACGACTTTCTTGCCCCGCGCATGAAATGCCCTAATGACCCGGCGCAAGCAGGGAAAATAATGACCCTCCAGCCAGCGGGGATTTACCATCGGCCCGCTCTTAAAAGCGATATCGTCCCCGATAAAGACGGCGTGGAACGGATCGTCGGCCGGAATGCCTGCCGCCCAGCGGCAGGCATGCTCCGTATTTATTTCGATTTGTTCAATGATTACGGACTCGCAATCCGCCAGATAATAACTGAACGCCTCCAACCCCACTTCGCTATATATGGACATCAATTCCACATGCGGCACGCTCATCAGATAATAGTAGTCCTCGCCAAACCAGTCGTAGAGTTTCCTATATCCCGGGTCCGCGTTCACCACGATCCGTTCCGGCATCCGGCGGCGGCGTTCCGCCAGTTCGCAGCGTTTCACATCTTCATATTCCCGGCTGGATGAAAACACGCGCGGCGCGGTCCAGACGGTCCAGCGTTCATAAATCCGCTTGCGGCCATCCAGGGGCGTCTCGTGTCGCGCCGCCATCGGCGAAAAATACGAGTGCCTTGAACCATCGGTCGCGGCAACGATCGCGCGAATGCCGCTCCGATCATCCCCCACCTCGACGGGCCGGCCATTATTAAAATGCCGCAGAACTGCATCGTTGGGCAGCAGATCAAAAAGCGGAATATGATCCGGCTTTTGATGCGCCATGACGCGCCGCACTCGTTCCAATGATCCTTTCATTTTCTTGTATCTCCTTCCCTATAGCCCCACACCGTTCGTTGTCTTCCGATGCGTATAGTCCGTACTGGCCTGATTCTTGTCATATGAAATAAGCGGATAGCTGGAATATTTCAGGAACGCACGGTACTGTGCTTCCGATTGCTCAATTGTCAGCCCAATGGAATTAGGTTGCTGGTAGGCCTTGACCATAAAGCCGCCACCGTATTGCCCGAATGCCCACACCTGGTGGTGCGCTTCATCCTCTATGGCCGCCAAGTCTCCCCTCGGGATGGTCGTCTGGATATCAACCGGATTCCAGAAGCATATTTTTTCCCCGTAATTTTCTCCCAGCCAATCGATTCCCATCAGTTCCGGCTGGTCAAGCTGGATAACATCGCAACCGCCTTCGATCAGCATGTCCATGTATTCTCGAATCTGGCCCAATCGTGGTTGTTCTTTCCTGTCACCAATAGGGTCTCAATACTCATTTGTTTTTCATATTTATCTTACACCCGCGATGATTTGGGCAGCATGTATGCTCTTCACAAAATGGCGTTACAGGATAATGTCCCTGTTTTTTGCAGGTTTTTATAGCTTCAGTTAGAGCAAAATCTACTATTGGAAAATCTATTCCCATTTCGAGTAGTCGAGACAATTCAGCTGAATTCGACGCCTCACAATAAAGAAGCTTTATTCCTGCGTCCTTTGATTTATCAATCAGTTCTTGCGTCATAGGGTTTCCACCGAGCAACTTTGTATTCCTTTCGCTCCAGAACCTCAAGAAATCGGTTTTTAATTCAATTGATTCGTTTACGTGGTCCAGCGAGTTGGGACAATTATTACCCAATTGCACTGTCTGTATTTCAGGACAGACCTCGCGCGCCGCTTTGATTCTGTCAGGGGTTGTCCCGAGAACGACTTGATGTTGGCGATTGCGACAAATTACACGCGTAACTTCCTGAGCCATTTCCAGATCCCCTGCCATAGGTGCGCAAGGAGCCAGATATTCACCGGCATAATATTCAATATTTCTTCCAGCGTAGGAATATTTTCGTTTTTGAATTCGTGAGAAGTAAAGAAGTGGCCGTCTTTTGATTTGCGGACATCGAATTCAATCATCTGGGCGCCGAGCGCGACGGCTTCTCTAAATGCCGCCAACGTATTTTCAGGATAGGTAGCCATTCCACCGCGATGAGCGCAGATCCCCTTTTTAGGCAAAGTGATCATTTCTCTCCTTGTGTTACCTCGTTCATTACCGGACGTTCACACGGAACACACGAACCATCGGGGACGAGTTGCCTCCCACGGTTTTAAATTGATCAAGCCGGATGCCGGTCACTGCCCGCTTCAGCTCTATACGACACAGGCGGCGCCAATTTCCCTGAACCACCGTAAAAGGCTCCCAATCGCGGACCGAACGAATTGACAGGCGAAAAGCCGAGACCAGGGTAGCCGGCAGGGACTTATGCCCGCCGGCATACTCTCCGTGATAATCCATGGTGATGATCTGGGTTGATAAATCGCTGTCGAAAACAATATCCAGCGTATCAACCCATGTTGGCTCACGGGACTCCAGCGCAATCCAGCCCGATTTTGGCAGTTCAAGACAGTTGGCGGTATCGCCGACGGGCCGATCCACGCCATTCCACAACACCGCGGGATCGCCATGTGAAGCGCTGACGGCAAACGCCCCGTTGACCAACGGCATTCGCCAGACAACACCCGGAAGATAGCAGTCATCGGCCATCAGTGTCTGTTGAAGCTCGTCGCCATGGCTCCGCCCAATCTCCCGGGGCGCAAGGTTCCGGGCAACCGCCAAGGCCGCGGCCGTTCCCACAGCCTGTCCGACCACGGCGCACGTCGCCATGACCCGCGCGGAGCTTAAGGCCATATGCGTTACACTGACATTCCGCCCTGCCATCATGAGATTTTCGATCGCGCGGCTACACAAACAACGATAGGGAATTTCATAAGGACTCGCGCAGGGATGAAAGATGGTCGTGTCATGCGTCTGATAAAAGCCCTTGGGATTGTGATCGTCCATCGGCCACCCGCCATAGGCGACGGTATCCGCAAAATGCGCGGCGCCGGCGCAATCGTTCTGCGTCAAAATATAATCGCCCATAATCCGGCGTCCTTCCCGTTTGCCGGGCAAAAACTGAATCCATTCCAGGCGGAAATTATCGGCCTCATGCTGGCCGTGATTCTTGATGTGATCCCAAACCCCCAAGACTATTTTAAGCAGTTCATGCTTGAGGGATTCCGTATCATGAATCGCATCCGCTTCTCCTCCCATCTCAATCCACCAATAACCAACCCGATATTGCCGGCCGCCGCGGCTGACACTATCCTTGTGACCCGGCGCCCCGTAAGGCAATCTGTAATCGTCCGGGTAGCTATAGGCCCAGAGCGGGGGCTGGAAAGCGCTGGGCCTATCCTCCCGCCTTGCATAAAATAGACAGGTCATGCCCATCGTTTTACGGTCGGCCGTTTCCGGCGCCGCCGGCTCGTTAAATTCCGAACGCGCCTCACGGCCGACTCGATAATCCGCGCCGCTACATTCCGCGAGAATACCGTCCCCCGAGCAATCAATAAAAATCCGGGCATCAATGTCGTAAAACGTTTCACTTGTCATTTGCCATGCGCGAACGGATACGATGCGCTTTTCCCGGACTGTCGCTAAAAGGCAGGTGGCATTCATCAGCGCGTGAATCGCCGGTTCCTCATTGACCAGGCTGTATAATAACAGGTCCCAGAGGCACCAATCCATGCCGGGGTTGGCGTCCAAATTGCGCAACCGAATTTCCTCGATCAATCCGGTTTCCCGCAGGTTCGCCAGCGCTCCGCAGCGGTCGGCACCGATGATGCCCACCCGGATTTCGCTTGAGGCATTTCCTCCGTAAACCGGACGGTCATGGATCAGCACCACTTTTGCGCCATGCCGCGCCGCGGAAATCGCCGCGCAAATTCCGGCCATCCCCCCGCCAACCACACAGACGTCCGCATTTACCGATTTTGTTTTCATCGAAATCTCCTCATAATCCGCAACGTCAAATAGTAATGCTGCGTTTCCAAAATTGCACGCATGCGCGGACTGACTGTATTTCTCTCTGGAAAACAATCCGGGCTTACTGCGGATTTCATCAGTTGCGGTCCAGCTTCGCCATGGCCCGCGCGTAATGGTGGCCGCCTTCGGCGTCGTCGAAAGAATTCCGCTTCCTGCCATCGTAGCACGTATTGGGACCGCCGCGATGCGCTTTACCCCGGCCGCCGTCAGCCCTTCGTAAAGCATGTGCACTGCGGCTGTGTACTCGAAGCCGGTCATCACCTAGTTATGGTACGGAAAGGGCCGACTGAGGCGCTGACAGCGGGGATACGTTGCCATTAAGACACCCTGTTCGTCGTTAAGATCCTGTTTTCCTCCTATTCAGGCTTCACCTCATACGTCATCTCCGCCTGCATAGTAAAAACGATGCAACCCGGAAGCGCTTCTTTATGCATGGTCTTGCTGCCCGTTGCCGCTGCGACTGCAACGACACGACCCGGCCGATAATTGCCAGCGCGTTCAATCCCAGAACCCTGGCCTTTACCTTCTCGTTGATCCGCGAATAGATCACCCAGCCCAACTGCTGGCGCGGGTCGCGCATGGGAAGGTCACTTCCATATAAAACCCGATCCTCACCCGCATGCTCCACCAGGTAATCAATAATGCCGGCGGTTACTGTCGTGTAAGTGATTTCAGCAAACACATTCGGATGCTTCTCGATACATGCAATTGCCTGGTCAGCGGCTTTATAGCTTCCTCCTGTGTGCGCAATGACCCAGGAAACATCGGGAAACCGGCTTGCCAGATTGTCAACCTCGGTGCAATCGTCTATCGTGTGGTCAATGAGTCCGTATAGACGCCGCTGGTTGCCGTATTTCCACCAGACGTCATACCGCGGATCATCGTACCTGATCCCAAAATGGTATGGTTTCATACCCAAAAATCGCCTGTCCGCGTAAAGTTGCGGGATCAGATTCTCAAGTTCTTCCTGGCTGAAGTGGACCGGGTCAAATGAACCCAACCCCCAATAGCCGGGCGGGAAGAACTCAAGCGCCTGCCTGACCGCTTCATTACCGCCCGCCGAGTCGCCGCTCACGACGTTCCAACTCATGATGCCGGCGCCGGCGTATCCGAGGCGCCGCATCAGTTGGAAGGTTCCTTTCGGGCCGCCGCGGCGCATGCCGCAAGATCCCCCGCCGCCATTCAATCCTTCGTGCAGCATGTGAACATGCATATCGACAACTTGCGTCTGCTGCGGTTGGCCCAGGCGTTGGTTTTTGGGTTGATCATGACGGCCCGCACATTATGCCGCCGCATGTCCGCAAGCAGCGTCTGCGGCCCTGGAAATTCGCCCGTGTGATGCGGCATGATGTTCCACAGGGGGTACAAATCCTGGTGCCCCTCCAGAATCCCGCAGCAGCAAGAGATTCCCGTGCATGGGATCGTAGTCAATGCTCAGCCGATGAGCGACCAACGCCCCGGCAATGGAGCAATGCTTCATCTCTTCCAACACATGGGAAAGCTTCCACGGCTGTGCTGAATGTTTTCCCCGCCACGGACCCACGCACACAAAGGCATCGAAAAAAGCAAGCTCACGAAATAGTCCTTCTTATCCGGATATGAACGAGAATATTTTCTTAAGGGCCCGATCCAGATCGCGGATTTCCGATTTGCCCGTGTGCTGGTTTACGGGAATAACGATTATGTTTTCTACGGCCCACTTCGCTTCCGGCCAGCGATCGAGCCGATAAGCGCCTTTGCGCAACGCGCCTGGTCGATAGTTTCGAAAATAATTCGGATTATCATTGAGCTTCTTGAATATTTCCCACTCCGTGATCAGTCGTTGTCCCCCGCGCCAACAGGGAATGCCTTCCGCGTTCATCATCTTTACAAACTCTTCAGCCGATATGCGCCTCTCTTCCTCATCTAAAAAGAAGGCACACCACCAATAGCTGCACCGGGCCTCTTTCGGTCTCCGGCACGACTTCAGCGGGTAGCGTGAAAGAACGCATTCAATTTCCAACCCCGCCGCCTGACGCCGCCTGATCCATCCGGGCAGTTTCCTTAACTGCTCAATGGCAATGGCGGCGGTGATATCGCTCATTCTCACATTGAGCGCCGGAAAGGCCGGCGTTGCCGGAGCTTCCGGGAAACGATGATAACACTTGTCGGCAAAGAGGTCAGCATACAGTGCAGCGCTCTTACTTCGACAAAGCACGAAGCCGCCCTCGCCAGTTTTCATATGTTTGGATTCGTTGGTACTGAATGCACCGAAATCCCCAAAACAGCCCGCGTAGGTCTTGCCAATGCGCGTCATATGACTTTGCGCGCAATCTTCAACCACCTTGACGCGGTGTTTTCGGGCTATTTTCATGATCGTGAGCATATCGACCGGGTAACCGCCAATATGCACCGGCATAATTACCTTCGTCCGTTTCGTCATGAGCGATTCGATCTTTGCGGCATCCATCGCCATACTACCGTGAACAACATCGCAGAAAACGGGGACGGCATTGAGCTGGATGATTCCGATCACCGTTCCGTAATCGGTGATTGGCGAGGTAATGACCTCATCGCCGACCCCCACGCCCGCTGCGGCCAGCGCCACGTGAATGGCCGTTGTTCCGGAGCTGGTTGTGACCACGTGCCTGGCGCCATAGGTTTTTGCCAGCATTGCGCGGTAGGCCATAACGTACTTGCCGCGAGCCATTGGCAGGCTAGGCCCCGACAATGCCTCCGCAACTGCCGCGATCTCTTCTTTGAAATGAAATGCGCCCGCAGACCATGGCTTCACGCGCACGGGGCTACCGCCGTTAATTGACTGTTTTTGCATTGTTTTAGACATATCGTATCCTTTCAATGTGCATTCTCGCCGTTGATGGCCAGCGAGTATTCCTCTCCAATGGTCTCAACGAAAAAACGAACGGCATTTTCGCCAGGCACACAACGAAACGACACTGGCTTTCCCGACAAGAATATTTCCCGCGGCGGCCGTGGCAGGCCTATCGCTACCTCGACGTTGCCAGGGCTCGATCGTTCCTGGAAGATCGACGCCGCATAGCCGTCGCAGGTAAGGATGGGAACTTCGAACAGCTCGCCACGCACACGCAGCTTTCCCGTCAGTGCGTTCTCCCCGTTTCTTTCCAGGGCGATATCGGCCGGCTCCGGACTGTCGAACAACAGTTCCCCGTCCAGACGCGCATGCGTTGCGCCCACGAGAGCGAGTTCGCGCCAACGCCCTTCCTGGACCGCGATAAGCGCGGCGACACCCTTGAATTCGAGTTCGCCGCGGCATTCCGTTCGACCGCCCCTCATCACCCGCAAATGGGTAGTCTGCGGACCCGAGTGGATTCGGAAATAGCCGCCTTCGATGTCCACCGTCTCCACGCGGACGCATTCCCGTTTTGGCAGAAGGGGTTCCAGCAGGACAATGAACTCCGATTCGGAGCCGCACGGCTTGGCCGAGATGTAGTCCACCTTGTCGGCGGCTTGGTTCCAGACGAGGCGCTCCAGGTCTGACGCTTGTCCGGACTTGCGAGCGATCGCCACTTTCGGGTCGAGGAATCTGGCACTGAGGCGAACGCCCTCCGCCGTCGCCCATAGCGCCTGCCGGCCCTCGACGGTCAGCTCCCCCCGGCTGTGCAGCAGCCACTCGCATTCCTTCGCGCCGGAGATGGTATCGTGGAACACGAACCAATCGTCACGTTTGGCGTAGAGGACCTGGCGAAGGTATCCTACGGCGTCCCCGCCGTCCGGGCCCCGGAGTGCCCGCCGGCAATCGGCCAGCGCGTAGTCGGCCACGTCCGACGACTGGAAACGGACGATACGACTGTCGCCGGGACACTGGTCGCGTCCGTTTACCATGACCAGGTTGTGGGCTTCGCTCCGGCGAAACCAATCCATCCGGTCCCCGTAGCTCCCGCAGCCCGCGTCTACCGCCAGGGCGACTCCTTTGCCCACGAGCTCAAATGTCGATCTGTCGAAGTGATCGTGCCATCCGCCCCAAGGTCCCGCCTTGAGGACGAGATGCGTGCCGTCCCGACCCCAGCCGTTCCTCATCGAGACCCAGCCGACGTAGGGGAAGACCATGGATCCGGCCCGGCAAGGTGCTTCCGCTTTTTCATCGTCCGGATAGTACAGGACCACGTGCGGGAAGCATTCGTAGTAGTCGGGAAAGTCGTCACGCACACGCCGATACCCCCACAGGAACATCGGATCCTGATATTCCAAACCGCCCTTGAGCAACAGGACATCTGAGCCGTTCCGTTTCTGGAAGTTCGTCCGCTCGCTGTCGTTGAAGCCGGGGACTCGGCCGTCCGGCGCCAGCGTGTACACCACAAATTCGAACATCTTCCGCAGGCCCTCGTGGGCGAACAGGTCCGTCCTTTCGTGCTCGCGAAGCACCTCGGCGAGCCGGCACATGTTCGATAGGGCATAGAGGTGGTAATTGATGGTTCCTTCACACAACCCGCCATCGCCCTTCCGCCGATCGAGCCAGGCGACCGCCGACATCTCGGCCTGCTTCAGCCACTGGCCCCTTCGCGGATGCCGGCGCAGGAAACAAGCCCCGATGCCCAGCGCGGCTATGATCTGTGCATCCCAGTTCTCGCTTCTGTTGAGTTCCAACGTGCCGAAATTCCCCCCGGCGAAATGAGCCGCCATCGTTTCGATCATGTTCGCGATGGCCGCTTCCGCGTGTTCCATCTGGTCCGAACGGATTCCGGGCCACCCGTCGAGCCACGACAGGGCCGTCACCACCGAGATGATATGGTCGGCCCGATGCAGCATGTTCGGCGGCGATTCCGCGAGCATCTTCGCCAGGTTCCGCTCGGCCGCGCGAGCGTAGACATCGTCTCTTGTCAGCCGCCAGGCGAACGCGAGCCTTCCGGCCGCGCCATCCGGATTTTCGACCTCGCGCGCCAACCCAGGCAGGACAATCTCGCTCCAGTACCGCTTCAGGTATTCGCTTCCTTCGATGCGCCTCATCGCATCCTGCGCGTCGCTTGCCGAGAACAGAAGGTACGGCCGATATCTTCCGGTCCGTTGAGCCACGGCGTTTCTTGATCTATTGTCAGTATTCGTCATTTTAGTTTTCGCCATAGTAGGGTAAGCCACCTGGAAAATTATTCCAAGGTGCCGATGGACATCGCCTCACGCCATGAGCAAAGAATAAAGGATATCTCTTTTGACGCGGCATAAGTGGTCAATTGCTTGGCGACGTGAAAGACGGTGGCGGACGATGTATTTCGTGAATCGCGCGCAAGCGCGCATCCTACATGCGATCGCACACACGTTGGAAGACTGCTCGCGGCTCGGCACAGCATCCTCGCCCCCATGGCGTGTTTGCAGGTTTTTACATGATGCAACGCCTTTTCCAACAGGCTCTAATT
>JAHIJO010000059.1 GCA_018898455.1 Verrucomicrobiota bacterium | reverse complement strand
AACATACAAGAGAACAAATAGGAAATGTTTCTTATAAATTAACTACTGGCGGGGGTGAGGCAACTTTAATTACCCGACAGGCATTAAAAGAGGGTAATGAAATGATAATTTCGGTAGGGGGAGATGGAACCGCTGATCTTAAAGCCCCGGTGCGTTTGTTCCCAAATCGTTTTAATCAGTGTTTTCGGGGCGCTTCCGGGGCTCCTAGAAAAATTCAGACCTACAATAGCCTGCGTGATGGTGCATTATTGACTTATGAATAAACAATGATATATATGCAATTATCAAGGGTTTATGAGATATTTAAGGGCGTCTAAAAATTCTGGATCTTGACTTCGGATCAGAAGGTTACAGGTTCGAGCCCTGCCGGGCGCGCCCACCATGGCATTTGGGCCTGGTCAAAGGCCCTGACCAGTTTTGTCAAGGGCGGTAAACTCAAGATCAACGTCGGCATCTCCGACCAAAATGTAGAATGGTTCCCCCCTTGGCAATAGACCTAAAAACGCTTGCCACGAGTGGTTTGACAATCAGAAACCGCCTATCGCACCCCGACCCATACCTTGACACCCCCGGCCGATCATGCCGCCTCTTTCAACTGGCTTTTCGGGATTTGCCCTGATACATTTAAAACCGTTAGGATCGCGCGAACGGGAAATCATGACGATTCCACATCATTTTCCATCATTAATTGACGGACCATGTCAGGTCATCATTATAGCCGGAACCGGCCTTTCCTTCCCTATTGCGCCCAGCACCGACAATCTCCTGCCCACATTGAAAACAACGGCAGCGGACTTAGGCCTTCCTTCCAATGATGATTTCTATAAATTGGCAGACACCGTGTTTCAGAACCGTGTTGCTAATGGCATGTCGGAATCTGAAAGTCGTTTGTGGTTGGCTAGGCTCTACTATTCCACGGCAATGGAGTGTGTCAATGGACGCTTAAAACCAGCCATTTCGACCCCGGGAAACGTAACACGGATTTAACTGGATAATATTGTTTGACATTATCGGTGCGCACAAATATATTTGTGCGCACAAATAGGTTCGTGTTGATTGCGTGAGGGCCCGATATGGAATCCAAGTATAAATATCTTCGTGCACGGATTGCCGAGATCCTCTCGAAACGAGGCTTCTGCAAAGGGAATGCGGAAGAAGTCAATATGGAGAGGATAAAGGTAGACGCAGTATTCCGCAAAGGAGCGGAATCTGCCCTAATTGTCGAGATTAAAGCCGTTCACGCGTATCGGGCGCCGGAATTCCGCGCCCTGATTGGTGATGCCATCCTTCGGTTTCAGCACAATGTCAAAAGCAGCCATGAACCCAAGAGCCGATTGCTGGTGGCCATTCTCATGGGGCGCATGAGCAGGAAAGCAGAAGCGGACCTGCAGGAGTATGCGCGACTACACCTACCCGATTTAAATTGGATTTTGCTCGATGAGTTTGGGTCAGGGCGTATGCACATGGACGGTAAAGACGAAGAAGTTGCTGTTTCCGATCCTTTGCAGAAAGAGTCAGCCCGTCATCCCAGCCCAGCCCAGGGAAACCTCTTTTCACCTAAGAACCAGTGGCTGCTCAAGGTGTTGCTTCTGCCGGGAATTGATCAGCGATATTGGGGCGGCCCTGACCATGAACCACGAAGCATTGGAGAATTGGCTGAAGTATCCGGAGTTTCTCAGCCCTCCGTATCTGTTTTCATTAACCGGGCCGAGCAGGCCGGATTTCTAAAACGCTCTTCAAATGGATTCATTATTCAACGCCACCAGGAACTACTGGAAGATTGGGCCTATGCACTCAAGCATAAAGGCAAAGATCAGGTTGGATTGCGATTCCTTTATGAAAACGAACCGGAAGACCGTTTTCTAAAAAAGATCCGTTATTATTGCAAAAAGCCCAAGGATTCCGGAAAAGGGTCGCCAATAGTTATAGGTCGGCACCTAGCCTGCCATCTGATGGGTATGGGGCGGTCAAATATCCGCTCTGCTTTTTTGTATGCAAACCGTCCGCAAGAAGAAATTTTATCCGCGCTGGATCTTGTGGTAGACGAATCAAGATCGGCAGCCTCTTTGGTACTGGTCAGGGCACCATTCCAAAAATTAATATTTGATAGTTCCGTATTGATTAACCATGTGCCCGTATCGGATATTTTGCAATGCTATTTGGATGTATATCCTTCAATAGACCGTGGACGGGAACAGGCAGAGTATATTTATCAAAAAGTGCTTGGTCCATATTTTGAAGGGGCCCATTGATGTTGCTGGACAAAGAATTTGATCGCTTTTTCCAGGAGGTCATTCAGTCATTATCCCCGTACCTTGGCGACCTGATCTGCATCGGCGGCTGCGCCAATGCCCTTTATCGCTTCCACGAGCTGGCAAGCCCTGCTTCACCGGCTTACCTTGGCACCAAGGATATTGACTGGGCTGTTCCTCAAAAATTACCACTACGGGATCGGAAACCTCTTTCATGGTTCATGACTGAAGCCGGATTTAAGGAAACTTGTTTTGGCAGTGGTAATCAGGCCGTAATTAAATATTGCCCTGCTAATCCTGCCCTTTCAGCCGACTTGGAATTTCTTTGTCCCTTGTCAGGTCTGCCGGGAAGCAGGAATAAAGCCTCACCACCCACGTCGCATGAAGTCCAAGCCGGATTAATGGCACAACCACTCTGTTACCTTGAAATCCTGTTCCAAAAACCCTGGTTTATTGATCTTGGCAAGGTTCCTGAATTTAAAGCATTACACGGCACACGCGTCCAGGTACCTAATCCCGCCGCTTACGTTGTCCAGAAAGTACTGATCCGTGATCAACGGCGAGGATTACCGTCATTAGCCAAGGACTGCTACTACATGTATGAAATCTCCGTCCTCTTTCACGAAGCCCTTGACGCTATGGCCAAGGAGTATTCAAGTATCAAATCCGGATTACCTCAAGCCTGGATCAAGCGATTCAGAACCAAGGCAAATCAACTCTTCCAAAGTGAACATGCCGAGGGGCCCGCGTCAGCCCTGCGAGTTTATGAAGAAGCCATAGCGGGCAGACGAGGAAACAGCAGCAAGCTGAATGCGGACATGATCGTCCGCGCCGTAAATAAAATGCTCGAGAGGATGCAGTAAGGGGGCCGTGCGCCGGGGATTTCAATTTCGTTTCTGGTTTTTGAAAAAATTAATTTTTGACCCTCTGATGCAACAACATAATTTTAGCATCTGACTATTTTTACTAACGATTATTTACGATTCTCCACAACCTGCTCGTAATGAGAGGCATGCAAATAACCCTCTGAGAAATAGTCAGAAAATGTCACGGCTTTTGACCGTATCATCCAAAGCCAACGTCAGGATCCGGCCTCTGAAATTAGAAATTGATACGGCTTTTGTCACAGAGCGATTCAAATAATCATCATGATTTTGATACGGTTTTTGTCACGTAGCACGGGGTAGCAGGCGAGGAGAACACGCCAAAACTCCTTATATATTAACGACTTACAAGCCTTTATTACACCTCGGATCAGAAGGTTGCCGGCCTGTCCTCCGTAGCCCCGTGGGAACGTCGGCCAGGGCTACGCCGCAGTTCCGCTTGGCTTTGCCGTCCCGGTCACGCTGCGCACATCGGGACCGCGGGGAGCTTCACTAAATGACTATCATTCATGATTTGCTGAAATATGCCGGATGGACCTGCGCTCTAATGGTCATCGCCTTGAACGCCGGCTGCGCGTCAATTCGGCCGCCTGCCGGCGCTAGGGCGGTTGAAAACAAACTGCTGATCACGGCCTACTGCAAATGCCGGAAATGCTGCGGCTGGGAAAGGTCATGGTTCGGCCGCCCGGTTTATTTAAGCGGTCCCGCAAAGGGCCAGCCAAAGCAAGTCGGCGTCACCGCCAGCGGCACCAGGGCAAATAAAGGAACAATTGCCGCCGATTTGTCAATTTACCCGTTCAACACTATCATGTATGTCCCGGACTATGGCTATGGACGGGTGGAGGATTGCGGGGGTGGGATTACGGGCAATCATATTGAAGTTTTTTTCAGCTCACACAAACAAGCTCTCAAATGGGGCAAGCAGACCAAGCAGGTAAAGATCTGGCTGCCGTAAGGAAAACTTCTGACTGCGGATTGTTTCTCATCCGCTCTCCCGATTCTTCAAGATGCCGGAATTGGGATCGCTGAGGGGAGCAGTGAGCAGCCAAAAGATACGCGGGTAGTTTCAACTGGCAATTCCGGACCCGCCCTGCTACAGTCAAAACCGCTGGGAACGTGCAGGTATAGAAATAGGCTTATTCGCTATTCGCGGGCCTGACCCCTGGTCCCCGCGCCATCTGAAATCCGTTAAGTTCTATTTCCGGGGCTGCCCCAAACCGTCGATGCCGGCGTGAAATTTTTAATATCGAGACATACCTTCAAATCTTTCTTTGGAAATGGAATATTCAGACCTGACCCTGATTTTAAGACAGGGTTGCCCTTGAATGAGGAGACTAGCATGCGTGCAAGATACAGGCGGCTGTTAATAATGGCGCTGTTTTACGGCGCCGGCGTCCTTTTACCGGCCTTTCCCGCCCCCCTGCCGTGGCCAGTTCAGAACGCCAACTCCTTTGATTCGACCGGCGACGTGGTCTATGTCAATACCGGGGCCACGGTCACCAATGAAGGACACTATCCCTACGGATCGGACAACATTCAAATCCAGACCGTTTCAATCCTTAACACGGACGTTCTGCAGGCGACCCTTGTGCCGGACGGCGGAACCACCAACGTGACCCTGACCGGCCTGCAGGCCGGCGTTTCCGCGGTCAAACTTTCCGGGCTTTATTTTGACTGGAGCGTGGAAAATCCCGATCATACCTGGGGAGCCTGGGTGACCAACACCATCAGCTACGGCGTGCTCGTGCGCACGGCGAACGGCGCGCCGCCGGGATTACCGATAGATTATACGCCACTAGGTTCCAGGGCCATCATGGGGAGCAGCACGGTTGAGCAATGGTATCAAGGCGGCACTAATGGAACCATTGACGGCCGCCGGACCGATGTTATTGACATTTACATGGAGGGCGGGCCTTGCAGCTGGGTTTACCAGAACAGCGACTGGGACGCCAACTGGTACCCGGGTAAATACCTTTACACGTTTATCCGCGGCTGCAAGCGGCAGGGCCGTATTCCCTGCGTGGTCTTTTATTGCATTCCGCCCTCCGGAGTCGGCGACAGCGCCCTTCGCGCGCTCAAGTCGGTTAACGAATCAACCGATATCGTGGGCAGCGACATCAACCGTTTCGGAGGCGATACGAATAATCCGTGGTGGTCGTACCCGACCAATATGGTGACGGTAACGAATTACATGATTCCCTATTACCAGCGCACGATCCGGGTCATGCGGGAATGCCTGCAAAAGATGACCGGCGACGGCTGGCCGTGCCTGGTGGTCATTGAGCCGGATTTCATCGGGTACATGTCCACCAACCTTGGAGATGATCCGGTGGACCCGAATGCCACCAATATCGTGTACGACTCGAACAATTACACTTTCAAAGTCTCTCGGGCGTTTGAACAAGGACCCGGCGAGACCAATACGGTCGGCACCAACATCTATACGTATTCGACCCAGGCTCTGCTTGATGCCGGCGAGCAGGCCCAATTTCCCAATACCCTGAAAGGCTTTGTCACCAGCATTCCATATATTTTCCGTAAAGAATTCGAGTTGAACGGAACGAATGTCCAGCTCGGCACCAATGTAATGATTGGCTGGAAATTGAACCTGTGGGCCTCAAAAAGCGGAACAGGTTACAGCGGCAATGTGCTGAAGCCTACCGGCACGCCCTTCGGGGTTGGCAAGGGTATCATCCGCTGGACTGATGCCGAAGGCCAAGGCACGCCACCCAACAGTTTCAGCAATATCGTTGAATGGTTGCGGGAAGAGGCCGCCGGCATCGCCAATTATTATGTTTCCGCCGGAATCACGAATAACACCGACTACCTCTTTATTGATCGTTACGGCATTGACGCGGCTTCCGCGGGTTATGTAACCAATCCGGCGTCAAGCACCTGGTTCTGGAATCACGATCATTGGAATAATTATCTCGCCTTTGTGGAATCCGTTCAGCACCAAGTTCGGCTGCCCATCGTTCTCTGGCAATTACCGATGGGGCATCTCAACACAACGGACACAAAAAAAGCCGACGGCACCACCGACTACACGCCGTTGTCAAACGGAGCCAATAGCGGCAGTTTTGAGGATTCATCCGCAACTTTCTGGTTTGGTGACACATTCACGCCGGGAGGCGCGGACCGCATGGCTTATTTTTCGACAAACCAGTGGGGCGGATATGATCCCAACCGCGCCGCGGACGTGACCGTCACGGAAAGTAAAATCACCTGGGCCCCGGCTATTGACAGATTAAGAGCGCTCAATGTTGCCGCGTTGTTGTCCGGCCCGGGCGTAGGAAGCAATGCCTCAACCTTTGCCTGCGCAGTGAATACAGCCGCATCAACGGATGACTTCTGGTGGATGAATCAGGCGCAGCGACACTATTTGAGACCGGGGAATGGATATATCATATTTGCCGGAGTCTGCGCCGACTTTGACGGCGACGGCAAGGCCGACCCGACCCTGTATGTGAGCACAACCGGCAACTGGTACTTTAAACTCTCGAGCCTGGGTTATAGTCTGGCCACGATCAACTTCGGCGGAACGGGCTATAGCGCCTGCGTGGGAGATTACGATGGCGACGACAAGGCCGACCCGGCAGTGTATCAGGTGTCCACGGGCAACTGGTACATACAATTCTCCGGAAACGGCTATACCATGGTGACGCTGACAGGCTTCGGCGGCGAGACCTATGATGCCGTGGCTGGCGATTACGACGGCGACGGTCTAACCGACCCGGCGATCTACAACATCGCCAATGGCGACTGGCAGGTGGGCATGTCCAGCCTGGGGTATGGCTTGGCATCGGCGGAAGGCTTTGGCGGCACGGGCTATACAGCGGTGCAGGCGAACTATGATTCCGATAACCGGTTTAACGCGGCAGTCTACAACAACACTAATGGCAACTGGACGGTTCTGCTCTCGGCCAGCAGTTACATCACGGGTACTTTATGGGGTTTCGGCGGCGAGGACTACACGCCGGTAATGGGTGATTTTGACGGCGATGGCCTGGCTGATCCGGCAGTTTACCAGGAATCAACGGGCAATTGGTATGTGAAATTGTCGGGGAGCCAGTATGCTATGGTATCGTTAAGCGGGTTTGGCGGAACGGGATATCAAGTGTCGACCGCCGATTTAGACGGCGACGGCAAGGCCGATCCCACCCTGTTCGAGACCACAACCGGCATGTGGCACATCAAGCTCTCGAGCATGGGCTATGGCACGGCCTCCATTGATTCCGGTTATCTGCCCTGAGAAGGAAAAACCGGGGTCCTTGAATTAGCACTTAACATTTGCCTGTGCGGAATGTCTGCTCGCCTGAGGTGAGTCGAATATCGAGGACGTGATCCTCATTTCCAAGCGTTGACGACATTCTAACATTCTGCAGAATGTTGGAATGTTATTTATGTACAAAGGGGGGCTGGCTTTTCCGGACCCGCCCAGCTACATTCCAGACAACGTTCAAGCTGTCCGAGTAAAGAGGGAAGCTCTGACCTTGCGGCGAATTGCCGAACGAGTAAAGCGCGGAGGGCACGACATCCCCGGCGCCGTGGCCAGACGACGATATAGGAAGGGACTGATTAATCTGTTCCATCACTACATGCCATTGTTCGTGCAAAATCAAGATGATATATCCCCAGGGGATACATCATGGGGGGGGGGCGGAAAATGAATGGAGACCGGGGGCAGGCCCGGAAACAGGCTTATTCGCTATTCGCAGGACTTGACCCCTTCATCTAGGGCGTTCAATATATGTCAACCGCGCCCCCGGTAGTTCGCCGCCGCCTGTTTAAGATTCTGGCAGACTTTATCCACGAGGGGCAGGGGGCCAAGAACGGTTGCATTTGGCCCCCACGACAAGACCCAGTCCTTGACTTCATTCAGATGGTTGGTTGTGAATTCAAGGATCAGCCCGCCATCGCGCAGATCCTTGATCTTCTGCAAGGGATGCCATTGGCGCTCCCGGATGTAGGGGGCGATTTCCGGCGCAAAGCGGATGCGGACCTTGTGAAATTTGTCCTTCCATATAATGCCAAACTGGTCGCCAAACATTTTTTGCCTGGTCATGCCGGCCGGTATGCTGAATGATTCGTCCAGGATCGTCGCCTTGGTTATGCGCGAGATCGCAAAGGTCCGGATGGCTTTCCGGAAGTGGCAATAGCTGCTGAGATACCACTCGCCCTTGTAGCTGACCAGGTAATATGGATCAACAGTCCTTTGGTTGCTTTCACTCCCCCTGTTGCCTGCCCGGGCATGCGTGATGCTGACACAGTGATTGTCCCGTAAGGCCTTGGCCAGCGTGTCCCAGATGCCGGCGTTGACGCACGTCGCTGGTTCGGGAAACACGAGGATCCGCTCACTCATCCACGATGGGTGGATGGTCGTCTTGTCCGGCAATGCGTCGCGGATCTTTTCAAACACCGAAGAGAGTTTCCGGAAGAGGGGGGTGTTCCGGAACTGGCTGAGCACGGTCTGGGCCACGCAGACGGAGAAAAGGTCGCTTTCGCTGATGCTGATCGCCGGCAGGGAGAAGCTCGGCTCCGTGTAGAAGAACCCGCGCTTAAGATGGTCATAGCCGATGGGCGCATCGAGTTGATCGCGCAGGTACTCGATGTCGCGCTGGATGGTCTTGTCGCTGACCTCCCATTCCCTGGCCAGGCTGACGCAATTTGGGTACTTGCATTCCTTGATCTTGCGATCAATGAACAGCAGGCGCCGGTATTGGGGTTTGAATTTCTGCATCGTCGTATTCCTTATAAAGACGGAATATTCTCACCTGCCCGCAGTCGCTATGTACCCGCCTGCCGCGCCGACGGCGACAGCAATGCAGGCAGGCCAATGTTGCGGGCGGGTGCAAAGACAAAGGCAATTATTCGGGCAAAACCCAGGTCAGCGCAGATTTCTGATGATGGACTCGATCATCTGTTGTTGTTGGCTGATAAGACCTGTTATCTCGGTCAGTTGTGTCTTATATTGGTCTGTTGAATTCTGTAATAGAACTTGAAGTTTTTGGTTCGTAGTGCTCAGGGTTGACACTTGCGAGTTATAATCATTAATGTCCATCTGCAGGCGTTCATAGTTTTGTCGCGCGGCGCCTTCGGTGGGGGGCTTGCCCCCGTTGGCATTGATTAAAGCCTCCTGCGCTTTCTGCGCCGCCGTAATCTTTTGCTGTAATGCCTTGATTTTTGCCAGGTTGTCCTGCATTTGCCTGCCTACGTGCTCCAGATCCTTGCGCATGGCTTCCAGCTGGGCCATTGATAAGGCGATCATCTCGTCAATCGCCGGGGAGTTATTGGTGCCCGCTGCGGCGATGAGCTCTTTCGTCCCCGCAACGCTCCGAGCGCCGGCGGGTTCCGGATTGCCCCGGTAATCGCTGCTGAGGATCAGCAGGAGATTACCGAAAACCGTTCCGCTCCCGGGCTGGGTGTTGGTGTGACCGGCCCATTCTGCGTCAAATGAAAGCAGGCCGCGCGGGGCGTCGTATTGGGCCGAGGAGGTCTGCACATAATAAATGCCGGTTATGTTGCCTTGCTGGTCAACCGGCGCCACCGCCGTAATCGGGTTCTCGGAGGCGAAGCGGACGCCCCATTCGTCGGTGAAGAACCTGCCGACCGCCATTAGCCCCTCTGATTCCGGCCCGGCATAATACTGCTGGTCCGAAAAACCATCCAGGGTCAGGCGATACTGATCCTGCGAAACCGCGGTCAACTGTCCGCTGTCGGCGTAAAAGAGATGCAGTTCCTGGCTGTCGTCGGATCCGCCGCCTTCGCAGGAAACACACAGCAGCAACGCCAGGAGGGGCAGGCCCAGCCGGGATAACACCGCCGTGACTTGATCCGGTTGATTCCGATGGCGCATCATAATTCACGCTCCGTGCCGACAATACTACCGCGGCGGATTATTTTGACAATACTGTATTTCCAACCCGGGAGATGATCAATTCATGGCGCTCCTACAGCCTTATTTAATCGGTCGTTTCTCAAACGCAATACCCGGGTTTATTTTTCACCCGGACACTATCTGTCCCCCTCCCCGTGATAGGTTGTCAGGCGTTGACGGTGAGAACCGTCGCAAGCAAGACAAGCTTGGGTTGGATGTGGGTGCGGCGCGCGAAGCATTGGGCTTCATTCCATGCGAGCGAGCTAAACCCGCAGGCGACCTAAGATCGCCGAAGCATTATTTGAACCGAATTCGATCACACCTGCGGAGCGAGGCATAAATATGGAGCGTAGGCACAGCCAGCATTGGAATGGAAGGAGAGCAGGATGAATAGGACAGGAATAACATACGCTGACGAATGGCTTGAGGCTATCTGCCAGATACTGGCCGAGGCCGGGGATCTGCTGGGCGTGGCCGCGGAAGAGCAATATTCGTCGGCCGACCCGGGGCCTGAACCATATTCAACAGCCGGTAACAGCCAAATGCTGTTGCCCGGCATTGCCGAGCCGCACCGCTGGGAGTTCGGGCGAAAAGGGTGATCGTAATCTTGAACCACGGCCTGCCCGATCCACCGCGGGCGGACAGAGAGGATCTCAGGAGTATAATCATCTTCTGTTAACCCCTGTGAACCTCTGTGGTTAAAATTAGCTTTAAACTGAGTTGCATGAAAATGGGTGAACGTGCGTGAAAAGGTCGCCGCATAAATCCGGGTTCCGTGAAGGCCGGTGGGGCTTGTCATTCAAGGATGGCAAGCTCTATGAGTTTACGGACAGTCACGTTGTCGTCATAAAAGGCTGGCCGGATCCCAGGGCCTGGTTAAAGTGCCGTTCGCATGGCTGGCGGCCGACCCGGAAATGGGCCGATGCCCTGTTCTCGCAACCGCTGTTTCTCGAAAAAACCCCGCCGCCGGAAAATCCGACCCGCCCCTTTGTCCTGCCCGGCGGACAAATGATCCTGCCCGGAGTTTTGATTACCGCGGAATACAGGATGCGTAAGGCATATTGGGATCATCTCGCGCGCACGGCGTTCATTGCACTGATCCCCGATGAGATTCGGCTTGAACTGCAAAGATACTGGGATCGCAGGTGGCACTTGATGAATATCTTTGCGCGTTGTCCGGGGGCCCTTGATCTCAGCCGCTCCAATCCGGCCCTGCTGTTCGCCCTGGCCAGCAACTGGGTGTTCCACAAGCCGGCCGTGACCCAGCCAATGCGGGCGGCGCGCAGCCTGGTCTGGAAGAAACAGAAGGCCATCCAGGAATGGCTTGGCTTCCCCGGGACGGAGCCGGTCCGGCGGTTATTGGCCAAGATCACCCCCGAGGCGGTGAATGTTGAGGGGCTGCTCTATTTGCGGGAGGCGCTCCGCAATCCATCATGTCTGGAGCTGTTGCGTCATCTACCGAAGTTGAATCGTGCCGCCTTGATGCTGGCGGTCGATCGCAGGACCATGGAGCACGTAACTCCCAAGTTGTTGGAAGACACGTTGGAGAATCCTACCGCAAAGACGATCGGCGGGGAATTCGACGGGCGCCAGGATATCTACAAGCTGATGTTGCACACTGTGAGGATGGCCTGGCTCGTGGATTGGGAGAAATGCCCAAAGACGTTCTGTTCAGTGAAAAGCGTCGCGACCGTCCATGATGAACTTGCGTCGAGGCTGGATGCCATCCGGCTAAAGAAGAAATACAACATCCCTGACCGTTTCATTGATCCGCCCTTCCCGGGCACCGAGCACATCATTCCGTTGACGACACCCGAGGAATTGATCCGGGAGGGTTATCTTCAGAAGAATTGCGTCGGAACGTATGTTTTTGAAGTGATTCATGGATGGGAATACGTGTATCGCGTTGAGCAGCCCGTCCGGGCAACGTTGGCGGTTGCAAATAAATGGGGATCATGGGTGCAGCACGGAATATTCAAGGCCTGCAACCAGCCGATTGAGGCCAGGGTGCGACGCGATGTCTTCAGGGCGCTATCCCGCTCCCGCCTGACACAACCGGCCAATAGGAATTGGGGAATTGGGGGGAATTGGGGTCACGTCTCGACAATCGATTCCGCTGAAAAAGTCGGCGGCTCGGGTTGCCCGCCAGGGCGACGATCCGCACCTCGCTCGACTTGACGTGCCATCAGGCACGTCTTTTTGCTTTCAGCATAGCCGGTAATTT
>JAHIJO010000058.1 GCA_018898455.1 Verrucomicrobiota bacterium | reverse complement strand
GATAACCCAATGGGTTATCCGCTTAACGCAAGTGGTTAACCCCTTGTAACCCCGCATTAAGGCGGGGTTACGACGGCCCGGAGGGTGAAAATTGCACACCTCCGTGCAATTTTCAGGTATTATGATTGAACGTTGGATGTTGATTGTTGAATGTTATCCGACGGCGGAGGGAGCTTGGACGTCTCCGTATTTTTTCCCAGCATGGCCATGACCTCTTCCTGAACGTGGCTCAATTGATTCAAATCCAGATTGGGATCGATAATCAGGAAGGTTTCCCCCGTGTGCCGATGCTCATACACGCGCAGGGTCGAGCCGTCATCGCGGAGCTGGACATCCCGTTCCAACAGTAGGCGGCGGCGCTCCAACATAACTGCCAGAATAAAAATAACATTTTTACTGGTGGGATCGTTTTTCTCAATAAGGCTTCGCAATAACGATTCAGCCGTTTCCTTCTTCAACGGCTCCTCGGGCGGTGGCGGCGGCGGATGAAACACCCCTTTCCAGATACTGACTGCTACCTCCCGGGTTTCAGCCCCATTGGCCACGCCCTCCTGCGGCGCGGCGGGAAGAGGCGCGGCTTCCGCTTTCTCCGCCGAACCGGATTCGGCAGACACCCCGGAAGGTTGCAGTGCCGGCTCCATCCCGTTCGAACCGGACGGCGGCAAGGTGTCGCGTTTCGCCCAACATTCGAAGCAAAAATCCCGACGCTGATACCCCCCGGCCCCGAACGTCAATTGGGAGACATATATCTGTTTGTCTGTAAAAGCCCCCCGGCACTGAGCGCAAGCAAGCCCGCGCGGTTTGATATCCCAATCCTGATTAAGCATCTTCCATCACCCAATCTTTACATCGCCAGAAATAGATGGTGCCGGAAATAACCGTCAGTAGAGTCACGAGTCCGGCAATGCCCATCGTGACATAACGGAACAATGGATTGAAGAAAGATATTAAATATTGCTGCAATCCGTCGGCCCTGAGAAAGAGCGGCAAAATATCATCCCGCAAGGCCATGCCAAAAATAATCACGGTTATCACGACAATCTGCCAGATGGTTTTATGCTTTCCCCAGCGCCCCGCGGAAATGATTTTTCCCTGGCTGGCTCCCAGGAGACGAAGTCCCGTGACCATGAACTCGCGCGTAATGATGATCACCACAATCCAGGCCGGCACAATCTGATCCAAGGCTACAAAGCAAATAAACGCAGCCCCCATCAGAACCTTGTCGGCCAGCGGATCCATCAGCTGGCCGAATACCGTAGTCCCGTATTTATTGCGCGCCAGCCGCCCATCCCAGTAGTCGGTCAAGGCGGCCAGGAGGAAAATCAGCAAGCCGAGGGATTTTCCGAATGGGATGGGAAAGGTCAGGAAGAACGGCAGGACCAACCCCATCGCCAGCCGGCTGAGCGTCAATGCATTTGAAGGATTCATAAGTCCAGTCTGATCCATTCATGGCACCGGCACGGCTCTCATATCATAGCCGGCGACGGAAACATACCGCACGGAAATAAAGGCCCCCGGTCTGGTGGCCGGCTTCCGCGTTTTCACAAACACCACGCCGTCCACTTCAGGCGCTTCGGCACGGGACCGGCCAACCCAGGCTCCGCTAAGGCAATTGCAGGTATTCTGCTTGCGAATATCGCGTTTTTCAATCAAAATTTCGGTGGATTGTCCGACGCGCTCCCGTGATTTTTGAAATACGATCCGTTGTTGGAGACGCATCAACCGGTCCCGGCGCCGTTCCGCTGTCTTGTGCGGCACCTGTGACGCCAACCGGGCGGCCGGAGTTCCATCCTCCCGTGAATAGGCGAAAACGCCCGCGTGATCGAAACGGATATCTTCCAGGAAATCCGCCAAGTGATTAAAATGAAGGCGCGTTTCACCCGGGAATCCGACCAGGCATGTGGTGCGCAAGGCGGCATCGGGCAGAGCTTTTCGAATCCGTTGCACCAGATGCCGCATTCCGCCCGGAACCGGCGGCCGCCCCATGGCGCGGAGGACATCCGGATGGCTGTGCTGAATCGGAATATCCAGGTAATGACAGACCTGGGACACCTCGCCCATGACCTTCAGCAGTCGGTTGGTCACATGGGCGGGATGCCCGTACAGCAGGCGAATCCAGAAGCGGCCGCCAATGGCGCCCAGCGCCCGCAACAGGTTCGGCAAATCAGCCTGCGATCCGAGATCCCGGCCATAGGAAGTGATATCCTGGGAAATAAGGTTCAATTCCCGGATGCCGCCGGCCAACAGGGCTTCCGCTTCCGCCACGATACGCCGCATTGGGCGCGAGCGATAACGGCCGCGAATACGTGGAATCGAACAGAACCGGCAATGGTGATGACAGCCTTCCGCAATTTTGACATAGGCAAACGGAGCGCCGGTAAACACCACGCGGCTGCCCGGCGGCTCGATGACCGCGCGCGCCGAGCGGGAAATCTCGGCGAATCCCCGCTCACCGTTGACCAGACGGCGAACCACGGTCTCGATCCGGGTCACTTCATCCAACCCGATCCAGGCATCCACCTCCGGCAAGGCATCCTGTAGGCCATGCCGATAACGCTGGGGCAAACAACCGGCCACAAGGACGGCTCGGCAACGCCCCCTTGTTTTCCAGGCGCAGGCCTCGATAATCGCCTCGATCGATTCCGCCTTGGCGTCGCGGATAAAAGCACAGGTATTGACTATGACAATCTCCGCCTGCTCCGGGGCCGACGCCAGCGGCCATCCCGCAGCCATAAGCCGGGCGGCCATGACTTCAGAATCCACAAGGTTTTTGGCGCACCCCAGGCTGACGAATCCAATGGAAAGAAAACGGGGCGATTGCATGACAACGAAACGTAATATTTTTCCGCGTCCATCCGTAAGGATATCAATTTAGCCATCCGAAACAATCATCGGCCGCAAGCGGCCTTCCTCCATGCGCAAATATCCATGTAGGATGCGCGCTCGCGCGCGATCCCGCATCTTTCACGGCTGTTCACCGCTGACTGCTCAAGGCCGGCGGATTGGGAGTCATGAATGGAATAGCAGGGATATCGGTCTTCGGCGCTCGTTTCTGGCGCTCCATGAAGCGCATTTCCATTTCCATCTGGGTCTTCCATTCGCTGTCGGGATGCCCGGCGATATAATCCTCATAAACAGCCCTAGCCTCCGCCAGGCGATTGAGCTGTTGCAGGCAGCGGGCCTTGCCCATCAACGCCTGCGGAAGCAGAAAATGATCCGGATGGGCCGTCACGAACGAGTCAAATCCCGCCAGCGCCTGCTCGGCTTCCCCTCGCGCTTCAAAGCACATTACCTTGCCCAGTTCCGCCACGGCGACCATGGGATGCTTGGGATACTTCCGGGCAAAACGGTCATAGAGCGTGTAGGCCTGATCGTAGGCCCCGGAAGCAAACTGAGTGGACGCCAGGGCCAACATGGCTATGGGCGCCGTCGAGGATGACGGATATTGAGCCAGCAGTTCTTCCAATTGCTTCGGGGACTCAGCCGCTCCCAGCATTTGCGACGCAGTCTCCGCATTCCGGCGCTGTTGGTTAAGGTAGGCCACAACAACCAACACAGCGACAATCACCAGCCCCACGCCGATCGAGACCGCCCGGACATTCTTCTTCATAAAGTCCATGGTATCATGGCCGACACTGTGTCCGGGTTCCTGAGCTTGAGGCGGACTGTTTTGCGCTGGATATTCCATCTTCCGATTCCTTTCTTCGTTACACGGGTTACTCTGGAATCCCCTGGGAAAAAACGGGTTAACCATACGCCAGGTGGTCTGGCGCATCAAGTCTAAAGTTCCGGCTTGCCATACCCGGTCAGCCGATATATGTTTATGAAACTATTGCTATGAATACACCATCACGTTGTTCTCATGCCGGTTTCTGGGTTGTCATTGTTATCCTGGGGCTGATCCTTTGTTTCAGCGTCCTGGTCAATTTCGGACTTTTCCTTGGACTAGCCTTCATGAAAAGCGACGCTACCCCCTATGCCCGGCTGGAAGCCGAGGATGAATTTCCCAAACTGAAGGAAATCTGGTCGTACGGCCACGGTCCGGCGAAAGCGGTCCGCATCCCGGTGACCGGCATCATCGCCCGGGACGGCGAGCAAGGCTTTTTCCGGATCAGCATGGACCGGGTGGAATCCATCCTGCGCCAGATTCGCGCGGCACAGCACGACAACGCGGTGCAGGCGATTATCCTGGAAGTGGATTCCCCCGGCGGCAGTATCACGCCAACGGATGAAATTTACCGGGCATTGAGCGACTTCCGCGCCAGCGCCAAGGAACGCAAGGTCGTGGTTTTAGTGCAGGGGATGGCGGCTTCAGGCGGGTATTACGTGGCCATGGCCTCCGACTGGATCATCGCAGAGCCGACGGCTTTCATCGGATCCATTTCCGTCATCATCCAAACCCTCAATTGGAAGGGACTCAGCGACAAGATCGGCATCCAGGACGTGACAATCAAGTCGGGCAAAAACAAGGATCTGCTGAACCCGTTCCGGGAAGTCAACCCCGAGCAGGTGGCCATACTCCAGTCGATGGTGGACAGCCTGCACTGCTTTTTCGTGGATATCGTCCGCAAAGGCCGCACCATCGAGGAATCCTCATTGCAGACCATGTGCGACGGCCGCATCTTCACCGCTGCGGACGCCCAACAGCAACGCATGATCGACCAGCTGGGCTATTGGCCCGACGCCGTGGCCAAGACCGCTCAGCTCCTGGGCCAGTCCTCCGTCAAGGTCGTCCGCTATGAAGAACGTTCTGACTTCGCGCGCTGGCTGGCGGAACTACGCGGCCCGTCGTTGAACGTGGCCCTGCCCCGCTGGATGTCCGCGGAAGGCCCCCAGCTCATGTACCTCTGGCGCCCATGACCGGCCACCCCTATTTGGGAAAGATCAGCTCCGCGATGACTTCGCAATGGGCGGTCTGGGGAAACATGTCGCAGGGAATGACCCGCTTCAGTTCATAGCCGCCGGACCGGAGCTTCTTGAGATCCCGGGCTAGAATGGGCGGCACACACGACAGGTACAGTATCTGACGCGGACGTTCCCGCATCAGGACGCGGATGACCCGTTCATCACATCCCGCGCGCGGCGGGTCCAGAATAACGCAGGTCGGCTCGGCCGCGCTTTCGCGGAGCGCCGGTTGCAGCAACCTTTCAACCCGGCCGTGACGGAACCGGCCATGAATGACGCCCATCCGCGCCGCATTCTCTATCGCCCAGGTCAAGGCCGCCGGATCCGATTCGATTCCGATAACACGTTTTGCCTGCCCCGCCAGGGCCAACGCAAACGCCCCCACTCCGCAATAGGCATCGACCAAGTTGGGACAAGCGCACTCCTCAAACAATCGGGAAACACGCGTCAGCAGGAGTTCATGAACCCCGTGATTCACCTGAAAAAATGATTGCGCGGGAACCCGGAATGAAAAACCCGCCAGGGATTCCTCAATGATCATCGCCGCCGCCTGCTCGGAAGCACAGGACCGGGCCGCAGAGATCGGACGGCGCGTGCTTTCGCGATAACTGAACACCTTGCCGGCGGCGTTCCCACGGACAATTAAATCCTCGCCGATTTTCAACCGGGTGGTCGCCAACTCATTTAGCTTCCGGTTGATCGCCTCGCAAGCCAGCGCACAGCGGTTGATCGGCAAAAGACTGCCGCCGCCGGACCGCTGAAAACCCGGGCGACCTGGGCCGTGCAGGGTGAGCTTATTGCGGTAGCCATACGCGATCGGCGAAGCTGTCATGGCCTCCACCGGCGGCGCGGCAAACCCGCCAATCCGCTGGAGAATATCGGCAACCTGCTTTCGCTTCATCTGGAGCTGAAGCGGGTAATCGGCGTGCTGGTATCGGCATCCGCCGCAGACCCCGAAATGGGGACAGGGCGGCGTCACCCTCGAAGAGGAAGGCACGAGCACCCGCCGGCATTCGCCCCGCGCGAAGCGGGCGGTGATACCGGTAATGACCGCCTCCACGCGCTCACCGGTCAGAACCAGGGGGATAAAGACCACTTGGCCAACATGACGGGCGACTCCGGCGCCGCCGAAAGCCACATCCGTGATATCAAGTTCCAGCTGATCGCCGATTTGCATGGTGTTTTAATTAGCCCCGATCCGGATCGGGGCAACTTTTTTCCAATGGGAGAGACAGCATTCTGCCCTCATCCCGCCGATGGCGGGATAAGGAGCCATTTACCGCCAAAGGCGGGCAACGTAGTGCTACCTGATCCGGGACACTTTGAATCTCTGGAGCCGACCGATTTCCGGCAAAGGCCCTACGATCGGCCGAATGTAGTTTAAGAACGCCGGCGTGACATCGTTTCCCGTCTTGGTGATAAACGTCGCCGGCATGGAGCGCGTTTCCTTGGCCACATTTTTCAAGGGAACACGTTCCAAATAAACCTGGTATTTAATCCCCGGCTTGCGGCGAATGGCAATGGAGCCATCGGTATCTCCCGACACGGCGCAGTGTACGGCCTTGATCCCGACCGCACGCGCTTCCCTCGCATCCACTTCGGAAACGAGCGACGGAAACGAACGCTGTAAATAACCGAACGTATCCGCCCGCACCCGGCTGATCTTCAATTGCTCCTTGATTTCATTGGCCAGCAAATCCCCCAGCGCGCCGGAGCCGCTGAGTTGAACATTACCGTGGGAATCCGTCTCGCGGATGAATTTCGATGCAATCGGCAAGCCATCGGCATCGGTAATGCCTTCAGACACCACCACTACGCATCGGCCCAGCTTGTCTGTCACCCGCTTGACGTCGGCGACAAAGCGCTTGATGGAAAAGGGGCGTTCGGGACAATAGATCAAGTGAGGACCGTCATCCGGATAGACGCGGGCCAACGCTGACGCCGCCGTCAGAAAGCCGGCATGCCGTCCCATGACCACGTCAATTTTCACGCCGGGAAGGGCCCGGTTATCCAGGTTGTCGCCCATCACCGCGCAGGCAACGAACTTGGCCGCGCTCCCAAATCCGGGCGTATGATCATTTTCCAGAAGATCATTGTCGATGGTTTTGGGAATGTGAAAACATCGGAACTCGTAGTTCACGGTTTTCGCGTCTTCGTTGATGATATGGGTTGTTTCCGCAGAATCGTTGCCCCCGATATAAAAGAAATACCGGATGTTGTATTTGAGCATGATCCCGAAAATCTTGACGCATTCCCCCGGCGTCGGCTTTTTCCTCACACTACCCAGCGCCGACGACGGCGTGGCGGCCACCGCCTCCAGCGTCGCCACGGATTCTTTGCGCAAATCCACCATCTTTTCTTCCAGCACGCCTTTAATCCCGTGCAGGGACCCGTAGACCCCCTTGATTTCCTTGTGTTTTCGGGCTTCCAGAACCGCGCCAACCAGGCTCTGGTTGATCACCATGGACGGCCCGCCGCTTTGGGCAATCAACATGTTACCCCTCAGAATGGATGCCATTGTCTTGTCTCCTTTTTCGAGATGATGGTAACCTCTTTCAACCCGCCGGCCAAAAATCCTATCATCATTGCCAAGAAACGTCATCATAAATTTTTCTTTACTCCCCGATGCGAACAGGTATTGTTTTCCCTTTTCCATTAGTTGCGGGGGAGTAGCTCAATTGGTTAGAGTCCCAGATTGTCGATCTGGTTGTTGCGGGTTCGAGTCCCGTCTCTCCCGCCACGCTTCGCCCTTCGGGCTACGCGTGGCACAGCCCTTCCTCCCCATAACCCACGAACCCCCGGATAGAATGAACCCGAGACGCAAAGGCGAAAGCAGGAATACAGACTCGCCAACAGCGGGAAAAGACGGACGGTTTACACCTATCGGCCCGGACGTTCGACCGAATGGCATCAGGTGTTGATTAAACCGATAACGGCATCAAGCGCCGGTCTGGCCTCCGGCCCCGTGGCAATGAGTTCCAGGGATTCGCCTTTCCAGGCGGCCACTGACAACAAGCCCAGGATGGACTTCACATTCAGATACTTTTTTCCCTGAAGAATAAAGTTGTAATAATCCATATTATCCCGGTGCAGATACACTTCACAATCAAATTTACTTGCGAGGACAGCCATCCTTGACGCCGGCTCAATATGCAATCCGTTCTCGGACTGGATAACGACATCAACTTTGATAAATCCATTCCGTTCCAACGACTCGCGTTCCGCTCTCCAGATATGCGCATATTTCGCGCACCATTCCTCGGCGGCCATAGCCTTGCCGATATCCCGACCTTCATCCTTGGAACGGAAATACTTATGCTTTTCGATTTCCTCCCGTTGGGTCTGGGTATCGCGATGTTGTTTCTCCTGGCGCCAATCCGCCCGGAAATGAAGAATGAAATGCTCGATCGCCTGTTCAATCGTGACTTCTTTTCCCTGTTTTTCACTCATGACGCGCTTATGGTCTAAAATCGCGTTGAGTTCCGCCGGAGTCAGGTTGATTTCCTTGATGCTCATGGAATAAAGATTTCAGGCTTGACCGCAGAAGAAGCTTTCATTAGGAAACTGGTTGGAAATCGTACGAACTGGCCTGCGGGCTGTCAACACAAAATTAACATTCCCATGAAATATTCGCACACACGGCAACATCTCCTTCCCTATGTCTGGCCGGACCCGCCATATCAGATTGCGCTTCTGGAACCGGAAATTCCGCCCAATACCGGCAACATCGCCCGGCTCTGTGCGGCCACGGGATCACCCCTTCATCTCATCGGCCGCCTGGGCTTTCGCCTGAATGACGCCGCGCTGAAGCGCGCCGGCCTGGATTACTGGGATGCGGTGATCCTTCAACGACACGTTGGGATGGAATCCTTTCTGCAGGCCATAGCGCCGGCCCGCTGTTTCTTCTTCAGCACGCGGGGGAAAAAATCCTACCTGGATGTCGCCTACCAGCCCGGTGACGTGCTGGTGTTCGGATGCGAAAGCCGCGGACTCCCCGACGCCCTGCTGGACGCCCACCCCCAGGCGATATTGGGTATTCCCATCCGCATCGACCACGTGCGGTCGCTGAACCTGGCAACGGCCGTCGGGATTGTGCTCTTCGAAGCTTTGCGGCAGGCCCAGCAATAGCCTGACAATCGGTCAGTCACAGGGCAGTGTAGATACGGTTCGAACTTGTCACGCTCCTAGCGGGAAGAGCCGCGGATTGCCGTTCTATCGAACGGCAGCTACACCTGAAGCCCTCTGCCCAATTCGGTTGCGCCGTATTCCCCCTGGAACTGAAGTGTTATATAGCCTTGCCGCCGTCAATCTCCACCGTCAGTTGATCTTTCTTCACATCCACGGCAATCTCCGCGCCCTCCGTGATGCCCTGGGACAGAAGCGCGCGCGCAATCGGCGTCTCGATATCTTGCTGAATGAAACGTTTCAACGGACGGGCGCCGAACACCGGGTCGAATCCGTTCCGAGCCGTGAACTGCCGCGCGGATGGCGTCAGCTTGATCGTGAGACGCCGTTCCGCCAGCCGCTGATCCAATTCCTTGATCTGCAAATCGACGATCTTTACGATCTCGTCAAACGTGAGCGGTTTGAAGAGAACTATATCATCCACCCGGTTGAGAAACTCGGGGCGGAACTGGGACCGCAACGCCTGCATGACCTGCCGATGCACCGCCTCGGGAATCTGCCCTTTCACATCGATTCCGTCGAACAGCAGTTGCGACCCGATATTGCTCGTCATGATGATGACCGTATTTTTGAAGTTCACCGTCCGCCCGTGGGAATCCGTGAGGCGCCCTTCATCCAGGAGTTGGAGCAGGATATTGAACACATCCGAATGCGCTTTCTCAATTTCATCGAACAGGAGAACGGCATACGGCTTGCGACGCACCGCTTCGGTCAGCTGGCCCCCTTCCTCGTAACCAATGTATCCCGGCGGGGAACCTACCAGGCGTGATACAGCATGCTTTTCCATGTATTCGCTCATGTCGATGCGGACCATGTTATCCTCGGTGTCGAACAGGGCCATGGCCAGCGCCTTGGCCAGTTCAGTCTTGCCGACGCCCGTGGGACCCAGGAAAATAAACGAACCGATCGGACGTTCGGGATTCTTGATCCCGGCGCGGGCGCGAAGGACAGCGTCCGTAACCGATTGGACCGCCTCGTCCTGACCGATCACGCGCTCGTGAAGCACACTGTCCAGCCGGAGTAGTTTTTCACGCTCGCCTTCCAGCAGGCGGGTCAGGGGGATCTTCGTCCAGCGGGACACCACCTCGGCAATTTCATCCTCCGTCACCTCTTCCCTCAGAAGGGCCGGCAGTTTGCCGCTTTCCTTCGCGTCGAGGGCCTTCATCTGTTTTTCCAGCCCAGGTAAAATACCATGGCGGAGTTCAGCGACCCGATCGAGCTGATATTGCCGTTCGGCTTCCTCGCACTCGCGCCGGGCTTTTTCAATTTTTTCCCGAAGGGCCTGTTTCCGTGACAGAACGTTTTTTTCATTTTCCCATCGCGCCCGCATGGTATCGGCATCTGCTTTCAGATTGGCTAACTCCTTGCGCAGAATATCCAGGCGCCCACGACTGGCCGGATCTTTTTCCTTTTTCAAGGCCACCTCTTCAATCTCGAGGCGCATGACTTTGCGGGTAATCTCATCCAGTTCGGCAGGCATGGAATCGATTTCGGTGCGGATGGAGGCGCAGGCCTCGTCCATCAGGTCAATGGCCTTATCCGGCAGGAACCGGTCGCTGATGTACCGGTTGGAGAGCACCGCGGCGGCCACCAGGGCGGCATCCTGAATGCGCACCGCATGATGCAGCTCAAACCGCTCCTTCAATCCACGCAGGATGGAAATCGTATCCTCGACCGACGGCGCGTCAATCACGATCGGCTGAAAGCGCCGCTCCAGGGCGGCATCTTTTTCAATATGCTCGCGATATTCATCCAGGGTCGTCGCCCCGATGCAGTGCAGCTCGCCGCGAGCCAGCATGGGCTTGAGCATATTGCCGGCATCGGAGGAGCCCTCCGTCTTGCCGGCGCCCACGATCATGTGGAGCTCATCGATGAAGAGGAGAATCCGGCCTTCGGCCGACTTGATTTCGTTAAGGACCGCCTTCAAGCGCTCCTCAAATTCGCCCCGGTACTTGGCCCCCGCCAGCAAGGCGGTCATATCGAGCGCAAAAATCGTCCGGTTCTTCAGGCCTTCCGGAACATCGCCGCGCACGATCCGGTGGGCCAATCCTTCCACGATCGCGGTCTTGCCCACCCCGGGTTCACCGATCAGCACCGGATTATTCTTGGTTTTGCGGGATAAAATGCGAACCACGCTGCGGATTTCCTGATCCCGCCCGATGACCGGATCCAGTTTACCCTGTCGTGCCAGAGCAACCAGGTCCAGGCCGTACTTTTCGAGCGCCTCGTAAGTCCCTTCCGGATTGGCGCTGGTCACCCGCTGGTTCCCGCGCACCACGGTCAATGCCTCAAGAAATTTAGCGTGCGTGATTCCCAGTTCCTTCAGTAAACGGCCGGCCGGTGTGGCGCCATCCTCATCGATCAGCGCCAGCATCACGTGCTCCACCGAAATGTAGTCGTCCTTCAGGCGTTTTGCCTCATCGCCGGCTTTGATCAGCAGGCGATTGAGGCGCTGGGTGACGTACACCTTCCCGGCTTCCGTGCCCCCGCCGCTGACCCGGTGCCGGCGTTCCAGTTCCTGTTCCAACCGCGTCTTCAATTCCGGCACGGAAACACCCATGCGCTCCAGCAACCGGGGCGCGAGTCCGTCGGTTTGCTCCAGCAAGGCGGCCAGGATATGCTCGCCATCCACTTCCTGATGCCCGTACCGCAAAGCCCGCGTCTGGGCCGCCGCCATGGCTTCCTGGAACTTCTGGGTGGTTTGATTCAGGTCCATGTTTCAATACTCCCCCGGTTGCTCCTGTGACCAGTTTTATTACGAACAGAACGGCGGCGTCCCCTCTGATTGGTGGTTAGCCAAGTCCCGATGGTAGGTCAAACAAACCAGACCGTTCAAGGAAAATAAGAGGGGATAACCCGACCAAGCCAAACCACTCGGCCCGGCCGCCGACGCGGTTCGCCAACGCTCGGCACCGGAACCCGGGCCGGTTCACTCGACATAAACGGTTACCTGGTCGTAGAGTATCGTGCCGTTGATATCCAGGACGCCGTCCATGGGATAATCCACCGCGAACCAAAAGTCGAAGGTACCAGCCGGCAAGATATAGCCGCTCAACACCGCGGTCGCCGAGAGGTTCATCAGGCCGCCCTGGTAGACCGGCTGGCACAGCGCCAAGCTGCCGTCGAACGGGACCCATTGCATCGAGCTGTTGAGGTAATACCACTGGCCCGAGCGCGCCAGGGCCACGATCCACCAGTCCACCCCCACCCCGGCATACTGGTCGATGTTCACCATCTGCACCGCGATCGTGACCTCCTCGCCGCTGCTGAGGTTAACGGTGTCGCGCTGGCCGTTGGCCGTGATCACCGGCCCCATGGGCGCAGTGCCGGTGGTGGTGAAAGCGGCCGTCAGCGGGTTGCCGGTGTACCGCCCGCCGCCGTCATAGGCCTCCAGCTCGGAGGCATACTCCGTGCCCGACTCGAGACCCGTGGCGGCATATGAAGTGCTCTCGCCGCTGACGGTGATCTGGGTGGTGCCGCCGGCCGAGGTCAGCGAGAGCTGGTATTCCCAGATCGGGTAGGCATCCGTGGCCGCGGTCCACTGGAAGAACGCGGAAGTGTCGCCAATCTGCGAGACGGTCAGGGCCGCGCCGGGCGGGAAGCTGGGGTTGCCCCCCTTCTGCACGACCATCTCGGTCGTGTTGCTCAGCCGGTCGCGGATGAAGATATCCTGCAGCGCGTTCGTGTCAACCGCCACGAGGTTGCTTGCCATTGAGGTGAACACCACGAACCGGCCGTCCGGCGTGATGTCGAGGGTATGCTCGCCGAGCCCGGTTCCGCTCTCGTCATTTCCAATCTCGCCGGCCGTGGACTTGCTGGCCAGCTCATAGGATTCGGCGTTACGCGGGTTGCCAGCCGTCGCTACACGCACGAACACGTCCTCCTTGTGATTGCTGTCACCGGCCACGAAGTTGGTGTTGCCGGAGCAGAAGGCCGTGAAATGGCCGCCCGTGCCCAGTTCCGGGTTCCCGACACAGATCCCGGTGGAGACATTCATTGGGATCGCCGCATACCACCAGTTCGTGTCCGGGAGGGCATACATGATGGTGCGATAATACCCGTAGATGCTTGGGTCATACTGGGCCGCGAGATATCCGCCATCCGGGCTGATCCTGGCGGTCTCGGTGTAGTCATGCGGCCTGTAAACGGACACTGCGCCGTCGGCTACCCGGTACACGCAAACTCCGAGCCCACGGCCCAGGGGGGCCACTGAACTGCTCAACTCGTAGGCCACGTACTTGCCGTCCGCGCTGATGGAAGGATACCTTGCGCAATGCCAGATGCCGATATCCGAATCATGGCTGGCCCGGGTGGTCTTGGTCTTACCCGCGCCTTCCTCGTCGAACACGCCGTTGCCGTCCAGGTCCCGGTCGCGCAGGTAGATGTCCCAGCCGGTATACATCCAATAGGTATAGTCCTCGTCGTAATTCGTATCCACCGTGTCGGGATCCAGGTTATCCGCCAAGGTCTGGAACGCCACGAACCGGCCATTGGAACTGCACACGGAATAGTAGGAAACCCGGTTGGCCTGGGCGCCGTCGGCCGCCATGCTGATCAGCTTGTGGGTGAACCCGGGCGCGGGCAATGAGAAGTCGCCCTCCTCGATCTCGCAGGCGAAGATGTTGCAGGTGTTGTTCGTGACGTAAAAGTCGTCGGTGATGCCGCCGATGAGGTTCTCGGCGCCGGACTCGTAGAACACCTGCTTGCCGTCCCCGCTGATCATCGGGTTGGTCAGGTCGTCGTCCGCGGTGTATGGTCCGTTCTTGCCGATAAACAGGACCTTGTGCCGCTCGCGGTGGTAGACGAAGACCTTGCCCCGCACGTTGAGATTCCCCGACCAGTTCGAGCTGCACGACCGGAACGCGATGATCTTGCCGTCGTCGCTGATGCTCGGGTAATCGCACTCCCGGTCGCACTGTATGTCTGTCGCCCACGCCATGCCTGCCAGCAGGCCAAGGGCCAGCGATCCCGCGACGATCCCGGAGCAAAACAGTCTATTCCGCATGGCAGATCCTCCTGTTGCACGATAATTATTCACAATTATACAGGGTGCTAATTTTTTAGTAGTATAGAGCCATCCCTGCCAGGTTGGCAACGCGAAACTGCGACGCGTGAAACTGCGACGCGGCGGAGTTGGCGATATGACCGCGGCTCCCGGGGCGGCAACCGCCGTCTTCCCGCTTGCATACCACCGGACACTATATTCAGATATCCTGACATAGTCAGCCTGTAATTTGTCCGCTTTTTATCATTTTTGGACCTCCAAGGCAACGCCGAAACGCATCCGCAGATCGCTTCCGGGAAAGCACACTTTCATGCGATCCAGTTCTTTGCACATGGTTG
>JAHIJO010000057.1 GCA_018898455.1 Verrucomicrobiota bacterium | reverse complement strand
TGGCCGTTTTGAATCATACGATTGAAAAAACCGTCGCGAAAAGGGTCACTGGCAAGGTCGGTGTTGGCGTCAAAGCAAGGCAGTTTCCATGATCGGAAACTGAAGGGGGGTTTTTTTCTATTGACTTGGCCTTTAATGGGTAACCCTTGGTTGCCTCCAAAAGGACAAAGCCATGAGTTCGACAGCAAAGCCCGGCTACATGCAGACCGAAGTCGGGGTGGAATACGGGCTGGTGCGCGCCGTTCAGCATTTGCTCGGCACTGACACATAGCGCACCATCTTTTTCTGGTTTATCGCGAAAAACAAAACTGACGGCAAACGTTGCCATCCTTTCAGTCTGGACTTCGCCGCATGACGCTCACCGACTACCATGCCAAATACTTTGCGCACGCGCTGACCAAACGCTGCGCCTCGGACAGCATGGAGAAACTCGCGGGTGCGGTGGCCGGTGCGCAGGTGGATTTGAACCCGCACCAGGTGGACGCGGCGCTGTTCGCGTTCAATTCACCGCTCTCCAAGGGCGCGTTGCTGGCGGATGAGGTCGGCCTTGGCAAGACCATCGAGGCCGGTCTCGTGCTCTCGCAGAAATGGGCCGAACGGAAGCGCCGCATCCTTGTCATTACGCCCGCCAATCTCCGCAAGCAATGGCATCAGGAGTTGACTGAGAAATTCTTCCTGCCCTGCCAGATTCTCGAAACAAAATCCTACAACGCCGCGGTGAAGGTGGGAAGCTTCCGCCCGTTTGAAATCAAGGACGCCATCGTTATTTGCTCCTACCAGTTCGCTCGCAACAAGGCCGCCGATGTGGCGACCACCGCATGGGACCTCGTCGTAATGGACGAGGCGCATCGCCTGCGCAATGTCTACAAACCGTCCAACGTCATTGCCAACACGCTCAAGCTGGCGCTCGCTAACAAGAACAAGTTGCTGCTCACGGCCACGCCGCTGCAAAACTCGCTGCTCGAACTCTTCGGCCTCGTCAGCTTCATCGACGAGCACACCTTCGGCGACCTCAAGAGTTTCCGCGAACAGTTTGCCAATCTCACCCAGGAACAGGTTTTTCTGACGCTCAAGGCGCGGCTCAAGCCGATCTGTTATCGCACACTCCGTCGGCAGGTCACCTCCTATATTCCATTCACCAAGCGCCTGCCGATGGTCGAGGAGTTCACGCCGGAGGAAGGGGAAGATCGTCTCTACAATCTCGTGTCCGATTATCTCAGGCGCGATAATCTCCAGGCGTTACCCGCCAGCCAGCGTTCGCTCATGACACTCGTGCTGCGCAAGCTGCTCGCGTCCTCCACGTTCGCCATTGCCGGCGCGCTCGAATCCATCTCCAACCGCCTCAAGGTAAAACTCCAGGAAGGGGAACCGGTGGAAACGCTCGAAGACGAGCTGGACAAGGATTACGAGGCGCTCGATGAAACCGCCGAAGAATGGTCGGACGACCAACCCGGCGAACCGCTGTCCAATGCCGACCGCGCCGCCATCGCGGCGGAGATTGCGGATCTCGACAGTTTTGCCAATCTGGCCGTTTCGATCAGCCACAATGCAAAGGGCAAGGCCCTGATCAAGGCGCTGGCCATCGCATTCGCCAAGGCCCGTGAACTTGGCGCTGCGGAAAAGGCGATCATCTTCACTGAATCGCGCAAAACGCAGAACTATTTGCTGCGGGTGTTGGCCGATAGCGCTTTCTACGAGGGCATCGTTCTGTTCAACGGCTCGAACACCGATGAACGATCCAAGGCCATCTACGCCGCGTGGCAGGTCAAGCATGCCGGCACAGATCGCATCACCGGCTCAAAATCCGCCGATATGCGTTCCGCGCTCGTGGATTACTTCCGCGAAGAGGGCCGCATCATGATTGCCACGGAAGCCGGCGCCGAGGGCATCAATCTTCAGTTCTGCTCGCTCGTTGTGAATTACGACCTGCCGTGGAATCCTCAGCGTATTGAGCAACGCATCGGACGCTGCCACCGCTACGGACAGAAGCACGACGTGGTGGTGGTCAACTTCCTCAACCGTAAGAATGAGGCCGACCGGCGCGTTTTCGAACTGCTCTCCGAAAAGTTCAAGCTCTTCGAGGGCGTCTTTGGGGCCAGCGACGAAGTGCTCGGCGCAATTGAAAGCGGCGTGGACTTCGAGAAGCGCATCAACGACATCTACCAACGCTGTCGCAAACACGAGGAAATCAAGATCGCCTTCGACCAGCTCCAGCTCGAACTCAGTTTGGAGATCAATGAGTCCATGACCCATACGCGCCGCAAGTTGTTCGAAAACTTCGACGACGAAGTCCGCGAAAAGCTCAAGGTCAGCGATGCAACTTCCAAGGCGTTCCTGAATCGCTATGAGCGTTTGCTCATACAACTGACCCGGCAAGAACTGGGCGCCAATGCACAGTTTTCCGACGAATCATCCTTTCGTTTGATCGCGTGCCCGTTTCCGAATGCCAACGAAATTCCGCTGGGCTTCTACGAACTCCCGCGCCGTTCCGGTGAGGCGCACCTCTACCGTCTTCACCATCCGCTTGCCGAGGCCGTTATCCGGCAGGCCAAATCCCGCGAGCTACCCGCCGCCGAAGTCCGCTTCAGCTACGAGGACCACGACGGGAAGGTCAGCGCGCTGGAACCGTTGGTGGGCAAATCCGGCTGGCTCACGCTCTCCGCTTTCACCGTCGAATCGCTCGATCAGGCCGAGGATCATATGATCTTCGGCGCGGTCACCGACGATGGTATGCCGCTCGACGAAGACTGTGCCGCGCGCCTGTTCACCTTGCCGGGGATAGTGACCGGCCCGTGCCTGAGCATCGCACCGACCACGGTCGAGGTCACCATCCAAGGCCGTCAGGCTGAGATTCAGCGCACTATTTCCGAACGCAACGCCAGATTCTTCGAGGCCGAGGCTGAAAAACTCGACGGCTGGGCGGACGACATCAAGCTGGGCCTCGAACGCGAGATTAAGGAGATGGATCGGATGATCAAGGAAGCTCGACGCGCCGCCACCACCGCCCTCACTCTGGAGGAAAAGCTCGCCGGCCAGAAGCAGATTAAGGCCCTCGAATCCCAGCGCAACGAGAAGCGCCGCTCCCTCTTCGAGGCGCAGGACAAGGTGGACCAGCAGCGGGAGGAATTGATTGCCAACATTGAGGGCAAACTGATACAGAGGACTTCTCTAAAAGAGTTATTTACGTTACGTTGGTGCCTGACATGAGTTCAAAATCCACATTCAGGCTCCGGGAGATCATCTACCGAGTGAACGTGGCCGGTGCCCGGCGGGCGAAGCCGAAAATGGTTACGGATAGGCTTTCATTAATTCATAAATTATAGTAGCCTTAGAACCACGAAACGAGATGCAAATATGAAATCGGCTCCTATTATCAAAATTATTATCAAGCGATTCCGTAGTTTTCCGACGGCGACGCTCGTTTTCGATAACCCGCTTTTCGTGGTCGGGCGCAACGGCTCCGGCAAAAGCAACCTGTCCGACGTGTTCAGTTTTGTTTCCGAAGCGATGTCTTCGCCCTTGCAAGCTGTATTTGACCGCCGCGGCGGCATTGGCGCGGTTCGCAACCGCAGCTCCGGGCAGCAGAGCTTCCCGCCGAACCTTGGCCTCGCTTTTGAGTTCGGTCCCATCAATGGCATCGCCGGCGGGCGGTTTGCCTTCGAGGTCAAGGCGCTTCCGAACTACGGCTATCGCATTGTCCACGAACAGTGCCTCGTCCGAATGAAGGATGGCGCCCGTTGGTGGTTCGATCGATCCGAAAAATGGAAGAGCAACGTCGAAGGTCTCACCCCCGCGTTGGAGCCATCGGCGCTCGCGCTTCCTCTGGTGGGCGGTGACGAGCGGTTTGCGCCCATCTTCAAGGTGCTGGGAGCCATGCGCGTTTACTCCATCGAGCCTTCCAAACTCCGCGAGATGCAAGATCCCGACAGCGGCGTGGCTCTTAAGCCGGACGGCAGTAACTCCGCCAGCGTCCTTCAGGAATTGCTGCGTGGCGCAGGGGCTGCCGCGACCAAGGCCGAGATCAACCGCATCCTCGAGTCCATTGTCCCGGCCACCAATGCCGTTTCCCCAAAGAAACATGGAAACAAACTGTCCATGAGTTTCTCGCAGGAATGGGGCGAGAAGAAGAAATTAACCTTCGACGCTTTCAACATGTCCGATGGCACGCTCCGTTCCCTTGGCCTCATCATGGCGGTGTTTCAGAAACCCAGCCCCAGCGTCCTCGTCATCGAGGAGCCGGAGGCCACGATTCATCCCGGCGCGCTCGGCGCGGTGCTTGACCTCATCCGCAAGGCCGCAAAGACCATGCAAGTGGTCGTGACGACGCATAGCCCGGAGCTGTTGGATGCCAAATGGATCACGGACGTCAATCTGCGCATCGTCTCCTGGCAGGAAGGGGCATCTCATCTGCTCCCGCCCTCCGAAGCGACCCGGCAGGCGATGCGGCAGCATCTCATGGGCGCGGGCGAACTGATGCGTTCCAATGCGCTCCATGCCGACGAATTGTTCTCCGATGCAAACGAACTCCGTGACGGGAATCTCTTCGAGCATCTCGCATGAAAATTTATCCGATCGTTGAGGGGCACGGCGAAGTTGAGGCTGCGCCCGTGCTGTTGCGTCGCTTGCTGGCCGAGGCGGATTGCCAGAATGTCGGCGTTGGCCGGCCCATCCGGCGCACCCAGTCCCAGCTGCGTAGCAAGGAAGGCATTCAAGCCGGCGTCCGCCTTGCTTTGCTCCAGCCCGAGTGCGCGGCGGTTGTCATCCTTTTCGACGGCGAGGATGACTGTCCCAAGGAATTGGCCGCCCAGGTTCGGGCGTGGGCGCGGGAGGCCGCCGCAGATAAACCCTGCGACGTCGTCGTCGCCTATCGCGAATATGAAACCTGGTTCCTCGCCGCGCTCGAATCATTGCGCGGCCAATATGGCATTCGCGATGATGCCGCCGCGCCCGCGAATCCAGAGTCCAGACGCGACGCCAAGGGTGCGCTCGAAGAATTCATGCCCGCCGACCGTGCGTATTCCGAGACGGGTGACCAGCCCGCCATGAGCGCGGTCTTTGACATGGGACTGGCCCATCGGCGCAACCGCTCCTTTCGCAAACTGGTCAAAGCCATTGGCGACCTGCTCGCCCAGCTCCAGCAACCCTTGCCTGCATGGCCGCCAGCACCATGGCAGCCAGAATGATTTCCTGACCATGACGACAAAGCCCAAACTGGAACTGACGTGGATCGGGAAGGAGACCCGGCCCCGTCTGGAGCCGCGCATCCTGCTCGAAGACCCGGAGAAGTCATATCACGCCAAGCACCGCATCACGGACCACGACATCTTTGATAACCGCATCATCTTTGGCGACAATCTGCTCGCCCTCAAGGCGCTCGAACAGGAGTTCTCCGGTCAGATCAAGTGCATCTACATTGACCCGCCTTACAACACCGGTAGCGCATTCACACATTACGATGATGGCATTGAACACTCACTATGGTTGAGCTTGATGCGGGACCGATTAGAATTGATTCATAAGCTTCTATCTGTAGACGGTTCGCTTTGGATCACCATTGACGACAACGAAGCACATTACCTGAAGGTGTTGTGTGACGAGGTATTTGGGCGGGCAAATTTTGCGGCAAATGTGATTTGGGTAAAGAAGCACACACGCCAGAACGACGCAAGATGGTTCAGTGACAATCATGATCACATTCTTGTGTATGCGAAGGAGAAAGAGATTTTTCACGTCAACTTGTTGCCACGTACCGAAGAGCTCGACGCTCGTTTTACCAATCCAGACTGAGCTTCCCCCCATTGGTTGGACAGGTTTCCGGTTAAAATAAGAGATAGTTTCTGGTATGTCCACCTCCGTTTTTGCTCTTGTTTCCACGCTTGATAATAGTTTCCCACGCTGGCCATTTTTTGGAGGGTGGGTTGGGAG
>JAHIJO010000056.1 GCA_018898455.1 Verrucomicrobiota bacterium | reverse complement strand
CTTGGGTTCCTCGCTAGTTCCCCCACCCCCCACCCCTCCCGCGCGGGGAGGGGAGATTTTTTCTGGACAACTGGCACGCTGGTCCACCTCTAAGACCCGCCCCCTTCCGCGTATCAACTTTTCGACTATGCTCAGGGTCATCACCGTTGGATCAGGACGAAATGACGGTCGGCGCCGGCATGAGCACGCGAGACCATTCACTATCGTTGGCTTTCGCTGATTATTGTTGAATTCAAGCGATGAATACCTAGAATGCCATCGTGATCAAGCGATAAGCAGAAAGAACAAGCGATGACTTCAAACCAGCCTTTACATCGGGTGGCCATTATCGGTTTGGGACTTATGGGGGGATCCCTGGGATTGGCCGTCAAGCGGAAGAAGCTGGCCCGGGTTGTCGTGGGCTATGCCCGTCGCGCCCGGACGCGAAACCAGGCCTTGGCCGGCGGGGTTGTGGATGAAGTGTTTTCACGGCCCGAATCGGCAGTCCGGAACGCCGATCTTGTGATTTTCTGCGTTCCCGTGGGTGCGATTCCTGCGTTGGCGAAGATGTGCGCTTCGGCTTTGTCGGGACGCGCCGTGGTGACCGATGTCGGGAGCATCAAGGCTGAGATTGTGGCCCGGGTTGAACCGCTGGTGGAAAACGCCGGCGCCTGTTTTGTCGGCAGTCATCCGATTGCCGGCTCGGAGCGGCAGGGACTCAAGGCGGCGTCGCCGCGCCTGTATGAGAATGCTGTCGTGATTCTGACCCCGACTCCCCGGACGGCTCAACGGGCGCTGCGCAAGATCAAGCTGTTTTGGAGCGGACTGGGCGCGCGGGTGGTGCTGGTGTCCCCGGAAGCCCATGATCGCATGTTGGCCCGGACCAGTCATTTGCCGCACCTGGTGGCGGCCCTGCTGGCGTCGACGGTGGGACGGGATCAGCCGCAACGTCTGAGCCGGTTCTGCGGTCCCGGATTTATGGATGCCACGCGGATTGCCGAAGGTTCGCCCGATTTGTGGTGGGATATTGTCGCCGGCAATCGGAAGGCCGTGACGCGGGAACTTCAGGCTTTCCAGGGCGGGTTGACCCGCTTGATTCAATGGTTGAAGCGGCATGATCTGGATGCCTTGCGGAGTTTTCTTGAGGAAAGTAGAACGCGGCGGCGCAAGCTGGTGCATACCAAAACATGAACGATTCGGCTCAAATTCATCCCTGCGCGTCGTTGTCCGGCGTCGTGCGGGTTCCCGGCGATAAAAGCATTTCGCATCGGCTGGCCATGCTTGCGGCGCTGGCCACGGGGCGCTCCCGGATTCGGGGATTTCTTTGCAGTGAGGATTGTGTCAATACGGTCAAAGCTTTGCAGACCATGGGCGCCGGGGCGGTGTTTGACGGTACGACCTTGATCATCGATGGGATTGATGGTCCATGGCGCCAGCCGGTTCAGCCCTTGGATGTCGGCAATTCGGGAACCGGTATGCGCCTGCTGGCCGGGTTGCTGGCCGGCCAGCCGCTGGTCACGGAACTCACGGGCGACGCGTCGCTGTGTTCCCGCCCCATGGGCCGGATCAAGGAGCCGCTGGAACGCATGGGCGCCGGGGTTGAACTCCTGGGGAAGGATGGCTGCGCGCCGATCCGGATTTCCGGCGGACGTCTGCATGGGATTGATTATGCCCTGCCGGTCGCATCGGCCCAGGTGAAGTCCTGCGTGTTGCTGGCCGCGCTGTTTGCCGATGGCCGGACAACGCTGAACGAGCCGTTACCGACCCGGGATCATACCGAGCGCCTGTTCCATATCCTGGGATTACCCTTGACGATGGAGGGAACCCGCCTGTCGCTTCAGGGGTTTGGTCCCACGGGGCCGGCTCTGCCGGCGCGGGATTGGATGGTACCGGGCGATTTTTCTTCCGCCGCGTTCTGGCTGGCGGCCGCTGCGGCCATGCCGGGCGCGCGGGTGACGATTCGGGACGTGGGGCTTAACCCTCGGCGCACGGCGTTGCTGGATGTGTTGAAGCGCATGGGCGCGGATATCACGGTGACGCCGGCCGATCAACTGCTGAGCTCTGATCCCTGCGGGGAAGTGGCAGTTACGGGGGGGAAGCTTCGGGGAACCCGGGTCGGCGGCGCCGAAATCCCCAACTTGATCGACGAATTGCCGATCGCAGCCGTGGCCGGCGCGCTGGCCGATGGAATCACCGAAATCCGCGATGCCCGCGAATTGCGGGTCAAGGAATCCGACCGCATTGCCTGCGTGGCCACGAATCTGAAAGCACTGGGGATTGCGGTCACGGAATACGACGACGGCCTGGTGATCCAGGGCGGATCGCCGATTCGCGGCGGCGTGTCGCTGAGCAGTTATGGGGATCACCGGATTGCCATGGCCATGGCGATTTTGGCTTTGTTTGCGGATTCCCCGGTGACCATCACGCCGGTGGCTTGCGTGGATACTTCGTATCCCGGTTTCTGGAATCATCTGGAGGAACTCGGCGGTCATGTCGACCTTCATCATTGCCATTGACGGTCCTGCCGCGTCGGGCAAATCCACGGTCAGCCGGAGAGTGGCGGCGGCGCTTCATTGGGTGCACGTGGATTCCGGTTCCTTGTATCGCGGCGTAACCTGGAAACTTCTGCGGGACGGCCTTTCCTGCCGGGATGAGCAGGTCGTAATGAAGATGCTGATGTCCTTGCGGATGGAATTTTTCCTGGTTGATGGCGGCATCCGGTTCATGATCGACGGCGAAGATCCGGGAATGAAAATCCGGTCCGAGCAGGTGGCGGAGCAGGTCAGCGTGGTGGCGGCGATGCCCTGTGTGCGCGCCTGGATTGGCGAGCGGCTGAGGAGCATGCTGCGATTCGGGAGTCTGGCCATGGAAGGCCGGGATATCGGCACCGTGGTGTTTCCGGATGCGCCGTTTAAATTCTTTCTGAATGCCACCCCGGAGGAACGGGCCCGGCGCAGGTTGGGTGATCTTTCCGGCGCCGAGGGAACTCCCAGTTTCAGTAAGGTCAAGACATCGCTCCTGCGCCGGGATGCCTTGGACAGCGAACGGGCCGCAGCCCCGCTGGCGCGGGCGGCGGATGCCCGGGTGATAGATACAACCGGTCTGTCGATTGACGACGTGGTCGCGCAGATTGTCAACGCCGTGCGGAAAACGGAACCCCGATCGCTAGTTTATCGCATCTGCCGGTTTCTGTTGAAGGTCTGGCTGGTCCTGTGGTGTCGTTTTGAATCCCGCGGCGAACAGCAGGTGCCTCCGGCCGGCGGATGCATTCTGGCGTCCAATCACGCGAGTTTTCTGGATCCGCCGCTGGTCGGATGCAATCTCGCTCACCGGTTCATCCGGTTCATGGCGCGGGATACGCTGTTCCGTAATCCTGTCTTTAGCTGGTGGGGTATGCGGGTCGGCGTGGTGATGCTGGACCGGACGAAAGGCGATATCGGGGCGATGAAAGCGGCGCTGGCGGTGTTGAAAGCGGGAGGTATCCTGTGTCTTTTCCCCGAGGGAACCCGGACGCGGGATGGGGAGTTACAGCCGCCGAAAGGCGGGATCGGCTTTCTGATTGCCAAGGCCCGGGTCCCGGTGGTCCCGGTTTACGTGGATGGCAGTTTCAGGGCCTTTCCGCGCGGCGCCCGCTGGGTCCAACCGCGAAAAATTACCGTGCATTATGGAGCGCCCTTGTATCCGGATGCCTGGTCGGAAATGACGGGGAGTAAGGATGGCTATGAGCGGATCGCCGCCTTGGTGATGGAACGTATTTCGGTACTGGAACGGAAGGCCAGAGGAATGCCGGCAAAAACCAGTCCTCCCCCCCCCATAATTGCATCCATGATGAAATCCTGCGAAAATGCTTGTATCCCGGCGAGAGATCATTATTCTTAGCGCTTATTTGAGCATCGGGGACGGATAAGGAGCATTTGTTATGGCGGAGCAAGGGCCACGAAAGGAAGATGTTATCCGCGTAGATGGAGTGGTTACCCGGGTCCTTCCGGCGACCATGTACCGGGTCAAGCTGTCCAATGGAGCGGAAATTCTAGCTCATGTTTCCGGAAAAATGCGGAAACATTTCATCAAGATATCCATTGGCGATAAGGTGACGGTTGAAATCTCTCCGTATGATTTGACCAAGGGCCGCATTGTCTTCCGGCAGAAGTAACCGCGATTCCCGGTCGAAAGTCGTCGCGTTGTTCAGCGCCGCAGAAGAGACAAGGCCTTTTCGATGGACGCATTCTCATGGACCAGCGCTGATATCGCCCGCATCATTTTGACGGGTGCGGCGTGACAGAATACATTCCGTCCCACTGCCACTCCGTTTCCGCCGACGTCAAGCGAATCACGGATTATCCGGAACAGTAGTTTTTCATTGGTGACTTTTTCACCTCCGGCGATGACAATAGGAATGGGACAGCCTGCCACCACTTTCTCAAAGGTCTTTGGCGAGCCGGTGTAACTGACTTTGACGATATCCGCGCCCAGTTCGGCGGCGATGCGTGCCGCATGCCGGATACCGTCAGGGTCGGTCTCGGAGTGGAATTTCCTGCCGCGAGTGTACATCATGGCCAACAGCGGCATGCCCCATTCGATACAAGTGACGGACACCTTGCCCAGGTCCCGGAGCATTTCCGCTTCGTTGTTTGCGCCGATGTTGACGTGAACGCTAACCCCATCGGCGCCGAATTTTAGGGCGTTTTCCACGGTGTTGACCAGCACCTTGGCATTGGGGTCCGGGCTCCAGACTGTGCTTCCTGATAAGTGAAGAATCAGGCCTATGTCCTTGCCATGCCGCCGGTGCCCATGCAAAGGCAAACCGATGTGACCCAGGACTGCATTGGCGCCGCCCGCTGCTACCGCTTCAACCATATCCCGCATATTTTCAATACCCTTGATGGGTCCCACCGTGACCCCATGATCCATGGGCACGATGACCGTTCGCCTTGTCTCGCGATTGATCAGGCGTTCCAAACGTATCAGTTTCCCCTGCATGATGTTTTCCTTTCTAAATGAATTTTTCGCTTGGCGAAAAATTAATAGCTGTCCGTGCCGTATCGGCCAGGAGTTTTCCAGCCTGCCGACATTCCTCAAGGCCGGCCAGGGTGGGGACATATTGAGATTGAATGGGGTCGCGAAGTAGGGGAAATTTCATGTCGGACAGCGCGTCGGCCACGGCCTGGGCGCCCCCTTTGCTCCAGCCATAGGATCCGAAGGCGAATCCGGATTTACCGGCAGGTCGGAGCCCTTTCAGGTATGCCAGGACGGCGGCCGCCTGCGGCATTAAGGTGGTGTTTAACGTGGGCGAACCGAAGGCGATTGCCGCGGTGTCCAGCATTTCAGTGGCGAGGAGGGTCAGGTTGCTGGAACGGATGGCAATCAGTTTCGATTCAATTCCCGGTTCCAGCGTGCCCTCGAAAATGGCCTGGGCCATGTGAGCCGTACTGCCATACATGGTGTCATAGATTACCAATACTTTTGGGGTGATCTTGCCCTCTGTCCAATCCCGATAGGTCTGCAGAATGGTTGGAATATTCCGGCGCCATATAATCCCGTGGCTGGGGGCGATAAGGTCAATGGGCAGGGGCTTGGCACGTTCCAGCGTCCGGGCAATCGGCTGGCCGTAGGGCATCAGGATGTTGGCATAGTAGGTTTTGGCTTCGGCCATTATGACGTCCAGCGGCGCCTCGTCGTCGAAGCGCGCGGAAGATGCGAGGTGCTGGCCGAAAGCGTCCATGGAAAACAAGAGCCGATCTTCCGCAATATAAGTGAACATGGATTCCGGCCAGTGGACCATGGGCGTATCCATGAATTGGAGGGTCCGTTTTCCCAGGGAGAGGCGGTCGCCATCCTTGACGATCCGGAATGCCCATGAGGCCGTGTCGTAATGCTGGGCCAGGGCGGCCCGGCATTTGGCGTTGCAGACTACCTCCGCCTGAGGATAGTGTTTCAGCATGGCCGGCACACTCCCGGAATGATCCGGTTCGGCGTGATTGCAGATGATATAATGGATGGCACGTCCCGCCATCGCTTCCGAGATGTTGGCCATGAGTTCGGAGGCAAAGGGGGCCTTGACCGTATCGACCAGCGCAGGGTATTCGTCGCGGATCAAATAAGCATTGTAAGTTGAGCCCCGCTCAGTCTGGTAACCGTGGAAATCCCTGATATTCCAGTCAATGGCGCCAACCCAGGAAATATCTTGTATCAGTTCCGTGTGCATAAATATCTCCGGCAATTGCCACGGATCTGCTGGTCATGAATCCCTGCACATCCGAAGGTTATTTTACCGGGGCTTCCGTTGCCGGTTTTTGTTCCTTCAACATTTTCTTGAGATGTTCCACATAGGCCTCGGCCCCGCCCTCCTGATACCCCGTCCGGGCCAGTTCCTTGCCGGCCGCATCCAGCAATAGAACGGTGGGATAACCTCGAATTGCATAGGTTGTTGCCAAGTCCTTGTTCTGTTTTTTCAATTCGGCGGCCTGTTTCTTCTTGCGGGGAAAGTCGGCGATAAAAAGAACCAAGGAATTTTTTGCGTAGGCCTTGAACGCCGGTTGTGAAAACACTTCCTTGTCCAGCTTGATGCACCAGCCGCACCAGTCTGACCCGGAGAAATCAGCCAGGATCGGGAGCTTCTTTTCCGTCGCTTCCTTTTTGGCCTGTTCGAAGTCGGTCAGCCAATCCTCACCTGCCGTCGCTGAAAGCATTGACAATCCGAGACCCAACGTAACGAACATAATGGTTGACCATTTCATGGCTTTACTCCTGAATGGGTTCATCATCCGATAATGAAAAATACCCCGTATCGGAGAGATTATCAAGCACATTAATCAAGGGTAGATAGGTTCTAGCCCGGATTTCTTACAGGCGAATGCCGCCGGTGCGAAATCCGCTTTTGCCACAACGGATTGCGGCAAAAGTTTCGGCGCGGTGCTGATGCACCTTGCTCAAGGTAGCCCTTTGACGCGCCGAAAGGCGAACCCTGAGCAAGCCCCGGTATTCCGGGCGCGTCGAAGCCGTAGGGCGCATTTTTCACACGAACATGTAAGAGCGTGGCAAGCGCGCATGTCCTGCGCTTGCAGGATGGCGGGCCAAATTGTGCTTTGCGTCATATTTTTGGTTGCGGCCAAGGGCCGCTCTGGAGAAATGCGTGCTAGGATTTGACGGACGGGGTGGGGGGCGGATCCTTCGGAGCGGGCTTAGGTTTCCGGCTTGGCTTCCTTGTCCTTCTCGTCCTTGAGCACCTGTTTCTTTTCGATTTCCTGTTGTTTGAACCAGCGTTCGCGCAGGTCGTCGATGGATTCCATCTTGTCAATGCGAGCCTTGAGCTCCTCCTGGGCCGCCAGTTCATGGGCGGGATCGTATTTCATGCCCGTCATCATCTTTTCGCGCTCGAAGATTTCGTGGATAATCGTGAATTCCAGCTCCTCCACCGAAATAGAGTTATCGATCCAGATTTCGCCGACCGGAATGAATTTATAGCGCTGGTCGTTTCCGCCCAGCACGAAATCAATGAACAGCTCGCGCCGGACCTTGGCGCCGTCCACAATCCAGATGTTCAGGCCCTTGCGCCGGCCGATCTTCAGCCGGTAAATGCCTTCCAGGTTGCAGGGGCTGAACGCCTTTTCGATTTTCTGCGGATCCTTGATCAGCGCCAGCGGCGGCTTGTTGAGATTGATTTCCGGCGAAGGCTTGGGAGGTTCCTTGACCTCCTTCACTTCCGGTTCCTTGATGTCGTTTTTCTTTTCCTCGTTCGGCATAATCGCGGGGTCCATTCCATGAAAACGCCCTAACCTGAAAATAAAAATAATAGCACAGAAAGCCGCTATGGAGAAGAAATAAATTGAATATAATAATGGGATATTTACAGGGAGATCAGTTCAAGCGCACGGTTTTACCAAGTTGGGCGCTTCGGACGGCGGGCACCGGCGGATGCAGTTTCGTGTCAAACTGACAGCCCGCGCGTTCCACATAAAATTCCGCTTCGAACTCGTCACCTTCCTTCACCTTGCGTTGTATCAATCCACCGGCGGTGCCCAACAGCCGTGTTTCCATCAGTTCCCCTTCCTTGATGTTGGCCATCCATGAGGCTTCCAATTCCAGCCGGTGAACCCCCAGGTCAATCAGGCGGCCGCCTCCGGACAGCGCCTTCGTGCCAAACCAGCCGCCAAATCCGGGAGTTCCACGCCTGCGATGCCAGATCGTGCGGCCGAAATAGATTTTTTCCAACAGTATCCGCTGCGAAACACCTCGCCGCCCTCAAGCCATGAAATAAAAATTACTTTATCCGGGGTGGTATAGAGATTCGGGGTATTTCACCCGTCGCTTTCGTCGGGCGCCGGGGACCACCCCGGGGAATTATCGGCGCAGATTGCCGAGGTAATAGCAGGTCACAGAGGGAAAAGTTTCCCCCTAATCTTGATCGGGGTGCCTAAATGATCTTGCTCGACTCCAATGCGAAGATAATCAGTTTGGCGGCGGTGGCAAAATCTTCGTCCTTCTTGAAAAAACCGGAAACACCCAGCTTCTCGGCTTCCTCCATATCTTGTAGCGTACCGTAGGCTGTGATCATGATCACAGGAAGCGTCTTGTCCTTGTCCCGGATTCTCCTCAGGGTTTCGATGCCGTTCATGCCGGGCATCTTCATGTCCAGGTAAACGAGGGTAGGTCTTTCCCGTTCGATCGATGCCAGGCCTTCTTCGCCGCTGCCAACTCCGGTTACCTGATAACCCTTGGCTTTCAGCCAGAATTCCATTGGACGCCGAAATCCGTTTTCGTCGTCCACGAGCAAAATTCGAATGTCTTTGGGTTCCATCCCACGCCTCCTTTTTGACATTATTATGCCATCTTCTTGGTGGTTAGTCAATCTGCATTGCATTACCGGGGCAGGGTGAAGCTAAAGGTACTGCCTTTGCCGATAGCACTCTTGATGTGAATCCGGCCGCCATGTTTTTCCACGATTTCTTTGGCCAGCGGCAAGCCCAGTCCCGTTCCATTCACGTCGGTTAGAGTGTTGCCGCCGATTTGTTCAAACTTGTTGAAAATCCGGGCGATATCATTGGGAGCGATACCGATGCCGGTGTCCGTGACCGAAACCTCGACCGGCGTGGCCGCCGCGTTCAAAGCAATCCGGATTTCACCTTTTGGCGGCGTGAATTTGAGGGCGTTGCTGAGCAGGTTATTCAGCACCTGCGTGATCTTATCGGCATCCAGCTCCAGTTCCAGCGGCGTCTCCGGCAGATCGAGGCGGGAGGTAATGTCCTTTTCCCGTAACCAGCCGGCAAAAGTCGTGACGGTCTTTCGGACGAGGGCCGTAAGATCGGTTCGTGCTTTTTTCAATTCCATCTTGCCGGCATCGAGCTTGGATAAATCGAGCAGATCGTTGATCAGCCGTGTCAGGCGCTCGACGTTGTCCTTTGCCAGCGACAGGAATTCCTTCTGGTTGTCGTTGAGCGCACCGGCCGTCTGATCCAGGATGATGACCAGGTTTTTCTGAATGGCGGCCAGCGGCGAGCGAAGTTCATGGGACACGTTGGCCACGAAATCCGATTTTAACTGCTCGACTTCCTTCATCTTGGTGATGTCGGAGAGTACGGACACCATGCCGATGGTCCGGCCGTCCAGATCTTCGACCACGGCGTTGGAGGTGCGGAGGACGCGCCGGGTTTCATCGTCTTTGCCGGCCACCTCGATCTCCTTGATGGATTCCGGACTTCCGCGGGAAAGCACCAGCGAGTGCTCTTTATTCAGGCTATCCTTCAGTGCTTGTCCGACAATGGCCTGTACCTGTTTGCCCAGCAGTTTTTCGGCCGCGGGATTGGCCATCAAAATTTTTCCGTCGTTGCCTACAACCACCACGCCTTCACCGACGTTACGCATGATGGAATCCATCTTGTTTTTTTCAAATGACAGGCGTTTGTTATCGATCTCGTAGGCCCGGGTGACCTCCTGGACGCGCTTTTTCATTTCGGTCTGGAACCGGTCGCGAATGACATACAGCTCGTTTAATTCTTCCGGGGACGGCATGCGGATCTTATCATCGGCGACCGATGAAGCGGAGGTGGAACGATTCGTGTCAAAAACGACTGCGCCGTGGGGGATTTGCTTGTCGGCCTTGCGCAGGGCTTTAACAAAATCCTCGCCCGTGGTTGTTTTTCCTTTCGTTCCCTTTTCTTTATCAATGCGCCCGTAGAGGACATCGTTCGCCTGGATGTGTTTCAAGTTGTGTTCGGCGAGGGCTTTTTTCATGCCGCCGCCCGCATTCAGTTGTTCCGGCTTGATGGCCATGCATTCCAGGAATGCGCGCAATTCGGCCAGCGACAATCCCGGCTTGAAGGTGATATTATCAACATGCAGGATTTCAAATTGACGGGCCAGGCCCTTGGTATGCGACGGATCGGCATCGACCGGCTGGCCGTTGACCATGAGTTTCATTTCAGCAAATCCGAAGGAAAAATCCTTTGCGCTGGAAAGTTCCTCCTGAAGAAGCTGATGGAGAGCGGCGATGCTGTCTCGTACCAGCGAATGGGTCGGGGGATAGAACCGGACGTTCTGGAGCGCCAGAAACAGTTTGTTGATGATGGGGATCGGATCGCTCATGATGCTGTTGTCGCGATGTATTCCTGTTTAAGGAAATGCCATAAACATGCCAAACTCTTCCAGTTTTTTATTCTAACCGTGTGTTTATCAAAAAACAAGAACAGAATAGCATGCACAAGAATTATTTTTGGTCAACCTTCTGTTCCCCAAACCGATAGGGAATGTATTTCAAGGCCTCCTGGATCGTCAGCCGGGTACTGCTGGGCCCCACGCGAATATAAAATTCTTCTTCAAAGCCGCTTTGTTGGAGAAAGACCGGTTGGTGGCTTCGACGGCACTGGGCGCAAAACACGGTTTTACCGTCCATGGTTTCCCGCGATGTGCGGATGAAGACGGATATATCCTGACCCATGGACGCTTTGACCAGATTCCAGAAGTGAAGCGCGAACTTGTCGCTATTGGCAAAATTATCCACCTCGATGCCTTCCAGGGCGCCGGTGTCCTGGACGCCGATCAGCAGGATGCCGCCCGCCGAGTTCAGGAAGGCGGCAAGGGTTTTCAGGCAGGCGTGTTCTATGGCCGCATCGTTGCGGCCCGCCTTGATATTCCAGCGCAGGCTGGACTTGAATTCCACGTCAAAACTTTCACCCCGGGTAATCAGATCCTTGATGCTCGCGGGCCTTTGTTCAATGCCGGTAAAGGTGGTGAGATATTCAATAATGTCGGCGGCTTGGGCCCGCAAGAGGCGATAGCTTTCCTCCGGCCGTTCCCGGTCGGGGGGCGAGGGTTTGAGGCTGAAGCCGGTCGGGATCGGCATGGATTCCCCGGGTTTTAGACCGGTCCGGGATGGAATCTGGATGGCTAAAAGCGCCAGGCCATATTCTGAAGGCGTAATCCGGCCCAGGATCAGCAGCAGCGGCAGAAGAATCACCGACTGATGGGCAAGGTCCAGGAGAATGAGCGCCGCCTTTTTCTCGGATGGGAGCGTTTGATAGAGCTCCTGGATCCAGGTCGTCAGGCGTTCCGGTGTTTGGGTCATCTGTTCCAGAGGGCCGAACCCTCGCTCGAGGAGAAATTCGTTGAGGCAGATCAGGATGGCGAAGACTGTTTCAATCGTCGGCAGAAATGCCTGGCTTTGGGTCTGGTTCACGGCCGCCGCTGTTTCGCTTCCGGCGGGAGAAGAAGCCGCGGCGGTGTTTTGAATCCGCTGGAGAATCGGATCGTCCTTCAGCCGGGTAATAAGGCGCGGCGGCATGCCGTCGCTGCCGGTTTGCGCAACATCTATTTGCAGTCGAAATAAAGCGGCGGCGGATATACAATCCCAATCCCAGGCGCGGGAGAACGACCAGGTGCGGAGCAAATGGCCCAGCGCCCGGGCATTGGCATGGGCCACTTCTTTTCCGTCCGGCGTCGTCAACGGGCGGCCGTCGTAATACACGGCATAATCGGTTTCGCGCCGAACCAGATCCAGCAATTGGGGAGTTAAGGGGTCCGGAGCGATGGAAGGATTCCGCGTGTTCATGCCATAATGCCTTTACATGGGCCTCGCTTGCCGTAAGAGTTATACGGGATAAGCAGTGGCGAATCAAGTTTAAGCCGGTCCTTTGTTGACCGGCGGCGGGAAGCGGAGTTACATACGCGTTTTCGATGGGATGGAATATGTACCTTAACTGGATCATGACTATGGGCCTGCGGGCGGGGGTGCTGGCGACGGCGCTGGTGTGCGCCGGCGGTTGCGCCAGGCAGGAAACCCCTGCGCTGGAGCCGCCGGCGGCTTCCGCGTTGACGAATAGCGTTGAACCGGATTCTCTCCGGAAAATGGCATATCCCACGGATCGGAAATCCCTCGCGGCGCGTGAGGATTCCGGAGATTTTCGGCCGACCGCTTCCGGCCGGATCGAATCCGCCCTGTATGGATCCGTTCGGACGGAAAGAAACGGCAAAGGCCTGGCGCCGTCGTTTCACGAGGGGATTGACATCGCGCCGTTGAATACTGACGCCCACGGCCGGCCGCAAGATGCCATCGCGGCTGTGGCGGACGGTACCGTTGCCTATGCCAATCGGGTTGTCGGCAACTCGAATTACGGTAAATACGTGGTGCTTAGGCATGCCAGTTCCCTGGGCGAGTTATATACGTTGTATGCGCATTTGGCGCAGATCGCGCCGGGAGTCAAAGCTGGTCAAGCAGTGAAAGCGGGGGCTATCCTGGGTATCATGGGCAACACGTCGTCGTCTCCCATTCCGATGGCGCGGGCGCATCTGCATTTTGAATTGGGTTTCATGGTTAACGCGCATTACGACCGCTGGTACCATGCGCAGAAATTGAAACCGGATCATGGGATTTTCAACGGCGGAAATCTGTTGGGTCTTGATCCGCTGGCGGTTTTCGAGCGGCAGAAGGAGGATCCGGCCTTCACGTTTGCGGAGTATTTGAAAACCATTCTGCCGGCATTTGAAATCGTGCTGTTTGTTCCCCGCCGCCCCGATTATTTCCGGCGCTACCCGGCGCTCTGGGACGGCCCTGCGTTCAGCGGTCGCGCCATGGTGCTGGCGGTGTCGGAGAACGGTCTGCCCCTGCGGGGATGGAATGCCGCGGAACCGGACAGGCAGGAGCAGGGTAAAAAGAAATGGCGGATCCGGAATATGAATGCCGCCGCGCTGGGCCGGAACGGCTGTCGCCTGATTGTCTGCCGACGGAGAACGTGGACGTTGAGCGCGGCCGGCGAAAAATGGCTGGAGATCCTGACGTATCCGTAAGGATAACACTTGTGGCCAAAGAGCGTGGCCGGATGATATTGCCTTTCGGCGTCGTCTGGCCAACCTCACGGCTTACGCGCGCTGTAGAGCCGATTGTTGGGTGCTGGTTCATGCACCCAGTCTCCCCATCCAGTCGCCAATGCAGTGCGTGATGGCAATCACGACAATTGCGATCATGAGGTGTTCACCGACGATCTTCCAAGGTGGCTTGCCCTGCGATCTTGCGATGATGTAGCTCAGAACAGTGAGAATGGACAGTCCCCATATCAAATTCACGATGATGGCAGCGGAAAGAGAGAGAAGAAGAACAGGAACCAGGAAGGTCATCGCGAACAGGAACTTGGTCAGGAAGGTTGCCACGGTGGCCCCCCAAATCTCTTTGGCGGTGTGAGTGTTCTCTGCTTCCTCTGAAACGTGGATACCCAAGGCATCTGAAAACGCGTCAGCAACGGCGATTGTCAGAATCCCGGCGAGGATCACAATTTTGGAATGCGTCCCTGAGTGGAGACCGACCATGAGACCGAGTGTCGTGATGACAGCCGATGTCAGCCCAAACGAAACACCTTTGCGCAACGAATCCTTCATCGGTATGTTCTCATCTTAGCACCCAACGAATAGCGTTTTGTCCAGATCCAGAGATCCAGTGTGCCGCGAGCATACAACGGTGGCCGAGGCGGGACAAGCGCAAATCGAGCGGCATGCTGGAGAAAACGTCGTTTCCGCCGTCGCTCCCTGGATACGGGCAGACCCCGGCGAAGACGGTTGGGAGTGTGCCGTCGTTGGATTGGCGTATGGGTATTACGAGGTGCAGGTTCATGCCGGTCCATACCGGGCGCGGGCCTGCGCCCGCCAACCGCATGATTTGGCTGCTACCGCAAGGCGCAGGACCGGGGGGCTGGTGTTCGGGCGGACGGTTGCCATGCCATTGCGTTTCCATGCGGAACGAATAGCCGTCAGACTTGATAACGATATGACCGTCCAGGCCGTTGACGCGGGTTGGGTATTGGGCCGCCAGGTTCCGGAGGCGCTGACAGCGTTCGGAAAGCCAGAGTGATTTCGAAGCGGGGACTACCATGGCTTGCGGCTGGACGGCCTCGAAGAATGCGTTGTCGGCCAGGACCTCGGCGCCATGATGGGGCACCTTGAGAATGTCCGCCTTGATGGAAGTGATATCCCGGCGCTGGGTTATATAACGACCCAGGGGTTGGTTCAAATCGCCGGCGAAGAGGATGCGTATTTTCTGGTGGGTCAGCATCATGATAGCGGACGTGTCATTGATGTCGGTGGGTCCGATGGGCGTACGCAGTCCGTCGTAAATATAGAGGACTTTCAAGGAAGTGCCGTTATCGAACACCCACTGGGTGTTGCTGGTCATGGGAATGACCGGAATATCCCGGTCCACCAGCGCGTATAAAATCGTCTCGATCTCCTCTTGGGAACAGCCCCAGGGGGTTTCTTTTTTTACCAGGTAGGGCGGCGCCGGATTGAAATATACCGAATCGATGGTGATCTGGTTGTTCAACAGCGCCATCAATCCGCCGTAGTGATCGCGGTGGCTGTGGGTAATGATGACGGCGTTGAGCCGCGAAACGCCCTGTTCCTTGAGGAATTGAAGCAGGCTGTCAGCGCAATCCGGGTGGCCGGTGTCGATCAGGATGTGAACCGAGTGGTTGATTTTCAGCAGGTGTGCGTCGCCTTGCTGTTGCCCGGTATTCACGTTGATCGCGGTCCAGACCAGGTCGGGGTCCTGAAGCCAATAATAACCAAACCCGGCGATCGCGGCCAGGAGCGCCAGTCCGACGAACAGATACCACCTGGTTTTGAACGCTGAGCGCATGGAAAAAAACACCGAAGGAGTAATCAGGAGATTAAGTAAGGTTGTTTACGGGATCGCGCGCAAGCGCGCTTCCTGCATGAATGCGTGTTGTCTATGTAGAAAGGCCGCTTGCGGCCGATATTAACTATGGGATGACTGCACATTAGCAATCATCAAACCCGTTTAATTTCTTCCCGGAAGCACCGGCGGAACCGGGCATCCCAGGGAATCCGCGATTGCCCGGAGAAGCTCCGCTTCTGCCACGGTGATCCGGCCGTCGGCCCCGATGCAGGCGGCACAAGCATCCAAAGTCATTTTTTTGATCTGGGGTGACGTGGTGGCCAGCGCCTCGATGGCCCGGTCAGCCGGCTGGAGCCCGCACTGTGCCCTGGGCAGCAGGGTAATCGGGGACTTCAGCCTGTCAGCTCCCAGCTGGAACGCCGCTTCGGCGCTCCCGGTTTCAGAATGCCCGTAGTAGGCCAGCGTGGACAGAAGTGCGCGGACTGATGGCAGAAGCGGTTTTATGGCGTAATATTGAATTAACGGTGATTTTTGAGGGTTGAATAAAGATTCCAGGTGGCGAACCACGCTCCGTTGGAGGGCATATTCAAAGAGGGTGATGGTGTTATCCGCGGTGATAAGGTAATGGAGGTTGTCCTTAAACTCGGTGAACTGGAGCTTGGAGAGGGAACGCAGCGTGGCCAGTGCCAGATCCGCCAGGGGCAGGCGGAGTTCCGGCGCCAGTCCTTGCAGGGACGGTTGCATAGTTGTGATGGCTTGGTAAACCGGCGGTTCGCAATGCTGTTGCAAATAAGCTAACTGGCTGTTTCGCGGTTCGGTATCCTTGTTGAGCAGAAGGCAATAAATCAAAGCGCGGGCGCCAACCGGGTCGCGCGCAATGTCTTGAGCGGCCGGAGGAATTGCGGCCATGATCGTGGAAGCGTAGAGGAGATGCTCTGCCTGCGGTCGTCCGATGCTTTGGGTCACGGCTTCGGAGCGGAGCTCTCGCCGGCCGCTTGCCATGTCCTGTTCGGCCAGCATGGAAACCGGAGACGCGCCTGGCGCCGAGCCGGCATTCTCCGCTGGGTTCCAGATTGCGGTACGGACCGCGGTTGGAGAAAGCTTTGTGAAACCGCCGTCAAACGAGGCGTCAATCCGTCGGATGCGCTCTGCGAGCGGGGGATGCGTCGCCATCAAGTTGAAAAATGAGGCTCGCAATCCATCGGCAAAAAACAGATGGCTGGCTTCTTCGGCCTTGGAGTTCTCGATCCGCGAGCCGCTGAGGAACCCGCCGATTTTCTTCAACGCGCCGCCCAAGCCGTCCGGGTTGCGCGTGAACTGCACCGCGGCGGCGTCAGCCAGGAATTCACGCTGGCGCGATAAGGCGCTTTTGATGAGCTTGGCGAAAAAGACGCCGATGTAGCCGATGACCATCAGGCCCAGCCCCAGCACCATGATCAGCACCAGGCCGCCCCCCTTCTTTTTTCCGGCGCTCGCCGATCGGGACGTCGAGGAGTAAGCGACCAGGCGGAATATCATGTATCCGATCAGGGCAATCACCAGGATACCGTGAAGAATCCCCATCAGGCGCAGATTGAGCCGCATGTCGCCGTTGAGGATATGGCTGAACTCGTGGGCGACGACTCCTTGGAGTTCGTCGCGCGTCAAAAGGGTCATACAGCCGCGGGTTACCCCGATGATGGCGTCTGTGGGGGAGAATCCGGCGGCGAAGGCATTGATGCTGTCTTCATCTTCCAGCAGAAAAACCCGCGGCACGGGGATGCCGGCGGCGATGGCCATTTCCTCCACGACGTTGAGCAGGCGCCGCTCGGCGACATCGGTCGCGTTGGGCGGCACCGGCCGCGCGCCCAGCATCGCGGCGACCGCCTCTCCGCCGCGGGACAGCGCTATGATTTTATACAGCGACCCGATGACCACGATCAAAACCGTGCCGGTGATTACCCAGAGAAACAGTTCCGGATTCCACCAGGAAACCACGCCGCCGGGTTTGGGCTGGGGAGTGTTGGCCAGCCAGATAAACACCAGGGCGAACACGCCGTAGACGGCCATGATAATCAGGGTCACCGCGAGAATGAAATACCCGATCAGCAGTGATGTTTTGCGCCGTGCGCGGTCCTGATGTTCAAAAAAATCCATAATTTAAATTTTTCGAAAGAAAAATTTAAAAAGCGACTTTGGGCGCTTCCCGTTCCGTCGGGGCCGTGATTTCAAACAACTGGGCCGCCGTGAACCCGAAGGGATTGGCGATCAGCATGTCCGGGAATGATTCCCGGGTGGTGTTGTACACCATGACGGAGTCATTGTAGGCTTGGCGGGCGAACGACACCTTGTTCTCGGTGGAGGATAGTTCTTCCATCAACTGCATCATGTTCTGATTGGCCTTCAGGTCGGGATAGGCCTCCACAACGGCGAACAGGCGGCCCAGGGCGCCGGTCAGCATGGTTTCCGCACCCATTAATCCCTGCATGGCGGTGACATTAGCCGGGTTGGCCGCAGCCTTCTGAACGGCCGTGGACGCCTGGTTGCGCGCCGCAGTGACCGCTTCCAGCGTTTCCCGCTCATGCTTAATATAGCCCTTGGATACTTCCACCAGGTTGGGGATCAGATCGTAGCGCCGCTTGAGCTGGACGTCGATCTGGGCAAACGCGTTTTTGAACCGGTTACGCAGGGTCACCAGGCGGTTGTAAACCGTGACCACGTAGAACCCGATAATCGCCAGGAAAACAAGGACCAGTAACGGTGTGATCAGCATAACAATCCTCCTTGGGTTTTATAATACGGCGGGAAATAGCCCCGCATCCTTTTACCATCATCATAGCGTATCGGGGGCGCGTGTCAAAATCTAATTCCATGTTTGAAAATTCCCGTCATCCTGTTATTCTGTCCTTTGTCGCTTCTTAATTTCCGGAGAGTCGTCATCATGAATGTAACTCAGAAGATATTGTCCGAGCACCTGGTCAGCGGATCGCTGACACCGGGCGAGGAAATCGCCATTCGCATCGATCAGACGCTGACCCAGGATGCCACCGGCACCATGGCCTGCCTGCAATTCGAATCCATGGGATTGGATCGGGTTAAGAACGAATTGGCGGTCAGCTATGTGGACCATAATACGGTCCAGGTCGGATTTGAAAACGCCGACGATCACCGGTATCTCCAGTCCGTGGCGGCCAGGTACGGCATTGTCTTTTCCCGGCCGGGTAACGGGATTTGCCATCAACTGCACTTGGAACGATTTGGGGTCCCGGGGAAGACGCTCCTGGGATCCGATTCCCATACCCCCACCGGCGGCGGCTTGGGTATGCTGGCCATCGGTGCCGGGGGTCTGGATGTCGCGGTGGCCATGGCCGGCGGCGCGTTTTATCTGACGGCGCCCAGGGTGGTCCGCATCACGTTGAAGGGCCGCCTTAAGCCCTGGGTTTCGGCAAAGGACATCATCCTGAAGGTGCTGGAGGTGTTTGGGACTAAAGGCAACGTGGGGTGTGTCTTTGAATATGGCGGACCGGGAATTGCCCATCTTGATGTGCCGGAGCGGGCGACGATTGCCAACATGGGCGCTGAGTGCGGGGTGACAACATCCGTCTTTCCCAGCGATGACCTTACGCGCCGGTTTTTGGAAGCGCAGGGCAGGGGAGCGGCCTGGCGGGAAATCCTGCCGGATGCCGATGCCGCCTATGAGCGCGAGGTGATTCTTAATCTGGCGGACGTGGAGCCTCTGGCGGCGGCGCCGCATTCCCCCGGCAACGTGACCCCGGTGGCCAAGCTGGAGGGCATGAAGGTTGATCAGGTGCTGATCGGGTCCTGCACGAATTCTTCTTACCGGGACCTTAAGACCGTTGCCCGTTTGCTGGAAGGAAGGACGGTGCATCCGGATGTCAGCCTCGGCATTGCGCCGGGTTCGCGTCAGGTTCTGGCCATGCTGGCCAAGGATAAGAGTCTGGCCGCCCTGGTGGGCGCCGGGGCGCGAATCCTGGAAAATACCTGTGGTTTCTGCATCGGCAATTCGATGTCGCCGGGAACGGAGGGGGTGTCCCTGCGCACCTCGAACCGCAATTTTGAAGGGCGATCGGGAACGCCGTCGGCCAGGGTCTATTTGGTCAGTCCCGAGGTGGCGGCGGTTGCGGCGATTCATGGCCGCATCCGGGATCCGCGTCGAACCGACTTGGAATGCCCCCGCGTTTCCATGCCCAAGGCCTTCGAGATCGATGATTCCATGTTTCTCCGCCCGTCGGAGGACGGCTCCGGGGTGAAAATTATCCGGGGCCCGAATATCGGGGAGCCGCCGAAGAACCACGCGCTGCCTTCTGAACTTGCCGGCGTGGTTGTGATCAAGGTTGGCGATAACATAACCACGGATCATATCATGCCCGCCGGCGCGCGGCTGAAATATCGTTCTAACATTCCGGCGTATGCCCGGTATGTATTCGAGCCGGTGGACCCCGAATTTGCCGGGCGGGCGAAAAAATTCCAGGATGAGGGCGGGCACAACTTTATCGTCGCCGGCGAATCCTATGGCCAGGGCTCAAGCCGGGAACACGCCGCCATCTGCCCGATGTTTCTGGGGGTGAAGGCCGTGATCGCCAAATCGTTCGAGCGAATTCACGAGGCCAACCTGGTCAATTTTGGCATTATTCCGCTGGTTTTTGCCCGTCCCGCCGATTACGACAAGCTTAAGGCGGGAGATCGCCTTCGTCTGGCTGGTATTCGCCAGGCCATTGTGGAAGGCAAGCCGATTGTCCTGCGCGACGAAACGGCCGGGGCGGACATGCCGCTGAAGCTGACGCTCTCCCAGCGTCAAGCGGAAATGATCCTGGCCGGAGGTCTGCTGAATGTTATGAAAACATCGAAATTGTAAATTGGGTGCCGCGATGAATGCCGTTGAAAAAAAGATAAAATATTCCAATCCTAAGCAGGGTATGGATTTAGCACGTGCCCGGCGTGCCGTTGTTCTGGAACAGATTCTGCCGACAATCAGTATCGACGCGATCCGCCTGGATGACTGGCAACATAAAAAGAGCGTTGATCTCAATTTGGCGGATGCCCGTGATTCGCGAGACTGGCGCAGAATCCGGCTCGGCGGCTGGTGGGGCGGCAATCGGCTCGATTTCTGGTTTCGCAGGAAGATCATTCTGCCGGACCTGTTGATCGGCAAATCCCTGATCCTCCGGCTCCGGCCCGGCTCGGAGGGACTGGTGTACCTCGATGGTCGCGAGGAGTGCGGAATCGATCCCTTCCACCCGAATGTGTTTTTCAAGGGAACGCGGGCGGAGCACGAAATTCTGATGGGCATGCACAGCGGCTGGAATCATCCCCGCTGGGGATATCCGCACGGCTGGAATGCCGGCGTGGTTCAGTTCAAGCAGGCCGACCTGGGTGTTTTCAGCGCAGATGCCTGGCGCTGTTCCCTGCTGCTGACGAATCTGGGAAACATCATTGATGGCGCCGGGCTCGGCGCCGACAAGGTCAGTGAGCTGACGACTGTTTTTGACGAGGCGATCAGGAAAATCGCCATGCAAAGGCCGGGATCGGCGGATTATTATCGCTCGCTTCCCGGCGCGCTGGATTACCTGGAAAAGACGCTATACCGTCATCGCCTGGCGTTGGGGCGGGGCGTCACCCATCTTGTAGGCCACTCGCATCTTGATGTTGTGTACCTCTGGCCGTGGCCGCAGACGGTGCATAAGGCCTCCCGCACGTTCGCCTCGATGCTTGGGCTGATGCGGCGTTACCGCGAGTTCAGGTTCACCCAGAGCTCGGCGGTGCTTTACGATTTTATGCGGGAGAGATTTCCGCGCCTCTTCCGCCAAATCAAGGCCAGGCATGCCGCCGGGCAATGGGAGGTTGTCGGCGGGATGTGGCTGGAAAGCGATTGCAACCTGCCGTCGGGCGAATCGCTGGTGCGGCAGTTCCTATACGGTCAGCGTTTTTTCCGGCGCGAGTTCGGATGCACCTGTACGGTCTGCTGGTTGCCCGACGTGTTCGGGTTCAACGCCAACCTGCCGCAGATCATGGCCCGGGCGGGCATCCGTTATTTTGCCACTGCCAAGCTTTCCCTCAACTGGAGGTTCCGCCTGCCGCACGACGTGTTCCGGTGGCGCGCGCCCGACGGCTCGGAAGTGCTGGCGGCTTCCCTTCAGACGGGCTACGGCGGGAACCTGACACCTTCCGAAATGAGTGCGGCGCGGGGGAAATATCTCCCGGCGCCGGAGATTGACGCCATCCCGCTGTGTTACGGATACTCGGATGGCGGTGGCGGCGTCACGGATGCCATGGTGGAGTGCGGTCGGATATTGACCCGAATCACGCCCCCCGGGAATGTGCGCTTTTCAGGGCTCGGGGATTATTTCAAAACAATCGAACGCGTTGCCGGGCGGCTCACAACCTGGCGGGATGAGCTTTACCTGGAGGCGCACCAGGGCACGTTTACCACCGAGGCGCGCACCAAGCGCGGCAATCGCCGCTGTGAGCAGGCCATGCGCCGCGCGGAGATCGTGTCCACGGCGGCGTTCCTGGCCGGATTGTCCTATCCGCGGAGTATCTTGGAACGGTGCTGGAAAAAACTATTACTGAACCAGTTTCATGATGCCATCACCGGCAGTTGCGTGACTGAGGCTACCGCGCATGCCTTGGCGCATTACAAGGAAATCATGGCTGATTGCTCCGTAATTTTCCGGCGCAGCCTGGATGCCGTCTTGAATCCGCCCCGGCGCGCCCAGGCTGGAGCGGAGTTTACCGTGCTGAATTTTACCTCGGACCGTTTGACCGGTTTGGCCAGGATGCCCGCCATCAAGGGAGTCCGTGCGCTGGCGGATCCGCAAGGCAACCGGGTTCCCGTTCAGCAATCGGGGGACGGTAAATCCATGCTGTTCGTGGCCGCCGATTTGCCGCAGATAGGTTACCGGACCTATAGCGCCGTTTCCTCCGGCGCCGTTGAACGGTTGCCTTTTGAGCCGGTGCAGGGGGACCTAACCGGGCGCATTGAAAACGCCTATTACACCTGCCGGCTCAATCGGGCAGGAGAAATAACGGCGTATTATTTCAAACCGGCCGGCCGGCGCCTGGTTGACGCCCGCCAGCCCGCTAATAATTTCCAGTTCTTCGAGGATATTGATAAGCCATACGACGGCTGGGATCTGTACGACGATTACGAGAAAAAAAGGTTGAGCCAACCCGCGGTCACCGGCTTTCATCTCGTGGAAAAAGGGCCGCTTCGCGTGATCTATGCGGTGGCGCGCCGGTTCCAATCGTCAATCATTCGCCAGCAGATATGTTTTTATGCCCATACCGCGCGGATAGATTTCGAGACCGAAGTGGACTGGCGTGAAAAACATGTTCTGTTCAAGACGGCGTTTCCCGTCCGGATCAACGCGCGCTCCGCCACTTACGAAATTCCCTACGCAGTTATTTCCCGGCCAACCCGTCCGAACACGGCGTATGACAGCTCCAGGTTCGAAGTGCCTGCTCAGCGCTGGGCCGACCTGTCGGAAACACGATGCGGGGTCAGCCTGATGAATGACTGCAAGTATGGCTATGATATCAAGGGCCGGGTTATGCGCCTGACTCTCCTGCGCGCATCGACGATGCCCAATCCGGAGGCCGACCAGGGCCGGCAGGTGTTCACCTACAGCCTGTTCGCGCACCTGAGCGACTGGCGCCGCGGCGGGACCCTGGCCGAGGCGCGGGAATTGAACGAGCCCCTGGAAGTGGTCCGGGCCGGCGCCGCCCAGCCTGAGTTTTGCCTGCTGCATACCGATGCGCCGAACGTGACCATCGAGAATATCAAACTCTGCGAAGACAACGACGATCTGGTTCTGCGCCTGGTCGAGACGCACGGCTTGAAAACCGCGGCGCATATCCAATGCGGATTTCCTGTCAGCCGGGTTTTTGAAACCAACCTGCTGGAGGATAATCTCAAGCTGCTTCCCGCAAGGGCCGGTCGGATCAGCTTCGGGATCGGTCCGTTCGAGATCAAAACGCTGCGCCTGCAAGTCGGGCGGAAAAAAAGATCGAAGAAAATAATTGTTTAGACGCTTTCCCGTAACAATACACGCTTTGGCGTGTATCTTTTTGGTAGGGCGCGCAGTCCCTTGCGCGCCGTATTTCGGTCATAACGGCGGCCAAGGGACCCGCCTGCGTCCAGAGACTACGGCGAGGCGCGCTGGCCGCCCTGCCTGTTCGGTTGCGGGCACAAGCCCGCCTTAGTACTCTGAACATCGATAACAATGAGCGCGGGGTAGTCTAACAGGAGAACAACACATGGCCTTTAACAAAATCACCGTTCCGGCCCAAGGTCAACCCGTTACCGTCGGATCCGGCGGTAAACTCGTGGTTCCGGATGAACCGATCCTGCTGTTTATCGAGGGCGACGGTGTCGGGCCCGACATCATGCGCGCGGCGATGACGGTCTGGAATGCCGCGGTGGAGAAAGCTTACGGCGGCAAGCGGTGCGTCCGCTGGATGGAAATCTATGCGGGCGAAAAGGCCAACGCCATGTACGGTGCGCCGGTCTGGCTTCCGCCGGAAACTGTCGAGGCGATTCGTCAATATGTCGTGGCAATCAAGGGTCCCCTGACCACGCCGATCGGGGGCGGCATTTCCTCCCTGAACGTGGCTTTGCGGCAGAAACTGGATTTATTCGTCTGCCTGCGGCCCGTGCGTTGGTTTACAGGCGTTCCCTCGCCGGTCAAGCATCCGGAATGGACCGATATGATCGTGTTCCGTGAAAACACCGAGGATATTTACGCCGGCATCGAATGGGCCGCCGGAACCGCCGAGGCGAATAAAGTGATCCAATTCCTCCAGCAAGACATGGGAGTGAAAAAAATACGGTTCCCCGAAACCAGCGGGATCGGCATCAAACCGGTGTCCCGCGAGGGGTCCGAGCGCTTGATCCGCGCCGCCATCCGGTATGCGGCGTCAAATCGGCGGCCCACCGTTACCCTGGTTCACAAAGGCAATATCATGAAGTTCACGGAAGGCGCCTTCAAACAATGGGGTTACGACCTGGTGCGGCGCGAACTGGGTGATCTTGCGGTCGTGTCCGAAGATTGCGGCGGCAAGGCGCCTTCGGGCAAAGTGCTGGTCAATGACGTGCTGGCGGACGCTTTTTTCCAGCAGATTCTCACCCGGCCCCGGGACTATTCGGTCGTGGCCACGATGAATTTGAACGGCGACTATCTTTCCGACGCGCTGGCCGCCTGCGTGGGCGGCATCGGCATCGCGCCGGGCGCCAACATCAATTATGATTCCGGCCTGGCCGTGTTCGAGGCCACGCATGGCACGGCGCCGAAATACGCCGGTCAGGACAAGGTAAATCCCGGCTCCCTGATTCTCTCCGGCGAGATGATGTTCCGCTATTTGGGCTGGATGGAAGCGGCCGACCTGATCATCCGGGGTATGGAACGAACCATCGCGGCCAAAACCGTGACCTACGATTTCGAGCGCCTGATGGAAGGCGCCAGCCTGCTATCCTGCAGCGAATTCGGCCGCGCCGTCGCGCGGAATCTGGGGTGATTATTGCCGGGGCGGACATCCCGCTGAAGCTGACGCTCTCCAAGCGTCAGCGGAGATGCTCCTGGCCGGCGGCCTGCTGAATGTTGTGAAGGCCTGAATTATTCCAAGGCAACATTCAGATTGGGGGAATCGTTGCTGAAAGAAAAACGCGACTTTTCGGTTACAGGGGGAAGGCGGCGCAACCAAATTAGTCGGATAGATGGCTTCAGACGTCAGCTTCTGGAAATGACTCTCCAGCAAGGGCAGGTATGTTGTCTTGGATGCCATCATTTATTTTTCAAAGGCCAAGCGTGACTAATGTTTCACACCGCGTCCGCACGGTGTGAAACGTTGGCGTCCACGCTCTTGTCGGATCGTGCTTCTATTGCGTTGGGGGGTCGTCTGTGACTTGTACAAAAATCGCAAGATACTCCTGCTTTCCACTTGATACATCCTGAAACAGGTATCTGCCGACTAAAACCCACTGATCGAGACGGAACTCGATCTTTGTCTTGATTGCTCGCTTCTGTATGAGGGGAAGGCCGACATCCATCGACACTCCCTGGATGGGCATTCGCTCCTTAAGGGTATTGAGTTGAAGATCGACGTTTACGGCGATGTTGCCGGCCGTAGTCGGATTTATCGTTGCCGCCAAGCGGATGCCTGGTGATTCCTTTTCGGGAAGTGTCTTCAGGGCGAAAGAGCCGTTTGTTTGGGGATCGAAGTACTGAATCTGTGATTGCACCCTTATGATGGCTTCCTGACCGACCCTTGCGGCGATCATTGGCGCCGCGAGCACTTTGACTCCTTTGTACCCCATCAAGTCATTCAGTAGCTCTTCTTTGATTTGTGGCAGGGCATTATTGGTAAACGTTGCGGCAAGCAGTGTGCTATACAGTATATTTGACTCAGCGACCGTCAAGATCTTTGCCTTCAACATAAAGGATTGAGGCTGTTCATCGGGCTTTGCGCCGCGAGCGGCTCCAACTGCGAATAGGAAGACAGCAAGGAGTGAGATGATCCCTCTGAAATGTTTTGTCAGCATGATAATACCCTTTCTTCGTGTGCTTAGTTCACCAGCGTTTGCCTGCGCAGGAAAAAGTCTTTTGGCTCCTGTTCATTTGCGAATGCAGCGGAAAACGCCGAATCTCCTTCGACAATCCAAGTGGTCGATATCCTGGGCGTGCTCGCGGGCGTGGTAACCATCCAATAAAGCCACATTCCCATCACAAGAAACGTCAGGCAGGCTGTTGCACATATCCACAAGGGCACAGGCATAGAAACGAAACCAGGATGGCGGGTCTCATGCGCTTGAAGCGTCTCATGCACGCGCCGGCCCAAACCGTCAGGCACGGATGCGAGCGGTAGTTTCCTTAATCTTTCCTCAAGCCTATTCATTGAAGTTCCTCCTGTAGCATGCCTTTGAGTTTTTCAAGTCCACGCCGGTATCGGGAAGCAACCGTGTTGATGGAAGTGCGGCAAACGTTTGCGATCTCTTGGAAGGTAAGCCCGTCAATGGCCTTCAGAATGATGACCTCCCTCTCCTCGTGACCTACCAGGCTAAGCATGTTCTCGATATCAGAGTAGTGATTGATGGCGGCGTCGTGGGCCGCGAGATGTTCCAAGTCCAGAATGCTCTCTTGTCGGGACTCGTCCTTACGCCAGTCATCCACGACTGCGTTCCGTACACACCTGTAGGCGTACGGCTTTAGAGACCGTGGTAAAACGAGTCTCTGCAGTAACTTGCAGATTACCGTGTGTACCGCATCCTCTGCCGCCGCTGATCGGCCGGTTAACGACAAGGCGTAGGTGTATAAACCTTGTCGATTCTCTTCGTAGAATGCCCTGATTCGGTCATGTCGCATGCTCTGGTTCCCGTCTTTTCCTTATAACACGGCCAAGGCAGGCTTTTTTGTGCGTCGGCAGGATGCTTTTCAGAGATCCAACCATTGATTAAACAGGATGTATTGGCCTGATAATCCGATATTCGTTGGGCATGTTTTCGGGCAATACGACCGATGGCATTATCGGGTTATATGAGATCAGAATAGGCCGGTGTCATGGACAGTCAATAATAAAAGCACGAGATGAATATCCGCATTGGTAGGTCCGTCTTGCGTCACGGGCCAGAAGGTCAGGCCGGAATGGCGCTAAGATATGCCGCCGTTTTTCATATCTGGTCTGGCCTGAGTCTTGACTTCCAAGAGTCAGGATGTTTGTGGAGGTTCTGAACGGCAACAATCAGGATCAAATCACTTCTGATTTGATAGATCAGGCCATACGGAAATCGGTTTGTCCGGCAACGGCGGGAGCGCTTGGAAAGAGGTGCCCAAGCTTTCGGATACTGAAGGATTCGCTCTATGGCTCGCTTGATCTCCACTGCGAACTCGTATCCGAGTCCTTCGCTTTGAAGGTTGTAATAGGCGATGGCCTCGACAAATTCAGCGTTGGCCGGATCGAGAAAATCGATCCTCATGACTTACGCCTGTTAATTTTTTCGAATACTTGGCTTGCGGGGATTGCCTTGATTTCGCCTCGATCATACGCGGCGATACGATCCTCCGCCTCTTTTGCCCAAAGTGCGTCGATTTCTTCTCGGGCAGGGAAGTCAAAGCTCGAAAGAATTTGCTCCACCAGTTCAGCCCGTTCCACCGGCGGCAAATGAATAGCTTTTTCCAAAACTTCTTGTGTCTGCACTGTCATGATTCCCCCGCTTAGTACGACGAGAACAGTTTAGCGTGTTTTCGGTCAATCTGACCGATGTCATTATTAGGTTATATAAGGATAGAATAGTCCATGGTCATGGGCAGTCAACAACAAAAGCACGAACGGTATAATGGGTGATAGGGGGGGGGGGTAATCGATCCTGTAGCGCGCCACGGTGTGGCACGTCCCGAGCGCCACGTCTGAAGCAAAGTGGACCCTTGCCTCGCCTAAGGGCACCGGGGTGAATTGCCTCGGGATCAGGATCGCCGCACACCGTGCGGCGCTACAACCAAACCAATTCCCTCCATGACTGAGGGTTACTATCCGACCATCAGTTTTATGCGGGATGGTTGCCTTGTGGTTCCTATGGCAGAAACCGTTCACCGTCAGGCAAACACGGCGCCGGAACCGGCGCTCGTGACCCGCTCGGCATAGCGTTGTAAATACCCCGTGGTGATCTTGGGCGTGAACGGCGGCAATGTCGCGCGCCGGCGCTCCAGTTCGTCCTTGGGCACCGTCGTTTCCAGCAGGTGATGGGGAATATCAATGCGGATCGGGTCGCCGTCGTTCAGCAGACCAATGACGCCGCCCGCAGCGGCTTCCGGAGAAACATGGCCGATACACGCGCCGCGCGTGCCGCCGGAAAAGCGTCCATCGGTGATCAGGGCCACCTTTTCTCCCAGCCCCTGGCCCATGATGTAGGAGGTCGGTCCCAGCATTTCCTGCATGCCCGGTCCGCCCCGTGGGCCTTCGTAACGGATCACCACCACCTGGCCCGCTTTCACCCGTCCCTGGAGAATGCCTTCACAGGCTTCCTCCTGGGAATTGAAGATGACAGCCTGGCCTTCAAAGGTCAGCATGGAAGGCGCCACGCCCGCCGTTTTTACCACCGCGCCATCCTCGGCCAGATTGCCCCAGAGCACGGATAAGCCGCCTTCTTTTGAATAGGGATTGGCCAACGGCCGAATGACTTCGGTATCCTTGATCTCGGCCCGGGCGACATTGCGGCCGATGCTTTTGCCGGTTATCGTGGGAGCGTCGGAGTGAATCAGGCCCGGAATGGCGCTGATGGATTTAATGATGGCGCTGACCCCGCCGGCGCGGTCCACGTCTTCCATGTGGAAGGCGCTGGAAGGGGAGACTTTGCAGATATTGGGGCATTTCCTGGAAATCTCGTTGATTCGTTTCAGGTCATAGCGGATGCCTGCTTCATGGGCGATTGCCAGCGCGTGTAGGACCGTGTTGGTGCTTCCGCCCATGGCCATGTCCAGCGCGAACGCGTTATCCAACGCCTCGACAGTGACGATGTCCCGCGGATGAGGTCCGTTGTCCCTGGCCATGGCGACGATGCGCTGGGCTGCCTTGGTATAAAGCGTCTTGCGCTTGGGATCGGTTGCCAGGATGGTGCCGTTGCCGGGCAGGGCCATGCCGAGTCCCTCGCACAGGCAGTTCATGGAATTGGCCGTGAACATCCCGGAGCAGGACCCGCAACCGGGACAGGCGGCTGTCTCAATGGCCTCCAACTGGGCTGTGGTGATTTTTTCCTGTTTGCAGGCGGCCACGCCTTCAAACACGCTGATCAGGTCCAACGCTTTTCCTTCCGCCGTGCGGCCGGCGGCCATGGGTCCGCCGCTGACCATCAGGGTCGGGATATTCACGCGGAGCGCGCCCATCAGCATGCCGGGCACGATCTTGTCGCAGTTGGGAATGCAGATCATGGCGTCGAAACAATGGGCCTTGACCATGGATTCCACGCAGTCGGCGATGAGCTCGCGGCTGGGCAGAGAATACTTCATGCCGCTGTGGCCCATGGCGATGCCGTCGCAGATTCCGATGGTGTTGAATTCGAACGGAATCCCGCCCGCTTTGCGGATGCGCCGGCAGATCCAGCGGCCGACGGCATTCAGGTGCATGTGCCCCGGGATAGTCTCGGTGAACGAATTGCACACGCCGATGAAGGGCTTGTCGAAATCCTCGGGTTTCAAACCGAGCGCCCGCAACAGGCTCCGGTGCGGCGCTCGTTCCAATCCTTTTTTCACTTGATCGCTGTTCATGATAAGGCTCTCCTTGAAAATAGCAGGCCCCGCCACAAACGCGTGGCGAGCGTAAACTTTACCCCGCAAGGCGGGGACGGCTCTACCTCCTGACGCATTATGCTGGTAGAGCCGGTTTCCTGCCCGCAATGCTATCCGTCGGCTGAAGGATTGCAGGCGGGTATACCGGCTATGGTTTTATTGTTAATCCATTTTTACCGTAGGCGGATTTGCCTACTATGGCATGACTTGCTCAGCCCAGGGCTTTGAACCATAAAGACGGTTTCAGCCACGTCGCCTCGAAACGAGGCAAGTGATCCCTGGGTTGCCGACGGGACAAGCTGAACCCCTACATATATCCAATGCGGGCTGTGCCCGCCGCGTCACTACGCTTGCGCTCCGCAAGCGGCGTGGCAACCCAATTGAAGCGCAGATTGACGAATACTGAATTTCGAATATCGAAGTGAACGGCGGCCAAGGGACTGGCCGCCCTACCAATAAATCCACCCGAAGGCGCTAAGTGCCTCTTTTTTAATCTATTATTATAGAACCGACCGGCCGGAAAAACAATAAAAAAACGCTTGGCGCAATGCCTGGATAAACACTACATTGTTTTCATGTTTGAAATCAGCGTCAAATCGCATTTTTCCAGCGCTCATCGCCTGAAGGGATATGATGGCGCCTGCTCCAATCTCCATGGGCACAATTGGGAAGTGGAAGTGTTCCTGCGGGGAACCCGAACCAATCCCATCGGCATGCTGGTGGATTTTGGGAAAATCAAGTCGGCTGTTCGCGGCGCTTTGAACAAACTTGATCACAAGGATTTGAACAGTTTACCGGCGTTTATCGTCAATAATCCCACTTCTGAAAATCTGGCCAAACACATTTTTCATGCTTTGTCGGAACTATTCCGCGGTGAATCCTTCAGTGTGCGCCGGGTGTGGGTCAGCGAATCGCCGGGCACATCGGCCTGCTATTGGGAAGATGGGGCGGAAGATGATAAGGCTGTGAGGAGAAAAAAGTCCAAGGGCCGCGCTGGGTCATTCCATGGCTATTCAAGTTCAGGTTTGTGAAACATTTATCTCCATTCAGGGCGAGTCCACCTGGGCCGGAATGCCGTGCTTTTTCATCCGGCTGGCCGGCTGTAATCTCCATTGCGTCTATTGCGATACCGGTTACGCCCAATCGGGAGGCGAGCCCGCAACGGTTTCCGAACTGGTGGAGAAATTCAGGAAAACAGGGCTGGGCCTGGTCGCAGTGACCGGCGGCGAACCGTTGATCCAGCCGGGGACGACGGCCTTGCTCCAGGAACTGCAATCCTGCGGCACGGTCCTGATCGAAACCAATGGGAGCCGGGATATTTCCGGCATTCCGCCGGCGGTTATTGCCGTCATGGATATCAAGTGCCCCTCGAGCGGCGAAAGCGAAGCGACGGATTGGAAAAATATGCAACGCCTGCGTCCGCGGGATGAAGTCAAGTTTGTGGTCGGCGGCCGGGAAGACTATTTATGGGCCAGCGGGGTCATGCGGGAACATGACTTGACCAAGCGTTGTCAGGCCGTGCTGATGAGCCCGGTATCCGACCTGCTGGCGCCGGCGGAGCTGGCGGCTTGGATTTTGCGGGATCGCCTGCCCGTGCGCCTGAATCTTCAACTGCATAAAATCATCTGGTCCCCGACAACCCGTGGCGTGTAGCATGAATCAAGCGGTTATTTTATTAAGCGGCGGATTGGATTCGAGCACGCTCCTGCATTACGTCCGCAAAACACTGGGCTGTCGGACCCTGCATGCCCTGACGTTTCGTTACGGCCAGAAGCATGCGCGCGAGATCGAGTGCGCGCAATGGCAGGCCCACGCCCTGGCGGTCGCGGAACACCAGGTGCTGGACTTGACTGTGCTGGGCAACCTCTCGGCCGGGGTGTCGGCGCTGACCGACGCCTGCCTGCCCGTGCCGGACATGGCGGCGCTCCGTTCCGACCAGCGCGATCAGCCTCCTACTTATGTGCCCAACCGGAACATGATCCTGCTGGCTCTGGCGGCCGCCTATGCCGAATCCAAGGGGATTACCGATGTGTTTTATGGCGCCCAAATCCAGGATCGTTATGGCTACTGGGACTGCACCCCGGAATTCCTGGATCGGATGAACGCGGTGCTGGTCTTGAACCGTCGCGGAGCGGTGCGCATTCACGCGCCATTCATCCGGATGAGCAAACAGGAGATTGTTCGCATAGGACAAGACCTGGGGGTTGATTATGGCCGGACTTGGACATGTTATCGTGGCATGGCCAAGGCCTGCGGTGCGTGTCCGTCCTGCGTTGAGCGGTTAGGCGCGTTCCGCCGGCTTGACGTGTCGGACCCGCTTGATTATGAAACTATCTAGCCCGTATTTCTCTCACGTTCGGGTGAGAAAGCCGGACTAGCCGCGTTCGGTTTTCCACTGGCCGGAATACACATTGCCGGTTATTACGGTGCCGTCGGAAAAGACGACTCTCTGCTTCGTCCGGTCCTCGGTGAGGAACTCGTGAGCCACCATCTCTTCCAGCGCCACTCTCGCGTGCAGGCGGCAGATCCGTTGCACCGCCGTGATCTCCTTGGCCGAAGCCTGCAGATTCAGGTACGGCATTCCGCCGTAGAGCGCCGCATGGATTTGCTCGCCCCATGGCAGGAAGAGGGCATCATGATAGACCAAGCTCCAAAGCGGAGCGGTAGGCACGGTGATATCCTTTGTTCCGAACACCCATCCCGCATACTCCCCAATCGCCAATGGGCCATGGTGCGCCAGATGAAGATGAGGGATGGCATAGTCCACCGGTTCTTCCGAACTCACAATGCCTTCCAGGTCGCGGATAATCCCGAAGCATTCGGCGCGGAGTTCCAGGCATTCGCGGCGGCTCATGCGGTGGGCCGGATGGAAGCATTCATCCGCCCGCCCAACCGCAAAAACATCGAGATAGGAGCCGTCCACCCGAATGCCGTGTCTGCGCAGGGCCTGGTGATTCAGTAGTAAATAGGCCGGCGCAAAGCGCGCGCAAAGAATCGATTGCGGGCCGCCGTACCAGAACGCGTGCGTCTGGACCTTGCCGTCCGCGTCGTGGATGGCATTCGCGGGATCATAGGTGGCGGCGTTGTGATAGTAGTCGCGATACTGGTCATGAAGCGCAAAAAGGTAGCCGAGACCGGCACACGTGTCCGCCAAGTGACGGAGTCCCGGCCAGCCGCCGGCTTGGGGACAGGGCGGCAGGTAGTCCGGGTGATGACTGTCGTATCCCTCGATTCCCCAGCCGTCGAGATGAAGATAGGCCCGGGCGATGCCCCGCCGGTGCAGAATCCGCAGGTCTTTGGCCACGGCGCGGAACGGACGCCGAAACCTGTTCTTTTCAGGATGCTCTTTATCATAGCCACGGATCAGCGGGTGCACGGTGTGGGCAACCTCCGTGTGGATCACCGGGGAGCCGATGAGGCGGGCCGTCTTGGGCGAGGCTTGTATTTTTTCGCGAAGCGAAATGAAACGGCCCCGGCGCATGACCTGGTGTCGATAATGCTTGCAGAGCGCAACATAATTGCACCGGTCAAAGAAACTGTAGCGAATGATTCTCGGATATGAAAACCGCCCGAGACTTCCCGCCCACCATGGTTCAACACTCGTGGGTCCTCCGGCCGGATGTTCAAAACGACATCCGGCATCGGCGTCTGTCTCCAGCACGGCCATGTATCCTGCGTTGCCATTGCGCTGGCCCCACCATGGCATATACAGACCCCGGCCCTGGGTGGGATAGTCCCGCCTTTGAATAGCCTGTGGCCAGCGGCCGGGAATAACGGCGCCCTGCATGAAGGGCATGACGGTTTCCTGGGCGGCAGGATTCTTGAACAAGACGGCCCCGGGCCAGTAGAGATGCTGGAAGAACAATCCCTCCGACTGGCCGTCGATTGTGATTACGAGATCGCCCGTGGCTTTCTCGACGGCCAATAAAAAGGTGAACGCCAGGCGACTGCCCCGGGGGATGCCGGCAAAGTCGGCCACCTCACATGCCACGCCTTCCTGCGCCGCGTTTGCGATGGGATAGGTTTTTACCCGGCGCGCGGACCGGATCGAAAGGGCAAAGAGTTTTGGCGCGCGCACGCTCACCGCATCCGAAACGGGCTCAGTCGATTCCCAACGTTTCTCGCCCCGCTGAACAGCCCAGGTGAATCGTTGTTCATCCCAGGTCAACCGCTGGTCTGCCACGTCCACGATCTGGAGGTGTCCTCTCTTTTTAATGCCCATTGTGCATGGCCTTTCAAGCTCCTGCTTCTTGACTTCGTTCAATTGTTCGGCTTGAAACTCTCCACAATCCAGCGGGACAACTCGCGGTCCGTCGCGTCAATCACCTCGCGGGTGATTGTAAAGCTCGTGCGCTTGGTGTTGTTGGCGATTAGTTTTAGGCCGTGCTGGAAATCTCTGAACTTGGCTTCGCAGATGGCGCGGATGGTCTTGTCCTGGGCGATGCTTTGCTCGACCAGCGCTTCAATGGCGTCATCGTTGAAGACGAGTTCCAGCCCATGCTCTTCCCGGAACCGGCCCGCAAATTCGGTGATTTCGGTTTTCAACAGGTCCCGTTGGGATAAGTGATTTTTACGGAGCAGTTCTTTCAGCTCCGCTTCGGGGTTCTGAATGGTGTTCGTGGTGACCTCAAAGGATTTGATGGTGGTCGACGGCAGTTCGAATTTATAATTCCGGAACACCCGCTCCAGGACGGTCATCAATCCGCGCGCTCCGGTCTGTTCCGTCTGGGCGCGTTCCGCGATCTCGGTGAGGGCTTCCGTTGTAATCGCGAAATCGATGCCGTAGCCTGAAAAATCACGGCGATACTGGGTCAGGATATTGTCTTCCGAAGCCGTTAGGATTTGTTCCAGGTCTGCCGCCGTCAGGGCGTCGCACGCGACCCGCACGGGCAGGCGGCCGATGAATTCCGGCTCGAACCCGCCCTCGATGAAGTCCCGGGTCAGGGCGCGCCGCAGAAGCTCCGCGTCTTTCAGCGTTTCTGCGTCCGGGGCCGCAAAGCCGATCGCTGACGACTGGAGGCGGCGTTTGACCTGCTCCGCCAGTTTGTCGAACACGCCGCTGACAATGAACAGGACATGACGGGTATTGATCGTGCGGCGGGCCGGTTTGCCGGTGCGCTGGAATTGCATCATCGCTTCCATCTGGCCGAGGATGTCGGTCTGGCTTTGCAGGGCGACATCGGTTTCCTCCATGAGCTTCAGAAGGTTGACCTGGACGCCGCGGCCGGAGACATCCCGCCCGGTCATGCCGGATGCGGACGCGATTTTGTCGATTTCGTCAATGTAAATGATGCCGTACTGCGCCAGTTCGACGTCGCCGTCGGCGGCCTTGACCAGATCGCGGACCAGGTCCTCGACATCGTGGCCGACGTACCCGGTTTCGGAGAACTTGGTGGCATCGGCTTTGACGAAGGGGACGCCGATCAGGCGCGCAATGCAGCGCATCAGGTAGGTCTTGCCGACACCGGTGGGGCCCAGGAGCATGATGTTCTGTTTCGCGTATTCCTTTTCGCGCAGGGCGGGGGTTTCGATGCACTGGCGCACATGGTTGTAGTGGTCGCCAATGGCGACGGCGAGCACTTTCTTGGCTTCCGCCTGCTGGATGACAAACCGGTCGAGATAATCCCGGATTTCACGGGGCTTCAGATTAAAGGACCGGATGCGCTGGAGTATTTTGGCGGTTTCGGGATTGTCCGGGGCCGATGTTTCATCGGGCGCACGGCCTGCTGCCGCGCCGGGATCCAACGGGCTGAACCGGGAATGGCGTATCATTTCCTGGATCTGCTTTTGCCATTCTTCCATGGGGTTTTTCGGTTCTTTATCATTCATGCTGTGCCTTTCCTTGCGAAATATGTCCACCTGAATAAACACTATACCCCCGAACCGGCCGGATGACAACTCCCTGGGGAAAAAATGTAATGCCTCAGTTACAGGGGGTGTAGCCCTCTGCCCAAGTCGGTTGTGCCACATTACCCCTGATGCCAAGGAATTTCAAAGTTGCACAGTTTGTCATTCCGAGCGTAGCGAGGAATCTCGGCAGTGGTTGTTAATATGGCGGAGATCCCTTCGACAAGCTCAGGGCCGGCTCTTAGCTCCGCTCCCACCGTCGCCAAGGCTATGGCGGGCAGGCAGGATGACAAGCTGTGTCATTATCCATCGTTGCCGCCTTTGGCGACCTAACTTCAGATATCCTGACATAGTCAGCCTGTAATTTGTCCGCTTTTTATCATTTTTGGACCTCCAAGGCAACGCCGAAACGCATCCGCAGATCGCTTCCGGGAAAGCACACTTTCATGCGATCCAGTTCTTTGCACATG
>JAHIJO010000055.1 GCA_018898455.1 Verrucomicrobiota bacterium | reverse complement strand
CTTTGGTGAACTGGGCGACGGCACGAGTGAAGATCGTCTTACGCCGGTGCAGGTCAGCGGAATGACCGATGTGATTTCAATTGGCGCCGGCAACAATCATTCCCTGGCGTTGAAGCGGGATGGAACGGTCTGGGCCTGGGGACGGAATGAATATGGGGAACTGGGGGATGGAACGGATGAACGGCGCTATACCCCGGTGCAAGTGGTCGGGCTTTCCGGCGTCATAGCCATCGCCGGCGGCGATGTATTTTCACTGGCCCTCAAGAGTGATGGGACAGCATGGGCTTGGGGAGCTAATTTTTCTGGAGCACTTGGAGATGGCACAACGACACATCGGGCCACGCCGGGTCAGGTCGCAGGGCTTACCGAGGGGATTGCTATTTCAGCAGGTAGTAGGCATTCCTTGGCGTTGAAGCGGGATGGGACGTTGTGGGCATGGGGGTTTAATCGCTATGGTCAACTGGGCGACGGCACGTACTCGAATCGTCTTACACCTGTACAGGTCAGCGGGTTGACTAATGTGATTTCGATTAGTGCCGGCGGTAGTCATTCGCTAGCATTGAAGCGCGATGGGACGGTCTGGGCTTGGGGGGGAAATGACTATGGTGGACTGGGGGATGGAAATGAGAGGACAAATAGTCCAACACCGGTACAAAGTCTTATTTCCGGCGTGATAGCCGTTGCGTGTGGAGATAATCATTCCCTTGCGTTAACTAGTTACGGCACAGTGTGGTTTTGGGGGGACATAGACTTATCTGTTCTGGACCCTTACAGATCAATAATCCCGATACCGGTTGACGGTATTTCTGGTGTAAAAGCCATTGCCAGTGGCGATAATCACTTATTGGCCTTAAAGAATGATGGGGCAGTGTGGGCGTTGGGTAATAACCTATCTGGCCAACTTGGTGATGGGACGACCACAAAACGGGCATATCCAGTCCAGGTTCAGGGGTTTTCAGTGGGAGATTCCGCTTCGGTGGCGGACTATGTTCTGGCCACGGATTTTGACAGCGACGGTCGTGCTGATCCGGTGGCTATGGACGGCTCCGGCCAATGGTGTGTCTGGTATTCACATCAGAGTTACACCCGCGATGGACCGTATAGTCTGGGCATGAGCGGTCAACCGGTGGCGGGGGATGTGGATGGGGATGGACAGGCGGATATGGGAATGGTACAGAATGGTCAATGGTATATATGGTTATCGGGTCAGAGTAATGCCCTGAGCGGCCCGTATGCGTTTGGCGTGAGCGGCACCCCGGTGTTGGCTGACTTTGACGGAGACGGGAAAGCTGACCCCGCAGTGTGCGAAGCGGCAAGCGGTAAGTGGCATGTGTGGCTGTCCGGCCGTGGGTATTCCGAGGTTTCTGCTAACTTTGCGGCTTCCGGCGGCACCCCCGTTGCTGGCGACTTCGACGGCGACACCAAGGCCGACCCGGTGATGGTGGACAGTGCCGGCAATTGGTATTTCTGGCTGTCGGGCTCATACTATATTCAGAGCGACCCGTACAACTTCGGCATCAACGGGAAACCGATAGCGGGTGATTTTGACGGCGATGGCAAGGCCGATCCGGCGATGATGGATGCCTCCGGCAACTGGTATATCTGGCCGTCCGGATCCTTCTATATTCCCGACGGCCCGTATTACCTGGTCCTGCCGTAAGGGCCTGCACAACAAACGTGAAGATTTGTAAACACGGAGTGCACGGAGGCACGTGGGAGCGAGTGGTGCGGCGCATTCTTGCGTCGTTTTTGATGTGTCTATGCTTCAAGGCGTTCCGTGTGTCGGCGCCATCCATGCGTCGGGGTCGTTGTGGATGTAACTGGGTTGGGTGCTTCGGCTCCTTCATTCCGCATTCTGCCGTCGGGTTTTCATTATGCGCATCCTGAATGCCTACATTACCCGGAACTTCCTGGTCACCTTCATCATCACCCTGCTGGTGTTCCTGTTTATCATGGCCCTGGGCAATATCTTCCGGGTGATTGACCTGTTTTCCCGCGGCGTGTCCGGTTGGTTGATCCTGAAGGTGTTTTCCTATGGCATGCCCTTTTCCCTGATTTTTGCGATCCCCATGAGTGTGCTGGCGGCGATCTTTCTCCTGTTCAGCCGCCTGGCCAGTGATCGGGAAATTATCGCCATGAAAGCCTGCGGCATCAGCGTCTGGCAGATTATCCAGCCGCCGGTCGTGATTGCCAGCCTGTTGTGTGTCATTTGCATCTACATCAATTGCAACCTTGCCCCCAACAGCCATTATCAACGCCGCCTGCTCCTTAGCCAGATCGGCGTGGAGACGCCGCTCAGCCTTCTGGACGAGGGGCGGTTCATCCGCGACTTTCCCCGCTTGACCATTTATATCGGGAAAAAGGAGGGGTACCAGCTCACCGATATCGTCATCTACAGCTTCAACGAAAAAGGTTTGAAACAGACCATCCGGGCCAAATCGGGAACGATCGTTGTGGATGAAAAAGATCGCAAGAAGGTTCAGATCAATCTCCATAAGGTCCGCATGGATCAGGCCGATGAAAATCACCCCGAAGATCTCTCCCTCTCCCGGCAGTACAGCGCGGAGGAATATCCCCTGACCGTGGATATGACGGAAGTCCTGAGCCAGAACGTTATTTACAAAAAACGGGCTGACCTGACAATTTTGGAAATTATCCGGGGCATCCGGGGCAGCGTCCTGTTTGTCCCCGCCGATATTAAGAACCTGGACGGATTTGTCCGGATCCTGCGCCGGACGGAGGATCAGCTCTCCGAGTGGATTCAGGCGATGTTTTCCGATACGACCGTGGCTTTATTGAAAACATACGACGGCTCCGAAGCGAGCCGGAATTTACTGCGGAATTGCCTGGTCACGGATTTTAACCGGCTGATCTGCGGGCCGCCGATTTATGATGCGGATCGTTTTGCCGGTGTGAAGCTGACGGAAGCGACCAAACAGCGATTGGCTAAAAACCCCCGGGGCGAGGCGCTCCTGCTGGTCAACCGCATGGTGCTGGAGGACACCTATCCCTCATTTGTCACCCGGAGCCTGATTTCCGAGTTGAATCCTGAAGACTTGAACGTTCATCGCATGGCGCTGATGGTCGAGGCCAGCACGCGTCTGGCGCTGTCATTTTCCTGTTATGCGTTCGTCCTGCTCGGGGCCGCCCTGGGCGCTAAAATTCACCGCAAGGAATCATCGATCGGCATTGCCGTGTCGCTGGCGCTGGTTTTCTTTTTTTATTTTTTCATTATCATTGCCGATTCGCTCGTCAGTTACCCGAAATATCAGCCGCATCTGATTGTGTGGATTCCCTTCGTCCTGGCCGAAGTGATCGGTTTTTACCTGATCCAGCGCTCGCATTGAACATTTGTCGTATCCGGCCTATTGTTTTGTTTCATACGTTCTCATTTATCTGTAGGTAGAACCGACTTTATCTCGGCGGACCCTTCGGATGGTCGCGAGCAAGCTCGGGATCTACCGTACAGTCCGCTTATCTTCTTCCGACTCCTGTAGGGCGCGACCTTGCGTCGCCGCCGTTTTCGAGTCGAAAACCCGCCAGGCTTCCCTTTTCGCCAAGAGGCTACGGCGGGACGAATTAACGGGCTAACTGTCCAAATAAGGCTTGCCTGCTCACCGAACCCTGAATTCCGAACACCTATTTTTCAGATAACAGTTCGATAATGAGCGTGTCCCGATCCCGGGGCAGATCTACGAGGGCGAAATTGAGTTTTAAAGGCAGGAACTTGGTTTCATAATCCGGCGGTTCGATCACGGCATACACCCGCCCCGGGGCGGACTGAATCATCCGGCGCAGGTCCTCAGGAAAATGCAGATAGCCTTTTCTTTGGCGTTCAAGGCTGATCCCGGTTTCGAGTTCGTTCTTGTTCTGGAAGAGATAGGGGAGGCGCTGGGTATAGAAACCCAGGGCCGGCCGATAGTCCCACATGACCACCACGCGGTCTTCCGGCCGGAGGATGCCGGCGAATTGCTTGAAAACATGAGAAGAATTGAGATGCAGGAGCACATTTAAATCCTTGCCGGCCAGCGGCGACAACAGCAAGGTTGCGCCGAACAGAACACTGGAGCAGAAAAACAGGAGGCCGGGAAAATGGCCGAAGCCCCGGAGCGCCAACATGCTCATCCAGGCGCTGCCGATCGGAATCAGGGCAAGGGCGCTGATTCCCGGCACCGCCGGCAGTAGCGCCGGCATGATCTGAAAATACGCGGCCAGCCAGACCAGGATGACAGTCAGCGCTGTAAACATCAGTCCCGCTGTGCCCAGATTCCACAGACGGCGGTCCCAACGCGTGCCGTCCGTCGGCGCGGCGATACCCCAGCGGCCCAACAGCAGTCCCAGGGGCGGGATGGCAGGCAGAATATAGGACATTAATTTGCCCATGCCGGCGGAAAAGAAAACCAGCACCACTGCCACCCAGACCAGGCAGAAACGGGTCAGGGGATCGGTGGTAATCGGGCGGTGAACGATCAAGGTGCGTCCGGCGCGGAACAGGAAGAGAGTCCAGGGCAGCAGGAGCGGCAGAAGCACCAGGGCATAAAACCAGAAAGGCTCGGGATGCAGCTGTTTTTCCCGCGTACCCAGAAAGCGGGCGAGATGTTCCTCGAAAATAAAACTCCTGGTGAACCCGGGATTGTGCTGTTCAACGGCCAGCATGAGCGGGATCAGGAGCGCCAGGAAAACCAGACCTGCGAGCGGTACGCCCCAGGTCAGCAAGTCCCGCAGCCGGCGTTCCCAGAAGAGCCAGATCAGGAGGATTCCTGCCGGGAGGATTACGGCCACGGCGCCTTTGGTCAGTACCCCCAGGACGGCGGCGATCGCCGCGAGAAGCAAAAAAGACAGTTGTTGGATCGGGGTCCGGTTCGGCAGGAATGCCCAGAACAGCGCCGCGCAGGTCAGGCTGAACCAGAATACGAGGAACCCGTCGGTTAACAGCAGGCAAAGCCCGACGATAAATCCGACCATGGAAAGCATGACCAAAAGAGCCATTTGGCCGGGAGCATCAGGCCAGAAACGGCGGATCAGGAAATGGAAAAGTCCCGCGATGAGCACAATGTTGATGAGCAGGGGGATGCGCGCGGCCCAGTCACGCGCCCCGAACGCGGCAATGGCCGGGGCGACCATCCAGTAGGAGAGCGGTGGTTTTTCGTAGTAGCGATAGCCCAGCATCCGCATTTCCCCCCAGTGACCCGTAACAACCATTTCCCGGGGAACTTCGGCATATCGGCCTTCATCGGGGTCAAAAAATCCGCGAAAGAACAACATGATGAGATAGGAAAAGCCCAGCAGAATCAGGGCTGCGATCAGCAGATACCGCTGGGTTGGCGCAAGAGGAGTGGTTATATTCATGACAACACACGTATTGAATTTATCAATTTACATGGTAGGGTAGTCCAGTCAAGCCATGATTTTGAAAGGATAGTACAGTAATGCTTCAGAGTACAGGATGGTGTAGAGGCAGTTCGCCAGAACCGCGGATTGCCGTTCTGTCGAACGGCCGCTACAACTGAAGCCCTCTGCCCAAATCGGTTGGCCACATTCCCCCTGTACTCTGTAGGCATTACAAAGGACACGCTGACCGTTCGGCTCGTCAGAACAGTACCATCGGAGATGAGATTGGCATTGAATTGAAAAGTCATGAATGCATTTTCCACTACTCCTGAATCCGAACATGACGCGTTCGGCTTTCCCGTCAGCTCCAGAGGCGTGATCGTTCTATGCCTGTTGATTTCTCTGGCCGGCATCGGCAATCATGACTTGTGGACGCCGGACGAACCCCGCGAGGCGGCGCTGTCTCTGAATATGAGCCGGACAGGTGACTGGCTGATTCCGCGGCTGGCCGGAGAACCCTTTGTCGAAAAACCCCCGCTGTTTTATATCGTAGCCTCGTTTTTTCTCTCTATTGCGGGGCAGGGAATGGGGAATACCGCGGCCTTGCGGTTGACTTCGGCCCTATGGGGATTGGGAACCCTGGGGATGACGTATCTGATTGCCCGTCGGTTGTGGAACGCGCAGGTCGGCATTTTGGCCATGCTTGTTCTGGCCGTAATGCCCGGCTTTGTGCATGTGACCCATTGGATTCTTGTTGACAATGCCTTGATGTTTTTCGTGACGGCCGCGTTCTGGTGCCTGACAGAAGCCTATGTGGCCCAGCGGCTTGGCTTTCTGGCTTTGGCCGGCGCCTGTGCCGGCGGCGCCTTTCTATCCAAAGGATTAATTGGCCCGGTCATGATTGCACTCGGCGGAATCGGATTGCTTGTCCCCTGGATCAGGCGGTACGGATGGGTTCGTCTGCTGTCATTCCGTAGCCTGGCACTGCATGCCCTGGCGCTGATTCTCCTGGCGGGCTTGGCGGGTTCCTGGGTGCTTGCGCTTCGCCGATATGGCGGCCCGGAATTATGGCAGGAGTGGTTCTGGAATAATCATGTGGGCCGGTTCACGGGGCAGGCGACGCAACTGGGACACCGGGGCTGGGTGGGTTATTACCTGGGAGTCCTGCCGCTGTACCTGTTGCCCTGGCTTGTGGCATGGTTGGTCGGGCTCGGCGGCGCAATGCGCCGTTTATGGCGCCGGGAGCCGATGGGCATGGCTTGGTCCTTGCTGTTATGCTGGGGGTTAGGCGGGCTGACGCTGTTGACTTTTGCGTCGACCAAACGTGAAATCTACCTTGCCATGTTGCTTCCGGCGTTTGCCCTGATGGTGGCGCCGGTTTTGCGCGAGCCGGTTTCCGCCTGGATTCGCGGGTCCATGAAAATCTGGATAGGGCTGATACTGGTGGTGATGGCGCTGATGATCGTGGCGCCGGTTTTTGGCGTCAGGCTGGGGATGCCCGTGGTGGAAAGGCGATTGTATTCTGTCTTGGCGCTCGTTCTGGCCGGCATCGCGGCGGCCGCCTTTTACCGGCGGGGTATGCTGGGGCTGCGGTCATGGTGGCTGATCACGGCCTTGGCCTATATTTCTGTGCTGAGTATTCTGTGTCCCCTGGTTGACCGCGTGAAAAGTTATGGCCCGGCATTTCGGGATTTGGCGCGGCAGATATCGGCTGTCCCGGATGTGCGGGTTGCGGCCTGGGAATTCGATGAAACCACGCGCGCCGGCTTTTATTATTATTGTGACTTGGTTTTTTCGCCGGTTTCCAATACCATTGAGATTCAATCCATTTTAGCAGGAGAGCATCCCCGGTTCAACGGCATCCTGACCTTGGCGAGGCGATTTCCACCCCCGGAGGTTTCCCTGCCTGCCTGGCAAGTAGCCGGGGAAGCGCGGATGGGTCCGAAACGCCGCCTGCAATGGATTGCAGGCAATCCAGCCGGAGCTCGTCCGGCGCCGACAATTGAAGCAACGCCTTAGAACTCGATGATGTAAAGTCAGCAGTTTTAAATTCATGTATAGGAAATTCAATCATGCGGTTCTACCGAACCGCCACTACACCCGTATCCGTTGTACAGGCCGTTCGATAGAACGGCAAATTTGCCGAAGGCTAATTTAAGGTGGAATCTCAACGATGCGATCTCAATTTTTACCGTTCTCCAAGCCTAGTTTTGACGAAGAAGATATCCGCGCCATCGGCGATGTTCTGCGTTCCGGCTGGATTACCACGGGCCAGCATGCGTCGAAATTCGAGGAAGAATTTTCCGCTTATATTGGGGCCCGGGGATCGGTTGCCCTGGCGTCGGCTACCGGTGGCATGCATGTGGCCTTGCGGGCGTTGAATATCGGGCCAGGCGATGAAGTGATTACGTCTGCTATGACGTGGGTGTCCACGGTGAATCTCATTGTGTTGGCGGGCGCAACGCCGGTATTCGTTGATAGCGATCGCGATACCCTCATGGTCTCGCCGGAAGCCGTGGAACAGGCCTTGACGGAACGCACGCGCTTGATCATTCCCGTTCACTTTGCCGGAGCGCCTGCGGATATGGATGCGATCCGGCGTCTGGCGGAACCGCGGGGTATTCCCGTCATTGAGGATGCGGCCCATGCCGCTGGAACCGAATACCACGGGCGCCGTGTCGGCGCGGCGGGCAGCGCCATTTTCTCGTTTCATCCCATCAAGAATATGACGACCGGCGAAGGCGGCATGGTCTGTTCCGATGACGCCGACTTCCTCAATCATGTGCGGCGGCTGAAGTTCCACGGTCTGGGCGTGGATGCCTTCGATCGCCGTCAGCAGGGGCGTTCCCCGCAGGCGGAAGTCGTGGAGCCGGGATATAAATACAATCTGACCGATATGGCCGCCGTGCTTGGCCGCCGCCAGCTGGCGCGTCTGGATGACTTCAATCGCCGCCGGACGGCCTTGGCCATGCGGTATCGGGAACGATTGGCCGGTGTAGACGAGGTGTTGCCCCTCCGGGATCCTGCGTATCCGTGCCGTCATTCCTGGCATTTGTTTATTGTTCGTCTGGATATCGAGCGTGCCCGCCGGGACCGCGACGCTTTCATGGAATCCCTGAAACAACGCAACATTGGAACAGGTCTCCATTTCCGGGCGGTGCATCTTCAGAAATATTATCGCGAGCAAATGGGGTTCCAGCGGGGCATGCTTCCGAATACGGAATGGAATTCAGATCGGATTTGTTCCTTGCCGCTTTTCCCGGACATGTGCGAGGAGGACGTGGATGATGTCGTGGCGGCCATCAAGGACGTGTTAACCCACCAATGAGTTGGAATGGGCGCCTGGGTTCATCAATCGTAACTATTCAGCCATGAGTCCCGGCGGCCGCACCGCCTGTGCGGCGAAAAACTATATGGAGTGCGGGAGCCCGCGCTCCCGCAAAGTTCGATGAATAGTTATGACAGGTTGGATTGCGGGAATTTCTCATGCGACGTATTAAATCAGTCTTCCGGCGCCTGTGGTTGCGGGGGCACGGGATCCGGGAAGAGTTTTCCTGCACCCGTCTGGATTTGGGTGTTGGACGCGGAAGCTGGTGCGTTTGTCCGGACGCCTTGAATGCCCAAAGCATTGTTTATTCAGTCGGTATCGGCGCCGATATCAGTTTCGACCTGGCGCTGATCAGCCGGTTCCAGGCTGTCGTGCATGCGTTCGATCCGACCCCGCGCGCCAGGGATTGGATTCGAACACAGACGGTGTCCAGCCGGTTCGTTTACCACGATTACGGGATCGCCGCCTATGACGGGATGCTGGCGTTTCATGCCCCGAAAAATCCGGGCTCGGCTCATTTCTCGCCCGTGCCGCGCTATCGTGGCGCGCCATTGTGTCAGGTGGCGGCGCCGGTGAAGACTTTGAAGACCATCATGGCGATGTTGGGCCATGCCCGTTTGGACGTGCTCAAGCTGGATATTGAAGGCGGCGAATATGACGTCATCAAGAATATCCTTGCGGATCGCCTGTCGATCCGGCAACTTCTTATTGAATTTCATCACAACTATCGTACAATTCGTTTCAATCAAACTCTTGAGGCGCTCCGTCAACTGAGGGAAGCGGGATTCCGAATCTTCCGCATCAGTCCGCGCGGCCTGGAGTTTTCACTAGTGCGGGTCGGTTGACGGATAAGGAATTTTAGATGAAAATGATAGCCCGCGAAACACGCGAAATTACGCGAAACAAGGATCTTTCCCGCAATTTATTCTGCGCAAAGCGCATAAAAATTGCCGGAAACCTGTTCGATTGTTTCATTCTTACTTTAGCGTCATTTCGCGTGTTTAGCGGGCTAACGTCCCTTCCTTCTTTGCGCTTCTTGGTTTCTACATTCTACATTTCTTTTCGCCCAGGGCCCTGCCTGGTGGTTTGCCCGCGGCGTGGTGGATACCAACCTGCCCGCCAACGACTACGCGCTCGTCACCCAGGGCCAACTCAAATGGATGGCCACCAACGCCTACGCCGAAATGGAAGCCTATTTCGACGCCGGGTCCAACGTTGCCGCGCTGGTCGGTTCATTCTCCAACTCCAATAATTACTATCTGGCCAACATCGGCCAGGTAAAATACGTCTTCAGCTTCGATTCGGCGGTGGATTCGGATGAGGACGGACTTCCCGACTGGCAAGAGGCGGGATTGGGGACCAATCCCTATGATTCGGATTCTGATGATGACGGTCTGTCCGACGGCGATGAAGTGAATATCTACGGCACCGATCCGACCAAGTGGGATACGGATGGGGATGGGCTGTCGGATAAATGGGAGATTGACAATGGCTTCGATCCATTGAACGCGAGTGACGGCAACCAGGTTCTGCCGCTCTGGCTGGAACAGGCGCGGAGTCAGATTGTATCGCAGTGGAATAGGATTTATCCCACGCCGCTCGTCTTCACCAATACGCCTGGCTCCACGGCGGACTTGACCGATCTTAAGAATGCCCTGCTGGGCCTGTCGGGCGTTTTCAACAGTTCCGGGGAGGGCCAATGATGTCCGGCGTCCGAACTATCGAGAATCTGTTTAAGAATGGCCACGACGAAGCGTGGCCCTCCAAATTGGGTTTATTGTTCAGATGGAGGGACGCGTTCTATCGCGTCCTTTCTTTAATGTGGTTATCAGCG
>JAHIJO010000054.1 GCA_018898455.1 Verrucomicrobiota bacterium | reverse complement strand
TCATTTTATGTGTGTTTTCAGAAGAGTTGTGTTTTGAAAGGAAACAGGCTGGGAAATGGGTTGAATTTTGACAAGTTGGGCATGGCGTATGGCGCCTGAGTGGGCGCTAAAACTGTTACCTTGATTTGAACCAGGCCGGAAATTGCGAATGAACTTTCTGCATGACATTGCTGACAGCACCTGGATACCCCTGCCAAATGGAATCGTTGCCTTGCTCGTGCTGATTCTCGGCTGGTGCGCGGCCATTTTTATCCGCCTGGTCCTGTCCAAGGTCCTTGACTTGGCAAGGTTTAATCAAATCTGCGAGAAGACCGGCATTTCTGATTTCTTGAGAAAAGGACAGGTTTCTTATTCTCCCGCCAAGCTGGCCGGTGTGATTGCATACTGGATTGTTGTTCTTGTGGCACTGTTCTGGAGCGCCAAATTGCTCAACATCGATATGGCAGAGCCCTTGTCCGCCCGCCTGGTGACAGCCATCCCAGGTTTCGTGTCGGCCATGCTAATCCTTGTGGTAGGTGTGATTACCGTCTCTTTCATTGGAAATTTTGTAATGACCATTGCCCGGAATGCGTCGTTTCCCCATGCCCAGTTATTATCCCAAGTGACCAAGTTTCTCGGCTTTATTCTGGTGTTTAGCCTGACCTTGGAACAAATCGACATCGGCACGACCATGATCGCGTCGCTGTTTCAGATAGTTCTCGGCGCGGTTGCTTTCGGCGTGGCGCTGGCCTTTGGCCTTGGCTGTAAGGACATGGCGCGCGACGCCATGGAAAGATTCTTGCATGAGCTCAAAGAAAAAAGCCGGATAGGCGGCGATTCGGATATGGAAGGATAAAAGCACAGGAGGAAATCTATGTCAGGGATTGCTGGAATCGCCAAAGCGGAAGCTCGTTCCGCTGTCGAGCGCATGTTGAATAAGATTACTCACCGCGGCGGCGGGCGGGAGATTGAAGAAATACACGGGGTAACCCTCGGCACTGTATGGACTTCTTCCCAGCCGGCTCCAGCTCTACTGCAAGCCAAATTGGCACAGGATAGTTCCGCCTCAGGACACGGCGTATCCGCCGGTTGGGTTAACAATTGCCTCATGCTTGAACGTGACGCTCTCGGGGTGGCGCCGCTGTATTACGGTTATGCTGAAGACGGTTCGCTTTGCTTCGCGTCGGAGGTAAAAGCTTTACTGGAGGCAACTGTTGATATCAAAGAATTTCCTCCGGGCTGCCGCTTTGATGGCGCCAACATGACCCGTTTTTTCCAGTTGCGCAAGCAGCCGGCATTAGCAATAGCCCAGGAAACCATTGCCGGCCAACTGCGACAACGACTTCAGGCGGCCGTGCAGAAACGTATTTCAAAGGACGAATACGGGGCCTGGCTTTCAGGCGGGCTTGATTCAAGCGCCATCGTTGCCCTTGCACGGCCTCATTTACGGTCGCTTCATACTTTTGCGGCCGGCCTTCCCGGGGCCCCCGATCTGGCGCATGCTCGCGTAATGGCAGACTTCGTCCGCTCGCAACATCATGAAGTCGTGGTCAGTCTGGACGAAATGCTCCGCGTTCTCCCGGATGTGATCTATCATCTCGAATCCTTCGATGCCTTGCTCACCAGGTCGAGTGTAACCCATTATCTTGCGGCCAAGGCCGCATCCGATTATGTCAGCGAAGTCTTCTCCGGCGAAGGAGGCGACGAGCTGTTTGCGGGTTACGACAATTTGAAGACCATTGATCCCGGCGCGCTGGACAACGAACTGATTGATATTACCGAGCGATTGCACAACACCGCATTGCAACGCGTCGATCGCTGTTCAGCGGCCCATGGTCTGACTGCCCATATTTGTTTTCTTGATCCCGACGTTGTCGATTATGCCCTGCAAATTCCTGTCGAATTGAAACTTAGAAAGGGAGTGGAAAAGTGGATCCTCCGCGAAGCGCTGAAAGAATTGCTTCCCGATAGCATCCTGACGAGGAAGAAAGCCAAGTTCTGGGAAGGCGCCGGCATCGAAAGCTTGTTGGCCAATTATGCTGAAGCAAGAATATCCGACAGTGATTTTAACCGGGAACGAAGATTACCGAACGGATGGACGCTAAATAGCAAAGAAGAACTCATGTATTATAGGATTTTTCAGGAACACTTCGGACAAATCAAGGACCTTGCCTGGATGGGACGCACAAAATGTCCGCCTTAGTCGAGACCGCTTCGCTTATTTATTAATGCCGAACGCTATGCCCCTCCAAGGGATACTATATGCAAGAGCGCCTTCTTGCCATTATGACCCGGCTTGCTGCGTGGTGTTACTTTCCGCTCTTGTGCTTGTCCCTGACATGGGGGGTGATGGTGTTCCTCGTCAATCCCGTGGGCGAGTTTCCCTTGAATGACACCTGGGCCTTTTCCGGACCGGTTAAAACCTTATTGGAGACCGGTTCTCTGAAGTTATCCCACTGGCCGTTTATGAGTCTCATTGCCCACCTCGCCTGGGGCTATCTGGTATCATCCATCTTCGGTTTTTCATACACTGTTCTACGATGCTCTATCGCCTTCCTCGGCCTGGTGGGAATATGGGGACTGTATGCGTTGTTGATGGAAGTCACCCGGGATCGTCGAATGTCATTCCTGGGGGCCGCGGTGTTGGCTGGTAATCCCCTGTATTTTCATCTGGCCTGCACGTTCATGACCGACGTGCCTTTCATGACCTTTTGCATTCTGTCCTTTCTGCTGCTGATTAAGGGCATCCGCAGGGAAAGCCTCTTGTTAATACTTGGGGGCATCCTGCTTGCCTGTTGGGCCACCTTGATCCGCCAGGTCGGGCTGATCATTCCGGTGTCGTTTGCCATTGCTTATGGGTTTAAGCACCGGCTCCGGTGGCCTTCCTGGGTGATGGGAATCCTGGCCGTAGCAGCGGTGTTCAGTGTCCTGGCGGGATATGAATATTGGCTGGATATCACCGGCAAGACCCCCTTGCATTATCGGTCATCCGAGGGTGAGGTGCTGGCTAAATTAAAGGGAGGTCCGCGCGCGTGGCTGACCGTGGCGGATACGGCCATGGCCTGTTTCGTTTACCTGGGTTTGTTTCTGCTTCCGGTTTTGTTATGGCTGTTGCCCGGCAGGGAGTGGCGGACCTCACGGCCGGGCATGCGCCTGCTCCAGGCAGCACTTCTAATCGGATGGACGCTGGGCGTCACCGCCATCCTTCTGCATCAGCACCGTTTGATGCCGTTGCGTATGAACGGGAGCATATTATATGACTGGGGGCTTGGGCCGCCGACCTTGCGGGATATTTTCCAGTTAGGCCGGCCCCATCTGCCGCGGGCGCCGGAAGCGGTGATGATCCTCTTGACAGCGCTTGGGGCCATGGGGGGCGGACTTCTGCTTAAATATATCTGGCATGCCGTTTGGCAAGCATGGTCTTCATGGCGCGAAAAGCGACATGAACTTGTGCCGGCGTGGGCAAGCATCATGGCGTTGTCGGCATTTGTGATGTATTTCACGCCGATGGCCATCCTGGTTCCCTTTGATCGTTATCTCCTGTTCTGCGTCCCCCTGTTGCTTGTATTGCTCTTCAGTATCCTTGAGCCTTTGAATTTTCGCCTTATCAGCATCAAAAGTTTACCGGGCCTGGCCTGCTTGCTTGCCTGGGCCATCTTTGCCGTTGGCGGCACCCATGATTACCTGGCCTGGAATCGCGCCCGCTGGCAGGCCGCGCGCGATCTGATGGAAAAAATCAATATTTCACCAGCCTCGATCGACGGCGGATTTGAGTTCAATGGACTGTTTTTTTATGATCCTTTCTATGCCAATGACGGAGACAAAAGCTGGTGGTGGGTGCAGGACGACCAATACGTTATCGCATTCGGTCCTCTTAGGAATTACACGGAGTGCGCCCGTTATCGGTATCGGCGTTGGTTCCCGCCCGGCTATGGCTGGATTCAGGTCCTCCGCCGGAACGATGGCAATGAACTGAACATCATTCTGGCGGCAACCCGTAAGCATGGAGGAGAGGATCGTAAATTTCGCCAGGCAGATATAGTGCGCTACTGGCATGGGGACGGCAACAGCGCACCCGTCGCTCTTTCCTATGGCGACTGTGTCGATCTGGAACCGGGTCGTTATACGGCGACGTTGTATTACCTGGCCCGCAAGCCCAAGCATGACCATCGTCATGGCTGGGGGCAAATCCGCCTGGTGAAATTCGATAATGGCCCCGCCATTGTCGAAGCGGAAATCGATCCGGTGGAAACGTCTTTTCATACCTATCGGACGCAGAGTGTCGAGTTTTCGCTGGAGAAAGGCCTTCCCGTGGAGGCGCAGATCATCGGGGGCGATGCGCGACTCTGGCTGTACCGGATCGTTTTCAAGAAGGCGGAATGAGCCTCCGGACCAAAGCGGGAGTTGCGCACAACCCATTCGGCAATTCGCAGGGTCATGTCCTGCAGTTCGATTTCGCCAATGGCCCGCGCGCCGCGCAGATTCGGGTCGCGGATGACCAATCTCGGTCCCGTGATTATGCATCGCCGGGAAGTCGATAGCTTGCGTCGGCCGTCAGTAAACGGGATGGCCGTTGCGAAATTTAAAACGGGCGGGGGCGCCGGCAACTGTCCGGCTGGGCGCGCTTGATCCGCCGCTTTCGTCCAACCGCCGCCGAAAATCGGTAAAAACGCGGATCGCGCCGAAATCTTCGCGCTTACACTCCACCCCCATCGCGGCCAGGTCGTCTTCAAAATGCTTGGTGTCAAACGCCAGCTGTGGCGCCGTCAGATAGGCGACATTGTCCGCGGCATCCACCAGCGCCTTGTAAGGCGGCTTATGCCAGCGGGGAAAGCGTTCGTTACACGGCTGACTGCACAACACGCGACCGTCAGTTTCGTAGGTCAGGCGGTAAGCCAGCCAATACGTAGCGCAGGCGTGGCGAATGCCGCGAGCCTCGAGATAATCAATCGCCGGCTTGAGATCGAACAAATCGGCCTCCCGGACGGCGAAACCGGGCGCCGCCCAAACCCGCATGAGCGCCAGGGAAGCGACGATATTGAATCCGGCGAGCAGGACGGCGGCCGCGCCGATGACCAGGCGCGCGGGCCGCGGCGCCCGCGCATAGAGATAACCCACCATGAAGGGAAACGCCCAGGCAACCGGCAACAGGTAGCGGTACGTGTGCGACAGCGTCCGCTCGCTGAACAGGAACGACGCAAATCCGAGCCACGCCAGACCCAGAAACACGTCATTAGCTTCCAGCGTTACCCAACCGGTTGCGCTAACCCGGCGTCCGAAGCGCCACGTTCTCAACGCCGTCATGGCCGCCAACACGACGATCCAGACCACCGCGAACCCGGTGGTGAGGCCGGGAATCTGCCAGAGCCGCAGGCGGTTATCCGGATAAAGACACGGAGCAATGCCCATGACGCCGGACAACGCGCTGTTCAAGGCCAACCCCCAGACCCGTCGGAGAGCTTCACCCAGCGAGACCGTCCCCGTCACTCCTCCCCCATAAGCGCCGTTAATCAGCCCCACAGCCAGAAGATAGGGAACAAGTCCCAGGGCGGCGCCAATGGCAAAAGCCGGGATAATGCGGATTTGTTTTTTCCAATCCGGCCCCAGCATGGCATAAGCGCCCAGCGTCGCCAACACCGGCAAGGCCAGTAGATGATTGCTGAAGGCCAAGCCCGCACAGAATCCGGAGGCCAACGCCCACCCGAGCGGGTTTTGCGCCGCGCGCATCCGCACCGCCAGATAGAGCGCCAGGCTGCAGAGCAAGGCAAAGGAGCTGTGCTGGGGAATGAAATAGGCCGAACCGATCATGAGTAAATACGCCGAGGGAAACAGCAGGAGCAAAAGCGCCGGCCAGGCGGTTCGCAGGGGCGCCAGGCGGCTAAGGGTCAAAATGAAAATGATCGTCGCGGCCAGGCTCAGCGCAAAGGGCAGGACACGCGCACCCAGTGCCGTGCGAGGCAATATTTTCACGAACGGCACCTGCAGGTAGGATTCAACGGGAAACTGATAGGGATTGGCCATGACCAGCAACGGTCGGCGCCCTTCCTCGACGATCATCTTGGCCTGGAGCGTTGAAAGCGCTTCGTCGGACGATGCCGGCACCCGGCCGACGCTGATGCCGAAAAAAGCAAGCCGCAGGGCGAGCGCGGCCAAGCCCAGCAGGCCGACGCTAATGATTAGTTTGCGTGACAGCGGCATATTGAAATTCCTTTCGCAACCGCGATTTTTCTGGCCTGCCTCCGGATTTTCTGGCACATTCATCCAGAAACTTTTCGTGAATATAGCCCGGTGGATTGAAAGATGCCATGTGTGGCCGCGGATTACCAGCAATTCTAATTATGACCTAAGACCGCCTGCTCGTGCTTGGGAGAATCTAGCCAAAAAAAGCGATAGCGCTGGCTAGCGCACTCCAAAATTGAATCAAATTTCAAATATATTTGACTAGAATTGCTGGCAGATTGCTGAATGGAGCCCTCTGATGTTCAAGGATAAAAAAGTGGTGGTCATCATGCCGGCGTTCAACGCCGAACAGACGCTGGCGTGCACCTATCAGGAAGTCATGCAACAAGAGGTGGTTGATGAGATCATCCTGGTGGATGACGCCAGCCGCGACGGCACGGTGCGCTTGGCTCGAACCCTTGACCGCGTGCAGGTGTATGTGCATCCCTGCAACCAGGGTTATGGCGCCAACCAGAAGACCTGTTACCGGCTGGCGCTGGAGGCTGGCGCCGATATCATGATCATGGTGCATCCCGACTACCAGTACACGCCCAAGCTCATTCCCGCCATGGCATCCCTGATAGGCAACGAATTATATGAGTGTGTGTTGGGGTCGCGCATTCTGGGCGGCTATGCGCTCAAGGGTGGCATGCCGCTTTGGAAGTACGCAGCCAACCGCCTGCTGACCCTGTTCGCCAACTGGCTGTTGGGTGCAAAATTGTCTGAATATCACACCGGATACCGCGCATATGCTCGCGGTCTGCTCGAACGGCTCCCGTTGAGCCGGAACTCGGACGACTTCGTGTTCGACAATCAGATGATCGCCCAGGTTCTCTGGATGGGCTGTGCCATTGCCGAAATCACCTGCCCGACCAAATACTTCAAGGAAGCCTCCTCGATCAACTTCCGCCGCAGTGTCAGGTACGGGATCGGTTGCATGCTCACAGCCGTAACTT
>JAHIJO010000053.1 GCA_018898455.1 Verrucomicrobiota bacterium | reverse complement strand
TTCCGGTATGCGTTGGCTCCGCACCGGAGCGGCGGACGTGCTCACTTTCCGTTGCCTGATTAAAAGCAATCTCTTCGACCACTACTGCAAATCTTGGCAGCGCGCCGCTTGATTATAACCAACTTTCTTGGCTTACACCCTATGAATCAGGCTAGATACCCAGAACCTTCGCCTTGATTTTCAGCAGTTCCTTCATCACGCGGGTAACCGGAACCGCGCCGGAGACGCCGAAGGCATCATGCAAAGTTTTGTAAACGACATATAATTCCCGGTAAACAGCGACATGCCCTGGGATCGGCCGGTACACTTTTTTCTTTACCCCGGTCATGGCTTCAATGGCGGATTCGATGGACGGATGGGCGCCGGCGGCAAGCGCTCCTGCAATGGCCGCGCCCAGCGCGCACGTCTGGGCGGAGCGTGAAATATACATCGGGCGATTGAGGACATCCGCATAGATTTGCATGAACAGGTCGTTTTTCTCCGAGATGCCGCCACAGCAGACGACTCGCTCGATGGGAATCCCGTATTCCTCGATCCGGTTAATGATGGTGAGGGCGCCGAAGGCAGTGGCTTCCAGCAAGGCCCGATATATTTCCACGCGGCTGGTATGCAGGGTCATACCAACCAACAGGCCGGTCAATTGCGGATCCACGAGGATGGTGCGATTGCCATTGTTCCAGTCGAGAGCCATTAACCCGCTGGCTCCCGGCTTCAGCGCCCGGGCCTCTTCCGTGAGTTTCACCTGCAAGCGGTCATTGCCCTGGCAGATAAACTTGACAAACCAGCGGAATATATCCCCAACGGCGGACTGGCCGGCTTCGATGCCGAAATAGCCGGGCAGAACGGAACCCTCCACGATTCCGCACACCCCGGTAATGTCCGGCACACTGGTTTTCGCCGCCATGATGTCGCAGGTGGAGGTCCCGACGATCTTCACGAGGGTCCCGGTCTTGATCCCCGACCCCACCGCGCCCAGATGAGCGTCAAACGCGCCAACGGCCACAGGGATGCCGGGCTTCAATCCCAGTTTGGCGGCCCAGCCTGCTGTCAACCGGCCGGCCTGGTGATCAATGGCCGCCGCCGGAGCCGCAATACGTTCGCGCACCCGGGCCAGCTTGGGATGCAGGGAGGAAAGAAATTCGGCGTCCGGCATGCCGCCCCATCGGGGGTTATACATGGCTTTATGGCCGGCGGCGCATACGCCCCGAACCACGGCTTCCGGATGCTCCACGCCGCATAGAACAGCCGGAATATAATCCTCCATTTCAATCCAGGCATACGCGGCATCGAACAGCACCGGATCCACATTCAGGCAATGAAGCACCTTGGACCAATACCACTCCGAGGAGTACACCCCACCGCATTTCGCCAGGTACTGCGGGCGGTTTTTTTTCGCGGCTTCGGTAATGGCGGCGGCCTCGCGATACGCCGTATGGTCTTTCCACAGCCAGGCATAGGCATTCAGGTTCTTTTTGAATTCGGGCCGCAGACACATGGGCCGGTTCTGATCATCCACGGGAATCGGCGTGGAACCGGTCGTGTCCACCCCCAAGCCAACGATCTGGTCCGGGGTTACCCCGGCAAGATGCCGCGCCTGTTTCAAAGCATCCACGACGACCTGTTGCAGGCCTTTGACATAGTCCAGGGGAGACTGGCGCGCCAGGTTATGATCCCGGGGATCCAGCAGGATACCCTCCGAACCGCTGGGATAATTACACACAGCGGTTCCAACTTCCTCACCATTGGCCACATTCACGACTAGTGCCCGAACCGAGTTGGTTCCGTAATCGAGACCGACGGCATAGCGCGCACCGACATGGGATTGGCCTTTCCGGGAATGGGATTTGTCTGATTTTGATTTTTTCATATCTTCAGCTATCCCTGTTTTTCCTTGCTGCCATGTGGGAGCCGCCATAGTACGGCGAATCTTCTAGACATCGCGACATCTTTATCCGATAAATTATTTTGGATTACCCGCGCCCCGCGCCGTTTGGCCGTAATAAGCGCCGGAACCGTGCTTGCGCCGATAATGTTTTTCCAGCAGGCAGGAAGCCACCGGCTTCGTCTTCCCGTTTAACGCATAAGTTAACCAAGCCATCTTACAGACTTCCTCCAGCACGATAGCGTTTTCCACGGCCTTCGTGGCCGTCGGCCCCCAGGAGAAGGGCGCGTGATTAGCGACTAAAATTGACGGACAATCCAGGGGATTCATGTTTAACCGTCGGATTTTTTTCACCATCAGGTCGCCGGTATGCGCCTCGTATTCGGACCGGATATCCCTCCGGTTCATGGGATCGGTCACCGGGACGGTTCCGAAAAAATAGTCGGCCTGCGTGGTGCCCAGGCAGGGAACCGGCCGACAGGCCTGGGCAAAGGCCGTCGCATACGTGGCATGGGTATGCACCACCGCCCCGATGCCGGGAAACGCCCGGTAGAGCACAAGATGGGTCGGAACATCGGAGGAAGGCTTGAGCGCCGACGCTACAATGGCGCCCTTCATATCTGTCAACACAATATCGGCTGGCGTCAGGGTTTCATAATCCACCCCGCTGGGTTTGATGGCCACGAGCCCGGCTTCCCGGTCTATGGCGCTGACATTGCCCCAGGTGAACGTCACCAGGCCGGAGGCCTTCAGGCGAAGGTTCTCCCGCCAGACGGTATCGATCAACGGTTTCATATATTTACGGATATCACGGACTTTGGATTGTCGAGTAGGCATAAGATGATCTCCTCACTAATACTGATAATCTCCGCGCAGTTTGGCCTGTCAGATCGTCCACCTCATGCGTTCCACCAAGTCTTTCTGGCGCTCGTCCAGATGTCTCCCGTATTCCTGCCAACTTACACCATCAGCTCGCTTACTTCAGGTTTACTTGGCGCGCTCATTTAATTTCTTTACGGGACCTAAGCCGCCGAGATTCTTACACAAAGCTACGAAAATGACAAAGTTTTCTTCTTTGTGTCCAGCCTGTATTAGGTAGGGCAAAACAGCATTGTTCCGCCGTCTGCTCTCTGTCAGCGGCCCCCCCCACGACTGAGGCCTGACCAAAAAACACGGGTTTTGCTTGCAGCACGGTGCTGTTCTCATACAATCATGGCTAGCAACACACACAATACAATTCCGGACCCCGGAGGCCACTTATGAAAAAAACATTCGTGCTCGACACCAATGTCCTGTTGCACAATTCCAATTGCATCGAATCCTTCGCGGATAACGTGGTGGTCCTCCCCATGGCTGTCATCGAGGAACTGGACAAGTTCAAGTCCAACAACGATGAATTGGGCCGGAACGCCCGACAGGTCATCCGGCGCCTGGACCGCCTCCGCCGGATCGGCCGGTTGGGCGAAGGGGTCCCGATGGAAAACGGCGGGATCCTGCGCATCATCACCGATCGGGAAATACCCCGTGACACCGGCCTGGACGAGGAAGTTGTCGATAACAAGATCATTCGCGTGGCGTACCACCTGAAAAAGACCGGCCAGCGCGTGATCTTCGTGTCCAAGGATATCAATGCCCGCCTGAAATCCGACGCCCTGGGCATTGAAACGATGGATTTCGAAAAGCAGAAGGTGAACTTCGATGACCTGTTCACGGGATACCGCAAGCTTGCGGTTTCCCGTAAACAAATGGATGAACTCAATCAGCGCGGCGATCTTCAGATACCGAACCTGGAATTGTTACCCAACGAGTTCGTCGTCCTCGCAGCTGAAGATGATGAAAATATCACGGTGCTGGCGCGAGCACAAACGAGCGGCGCCCTGGCGCCGCTCTCGTCCGAACGCAACAGCGCGTGGAACATCAAGGCGCGCAGTCAGGAACAGCGCATGGCCCTGGAGCTTTTGCTTGACGAGAAGGTGTCGCTGGTGACGCTCGTCGGCCAAGCCGGCACCGGCAAGACCTTGCTGGCGCTCGCCGCGGGGCTCGAACAGACTTTGAAAGTCAAACGGTACGACAAGATGCTGGTATCGCGTCCGATCATGCCCCTGGGTAAAGATATCGGGTTCCTGCCCGGCGATAAGGACACCAAGCTCCAGAACTGGATGCAGCCGATTTTCGATAACCTGGCCTACCTGATACGCGCCACGGGTGATCCCAAGCACTCGATCCGGGAAAAAATTGAGCGGCTTCAGCGCGATCATATCGTGGAGCTGGAGGCCCTGACCTACATCCGGGGCCGGTCAATTCCCAAGCAGTATGTGATCATTGACGAAGCTCAGAACCTGACCCCGCACGAGGTAAAGACCATTATCAGCCGCGCCGGCGAGGGCACCAAGATGGTGCTTACCGGCGATCCGTCGCAAATCGACAATCCCTACCTGGACTCGAACAGCAACGGGCTGACCTACACCGTCGAGCGCATGAAGTCCATGGCCCTGCACGGGCACGTGACCCTGAGGAAGAGCGAGCGCAGCATCCTGGCGGCGACTGCCGCCGAACTTCTGTAATCCTGATAGGAACAAGTCTTCGTAAGAAAAATACGATTGCATCCATGGCGGGGATTATGAGCATTGGTAAAGCATCCTTTCTTCTGATTTAGATATTGCTGGTCTTGATAGATGAGCAACTCTACTCCGCCCGGCGCAACGCCTTCAAGCAGGGCATGCTGGACTGCGAGGCGGGAACGCTTGACCTGCTCGTCTCCAAGGCAACCCAGGATATGCCGATTGCCATGGTTATGGAACTTAAGGTCTTTAATACGGTTGCCGGGATTAATTCAGCGAGCGGCAGGATTCCCAAAATACTCGACGCGTCAAAATTCTTAAATCATACGCTCCTGGAAAAGCTTTATGAAGCTGGCCAATAAAATCAGCCTGTCCATATTCCTGGTCGCCATGTTTTGCACGACGGTCGCCTGCTTAGGACTCTATCTGTTGGCCCGCCGCAGCATGGAAAATCAAATCAAGGCCCACCTGGAATCGGTGGCGCAGTCGCGCTCCGATCATGTTGTAACCTACCTCGCCATGCTGAAAAGTTCGGTCGGCCAGTTATCCAAAAGCGTGGTCCTGGAAAAAATATTAAAAGCGTCCGGCGCCGGACGGGACCGGCCGGACAGCGGATTTGAAGATGCCATGACCCGCCTGCGGCGAACCATGGAAGCCAACCCGTCGATATGCGAATTTATTCTGCTGGATAAAACCGGCAAGATCATCGCTGCCACCGACGAAAAAGACATCGGGGCGGACAAATCCATGGACTTGATTTTTATCAGTGCACGGGAAAAGACCTACCTCAAGGACGTCTATTATTCGGAAATATTCCAATCCCCCCTACTCGCCGTGTCCGCGCCGATTTCCGACAGTCAGACCGGTGAAGTCCTGGGTGTACTGGCAGCGCGGGTTAAACCGGATGACTTGAACACCATCTGCGCGGAAAGAACCGGACTGAGCGCAAGCGGGAATATTTATATTCTCAACAAATACAGCTTTGCGATTACCCCGACCTGGTTCCGGCAGGACGCCGCCTTAAAGCTGAAGGTGGACACGCTGAATGCGCGGCAGGCCCGTCTGCATTCCGGCAAGGAACATGCCGACCAGGACCACATTGGAATTTTTCCCGATTACCGTGGTGTCCCGGTGCTCGGCACACACGCCTTGATTCCGGAAATGCAGTGGACCCTTCTGGCCGAAACTGAGGCCCAGGAAGCGTTCGCGCCGCTGGCCATGATGCTCCGTGTTTTTATCATTCTTTTGCTTGCCGTTCCCCTGATCGCATGGCTGACCGGTGTCCTGGTTGCCCGGGCCATGACCCGGGCACTGACCAGATTGCACCGGGGAATCGAAATCATCGGCGCCGGTAATCTTGATTTCAAGGTCGCCACCGGCGCCCGGGACGAAGTCGGCCAGCTCGCGCGGGTCTTTGATCAAATGACTGACAATTTAAAACTCACCACCACCACCATCGATATGCTAAATAAAGAAGTTTTTGAACGTAAGCGGACAGAGGAGAAAATTCGACAGGCAAAAGAAGACTGGGAGCGCACGTTTGATTCCGTGCCGGACCTTATCTGCCTGATTGATGACCAGCATACCATCACGCGCATCAACCGCACGATGGCCGACTTTTTGGGAATCAAGCCGGAAGAAGCAATCGGCCGGAAATGCTATACCTGCGTCCACCATACCGATTCCCCTCCCGACTTCTGCCCGCATGTAAAACTCCTGGACGACGGCAAAGAACACATGGTTGAAATCAAGGATGCAAACCTCGGCAAGTGGCTGAATATAACCACTTCGCCGTTACACGATGATCAAGGAATTATCAATGGCGCCGTCCATATTGTCCGCGACATCACCGAGCGCAAACAGGCGGAAGAAAAGCTGAAGGTTTTGCATCATTTCCTGGAAATCGCGAACCGCAATCATGAACTTATACCATTGCTTAATGAATTCAAAAATGAACTGACAAAAATTACCAAGTGCGCGGCCATCGGGATACGTATCCTGGATCAGCAGGGTAATATTCCTTACCAGGCATATGATGGATTTAGCCAGAGTTTCTACGAATCAGAGAGCCCGCTTTCAATCAAAAGTGACCAGTGTATGTGCATTAATGTAATCAAAGGAACAACCGATCCTAAATTACCTTTTTACACAGCCGGCGGCTCATTTTACATGAATGGCACCACGCGTTTTTTAGCCACAGTTTCCGATAAGGATAAAGGAAAAACACGCAATAAGTGTAATGAGACCGGATTTGAGTCCGTGGCGCTGATACCTATCACTATGGATAAACACATCCTGGGTCTGATCCATATTGCCGATTATAAGGAAAATATGGTCCCGCTTGATATGGTCATCCTGCTGGAAACCGTTGCCAACCAACTGGCGGAAGCTTTAAAGCGGGTGATGGCAGAAACCGAATTGCAGCAGTCCTTCGAACAGGTCAAAAAGCTCGCGGTGGAAGCCCAGGCCGCCAGCGTTGCCAAAGGCCAGTTTGTCGCCAATATCAGCCACGAGATCCGCACCCCCTTGAACGGCATCATCGGTATCTGCGAACTTCTGCTTGGAACCAGGATGAGCACTGAACAGAAAGAATACGCCCAAATCATCAATTCCAGCGCCGAATCCCTGCTGAACATCATCAATACAACGCTTGATTTTTCCAAAATCGATGCCGGCAAAATGGAACTGGAACATATCAATTTCAATCTCCGGAGTATCTTCGATGATATTATCGGCTTGCTGGCGATCAATGCCGCCCAGAAGAAAATTGAATTGATCGGCTTCATCGAACCGGCCACGCCCCTTAACCTGATCGGCGACCCCGGCCGTTTGCGCCAGGTACTTTTTAACCTGATCGGCAATGCCATTAAATTCACCTCCAAAGGTGAAATTGCTGTCACCGTGGCGCTGGTTGAGGAGGAAGGAGCGGGATTCATGGTTCAGGATCCAGGGGGGCGGAAAGAAGACTCCGAAATTGTCGCTGGACAATCTGAACCCCGAACCCCGCACCCCGCACCCCCCGCTTCTGTTCTCCTGCGTTTCGCGGTCCGCGATACCGGCATCGGCATTCCGCCCGACAAGATCGAGATCCTCTTCACGGCCTTCACCCAGGTGGACGATTCATTCACGCGCAGATTCGGGGGCACCGGTCTGGGCCTCGCAATTTCCAAAGGCCTGGTTGAGCAGATGGGAGGCAAGATCGGCGTGAACAGCACCCCCGGCCAGGGATCGAGTTTCTGGTTTGTGGTTCCATTAGGCAAACAACAACCGGAAACCACCTGTTCCTTCGAGCCGGACGCCTATTTCGGCGGCCAGAAAATTCTGATCGTTGACGATAACGAGACCAATCGGACCATTCTGTCCCTGCAACTGCAGGCGTGGGGTGTGGTAACCGAAACGGCCGCCAGCGGAGAACAAGCCCTTAAAATACTGCACCGGGCCAATGAACAGGACCCCTTCTGGGCAATCATTACCGACCAGCGCATGCCGGAAATGGATGGGCTCACGCTGGCTACAAAGATGAAGGCGGAGCCGGAATTTCAGCAGATACCCGTAATCCTGATGACTTCCATGATCCTACCCGCGGAATTATACACAGAACACAAACACCTTTTCGCCGGCATAATCCTGAAACCCATCAGACAAGCCCATCTTTTCTACAGCCTTCTGACCGTTATCAGCGGCGAAAAAAAGGATAAATTTGCGGAAAGAAAAGAAACAGTGCCGGAACCAGCCACGTTCAAAACAGGACTGCGCATTCTGGTGGTCGAGGACAATATAATCAATCAGAAGGTTATCTGCGGCATCTTGGCGAATATGGGACACTCCGCCAACGCCGTCGCCAACGGCAAAGAAGCCCTCCAGACATTGGCCATTGGTCCCTATCACCTGGTGCTGATGGATATTCAAATGCCGGAAATGGACGGTTTTGAGACCACCCGTCGGATTCGGGAGATGGAAGCCGAGAGGTCAGCGGCCGAAGTTCAGCGGTCAGAGATCAACGGAAAGCGGGAAGTGGGAAGCATTTCCAGCCAATCCTCAACCCTCAACCCTCAACTATCCACCATCAACCATTCCCGCCCATTCCACCCCATTCCCATTATCGCGCTGACCGCCCATGCCCTGGAGGGCGACCGGGAAAAGTGTCTGGCCGCCGGCATGAACGGCTATATCCCCAAGCCGGTTACAAGCAAATCGCTCGCCAATGCCATCGCCGACATAATGACCATTCACGGAATCAAAGCCGCCGGCATGGAAAAGACTCCCCGGCCGGAACCTGGGCCGGCTGTTTTTGACGAAAGCTCCTTCAGCGAGCGTTTGATGAATAACAAGGAACTCATGAGTGAAACCATCGGTATTTTCCTGGAAGACACCCCCAAGCGCATCCGCGAGCTCATTGAAAAAGTCAGGGAACACAACCGGGAATCCGTCATGACAATCGCGCATACGCTCAAAGGCAGTTCCGCCAATGTAAGCGGGCAGCAGCTCCAGGCGGCCGCCGCCCAAATCGAAAAAGTTTGTGCCGCCGGCGACTGGGATGCAGCGGAAGCGCAGGCGCCGAATCTGGAGAGCCAGTTTGGCCTGCTGGAAAGAGCCATGCGCGAGTTTCTGAAAGCAATCCAGTGAAACATGACCGTTAATTGAAGGCCGACCGCGCGCAAGCGCGCATCGCTACATACTGCCTAGGCAGTTACAAATGAAGAGCACATTATGAAAATACTGATCGCCGAAGACGATTTAACTTCACAGCTCATTTTGAAGGCCAATCTCACCCATGCCGGCTATGAACCGGTGGTGACCGGCGACGGCCGTGCCGCTTATGAATTGCTGATCAAGCCGGACGCCCCGAAACTGGCCATCCTGGACTGGATGATGCCCGGCCTGGACGGCGTGGAGATCTGCCGCAAGGTCCGGGAGTTGAAATCCGATCAGCCGGCTTATCTCATTCTTCTTACCGTCCGCACCCATAAAGACGATATTATCCGCGGCCTGCAAGCCGGCGCCAATGATTATATCGTCAAGCCTTACGACGTAGACGAACTCGATGTGCGGATTGGCGTCGGACGCCGGGTCGTGGAACTCCAAGCCTCGCTGGCCGGAAGAATTATTGAACTCCAAGACGCCCTGGCCCAGATCAAGAGCTTGCGGGGATTATTGCCGATTTGCATGTATTGCAAAAAAATCCGCAACGACAAACAATACTGGCAGCAGGTTGAAGGCTATATTTCCGAGCATAGCGAAGCCCAGTTCAGCCATGGGATCTGCCCCGATTGCCTCAAGACATATATTCAGCCGGAGCTGGATAAGATTACAAAGTGAAAAAGCCGGAGGCTGAAACCTCCGGCTTTTTCGTAAAATTTCCCGGCAACGAGCTACTCTCCCATGGCCTACACCACAGTACCATCGCCGCTGGGGCCCTTCACGGTCGTGTTCGGAATGGGAACGCGTGTTACCTCCCCGCCATGGTCACCGGGAATAAAATAAATTGCATAGGGTCAAGGCCAGCCGCCTGAGCTCAGGTGCAAGGCCATGAAAATGATCAAGCCGCACGGCAGATTAGTACTGGTCAGCTGAACACATTACTGTGCTTACACCTCCAGCCTATCAACCCCGTAGTCTTCGGGGTGCCTTTAGTGCCGCTTGCGCGGCAGGGAAATCTTGTCTTGGAGGAGGCTTAGCGCTTAGATGCTTTCAGCGCTTATCCGTTCCGTACTTAGCTACCCAGCGATGCTCACGGCAGAACAACTGGGACACCAGAGGTACGTCATTCCTGGTCCTCTCGTACTAAGGAATGTTCTCCTCAAATTTCCTGCGCCCACAGAGGATAAGGACCAAACTGTCTCACGACGTTTTGAACCCAGCTCGCGTACCGCTTTAATTGGCGAACAGCCAAACCCTTGGGACCTTCTCCAGCCCCAGGATGCGATGAGCCGACATCGAGGTGCCAAACCGCTGCGTCGATGTGAACTCTTGGCAGCGATTAGCCTGTTATCCCCGGCGTACCTTTTGTCCGATGAGCGATGGCGCTTCCACAAGCAACCACCGGGTCACTAGATCCTGCTTTCGCACCTGCTCGACTTGTAGGTCTCGCAGTTAAGCTCCCTTCTACCCTTACGCTCTACTCATGATTGCCAACCATGATGAGGGAACCTTCGAACTCCTCCGTTACCATTTGGGAGGAAACCGCCCCAGTCAAACTGACCATCTAACACTGTTCCCCGACCGGTTTCACGGTGCGGGGTTAGAATCTCAATGACTCAAAACTGGTATTTCACTGTTGACTCCGCCCCAACTAGCGTCGGGGCCTCACAGTCTCCCAGCTATGCTAAATATGAGAAACCAAGAACCAATGTCAGAATACAGTAAAGGTGCACGGGGTCTTTCCGTCCTACTGCGGGTATCCGGCATTTTCACCGGAAGTACAACTTCACCGAGATCCTCGTTGAGACAGTGCCCAGATCGTTACACGATTCGTGCAGGACGGAACTTACCCGCCAAGGAATTTCGCTACCTTAGGACCGTTATAGTTACGGCCGACA
>JAHIJO010000052.1 GCA_018898455.1 Verrucomicrobiota bacterium | reverse complement strand
GTGAACACTTTGTAGCACAAATACAGTGCTCATTTGTCTTGTGAATACGGGCCAAAACGCATATTCTGCCCACAAAAGCGGACATATTATCGTGAACAATCAGCACAACGGTCGAGGGCTATGTCAGGAGGTCTGAACTTGAATTATGTTCTTGCCTGTGAACGACGGGGATGATAGATATATTATCCGTAAATAACCATATAGTGAATATATTATTCTATTATGAAACCTTCAAACAAACTTCCCTTGGCTTCCGGAGCCCACGTCGGCGGCTGTCTGCTGGCGATGAAAACCATGTATCCGCAGTTGACGCGCCGGGAAAAACAGATTGCCGATTACCTCCGGAACCACGACGACGTTATTTTTCAATCCATCACGGAAGTTGTCCGGCGCAGCGGTGTGGGCTACGGAACCATGATGCGATTCTGCCGTCGGTTGGGATGCGCCGGGTTCCAGGAATTCAAAATTCGTCTGACCCAGGATCTTGTCCGGCATTCGCCGCGGCGTCCAGCCGGCGAATCGCTCCTTGAAATTATGGCCGCCAGGGCAAAAGCGGAACTTAACGACACCCTGCAACTCCTGTCCCTGCCGACGATTATCAAGGCGGCTCGGGCTCTGGCCGGCGCCCGCCATGTGCTGTGCATCGGGTGCGGCGGCTCAGCCGTCACGGCCCATGAAATCGAATACCGGCTCAGCCGGCTGGGCATCCCGGCCGCCGCCTCCGCGGATAATCATATGCAGAGAATCAGGGCTGTTCTGCTGTCGGCGAGGGATGTTCTCTTTATTGTATCAGCATCGGGTAGTACGAAAGAAGTTCTGGCGGCGGGCACACTGGCCAGGCAGGCCGGCGCCACGGTTCTGGGCTTGACGAATTTTTCCAAGTCTCCCCTTGTCGGGCTGGCCGATATCACGCTGGTCACGGCCTCGCATGCCAATCCCCTGGAAGCCGAAATCGCCTCAAGAATCACCATGGAATTTGCCCTGGATGCGCTGTGTTGTGAAATATCAATTATCAAGAAGGATGCGGCGCGTTGTATCTTAAAAACATTCAAGTCGGTGGCGGACAGGCAATGGTAATTGATTCTGCCGGGCAGAATCAATGTTGGGGAAAATTTATGGGACAGGTCATCAGTGTTGATTTGGGCGGCACTTGGATGCGGGCGGCGCTGGTTTCATCGGAGGGAACCTGTGCGGAGGTTGTCCGTGTGCGGACGGATCACCACCGGCCGGGCAAGGCTATCCTGGCCGACCTGCTTGGGATAATTGATGACATCCGGAGTCGGAACCCGGGTGCGTCAGCGGATATTAAGGCGGTGGTGTCAGGCATACCGACCACCCTGGATGAGGGCGGGGGATTGGCGCCCAGCGAGAATTTGCCGACCCTGACGGGGTTTCCTCTGGCCCGGCATTTGGAGCAGGCGTTGCATCTGCCGGTAATGTTGCTGAATGACGCCAATTGCTTCACGATGGGGGAATGGTGGCAGGGCATGGGGAAAGGCGCCCGTAATTTTTGCGGGGTCACGTTGGGCACGGGCATTGGCATGGGACTGGTGTTCGCCGGCAAACTGTACCAGGGTAGTCATGGCTGTGCCGGGGAAATATGGAAATCGCCATGGGAGACGGGCCGGTTGGAGCAGCGGGCCTGCGGGCAGGCGCTGGAAGCCGCCTATGAAGCAAACAGCGGCAACCGCTTGAGCGGGGAAGATGTTGCCAGGCTGGCCGAACAAGGTGATGCGTGCGCCGTCAAATGTTACGTTGAATTTGGAACTGCCTTGGGCCGCATCCTGGCGTTTGTCATCAATCTGATTGATCCGGAGGCGGTGGCGATCGGCGGCGCTATGGCCGCCTCCTTCGCTTTCTTCCGCGAATCACTCATGGAAGCTGTGATGGACGGCACGGTTGCCGGGATGCGCGTTCGCGTGGCGCCTTCACTGCTCGGCGAGCGTGCGGCTTTGTTGGGCGCAGGAAAAATATACTGGGATAGGAGAGAATCTAATGATAAAGAAACATGATCATCTGAATACCGAAGTGTTGGTTGTCGGGGCGGGCGCTTCCGGCATTCCTGCCGCAATTGCCGCCGCGCGGGCTGGAGCCAAGGTTGTGTTGCTTGAAGAAGACCCCTATGTGGGCGGTGCGCCCGCCGATATGTGGGTAACGCATTTATGTGGCGGTCCCCTTACGGGTATTGTCCATGAACTTGAAACCCGTCTTAAAAAAAACTGTCTCAAACGGCGCCATCGGATCGGCCCGCATGGCAGATTTTTCCTGCCGGAAGCCTTTATGCGGGAAGAAGTCCAAATGCTGGCGGAAGCCGGGGTGATTGTGCTGACCGGAGCCCGGGTGGTTGACGTTCTCATGAGTCAGGCCGGGTATCGCCCGCGCCTGAAAGGGGTTTGCGTTGCGACACACCGTAAACCATTGACGATTAGAACCCAAATGACTGTTGACGCCACCGGAACGGGTGCCGTGGCCATAATGGCCGGTTGTCGGGCTATGTATGGTCAGGAGTCAAAGCGCGATTTCCGCGAAACCAGCGCTTTGCCGACCCGATCACCCACGGTTCAGGACTGTACCTGGATGTATATTAGCCAACAGCTTCGTGAAGGCCCTTGTTTTGATATGATGAAATTAGAGTGGGTGAAGCTGGGGGTGCTGGTTAATGGGCTGGGCTGGTTTCATAATGATCCCGAAAAAGCCCGCGAACTGAATCCCAGGATTTTTCTGCACTGGGGCTGTCGAGTGAAGTGTGACGACACTCGCGATCCGCTGGCAGTAGCACGGGCCCAAATGACTGCGTTAAAGCTGATGGAACATGACCATGCCCTGCTGCGTGAGAACGGATATGCCGTTTACCTGGCGCCACACATCGGCGTGCGCGAATCAAACCGGATCGTGGGTGAGCACATCATCACGGAGTCGGACCTCCGTTCGGGGGTGTTGCCTCCGGACACCATTGCCCTCGGCACCTACGGCCTGGATATCTGGGGACGGAACGACTTGCCGGCCGGTTCTTCGCACGTGCCCGCCTACGGCATTCCTTACCGTGCCCTCGTGCCGAAAGATGCCGACGGACTGCTGCTGGCCGGCAAAGCGATCAGCGGCACCCACATTGCCATGAGCGCCTACCGCGTGATGCCCATTGCGGGAAGCATCGGGCAGGCGGCCGGTGTTGCCGCCGCTCTTTGTGCGAAACGGAAACAGCAACCACGCCAAACTGACCCAAAAGATATTCAACAGGTTTTGCGCCGAAAAGATCAACATCTCCAGTTGAATCTCGGGCTATAAAAATGAAGTATCTTCCATTTCGTCTATGGAACAAGACCTGCCACCTGCCGGCGCGGCAGTACAATCTTTTAACTCCCGCCCGCGTTGAAACTATCACATCCTCGCCTTGTGCGGGTAATCCTATGGATCTGCTGGCGGGACATTATTGTCCGGCGCAAAACGGCGGAAAAATCGCCTGGCAATCCGCGGTAGGACCGGCCTCGCCGCACAGGATTCGTCTTTCACTCAAAACTCCCATCCTGATGGACAGTGTCGGCTTAGTCTCATTGCCGAAACGGTCACAGGACGGCAACCGTCACGCCATCAGGGATTTTGATTTGGAAATTATCGACCATCAGCATCGGATCCGGAACATTCCGATTCGCGGCAATGAAGACATGGAGATATTTATTCCTTTCCGTGCCGGCCGGGTAAAACGGATCAATCTGATCATCTTCGGCGCCAACGTGCCAAGCGGTGATCAGGTATATAATACTTACCGTTCCCTCTATGCGCTGATGTCTATCCAGGCTTTTTACCGCAAAAAACCACCCACGGTAAGCACGTCTCTGGCTTGGGAGATAGAGGAAGGGCCGGCCGGCCGGATTGCTCTTTTCGAGGGCAATGAATTGAACGGACCCATCCCGGGCATAAAGACGCTGCGGCTGTTGACGGAATTACGACACCTTGGCTACGGAGTGACCATGATTACGGCCGCACATTTAACAGCCGTGCCGGACGATCGGGATCAATCGGCATGGCCGTTTCAGCTTCTCATCAATCTGGCTGGAGCCGGATTTCCCGCCGCCAGCTGGCTATATTGTGCTTTGCAGAAGGGGTGTCATTTGCTTTCCATGGGAAGCCTGCCATTTTCCGATCCGTGGGTATTTGTCCAAGGCAGGTGGCAGAGATTGGGATTGGACCTGGGCATCACGGCAACGGCCCCCGATTGGGTCCAGGACCATGCGTCGCGCTCTCCGGAACAACTGCGGTTCGATGTGACCCGGCATCGCCACATTAACAATGCCGAATGCTTATCAGGCAAGGAGTGGCCGGCGCCGCTGACCTTGAACGGTTGTTTTTCCGGTCATGCCGTTACCGCCGATTTGGGTGAAATCCTTTCGATTGAGCAGGAACAGGCTTTGGTTAAAGAAGGCTTATGGTCGGCGACTAATGTTCAACGTCGCCAACGCGTGGCAGCGCAACCGCTCATGTATGGTGTTTGGGGGCACGATTATAATCCGATCTTCCAGACCCCTTGTGCGCGTTTAGTTCCCTTGATCCGCGCCACGGATGGCAAGGGCTTGTCGTATCAAGGGATGGCCGGAGCGGAGTTGATTAATTTTGCCGGCAGGTATCGGAACTCCCGCTGGGGACTGATTGAAATCGACGACTTTTCCGGTCTGAAGCGAACCGAAGCCGAGGCGTTTCATCTCTGGCTGGCGGGGCTGTCCCAGCAATTGGTTCACATTTCCCGGTTTTCTTTTATCAGACCCGATCGGTACCGAGTGAGTTACGGTGAGACCGTACGGGCCCATGTGGGAATAACTCCTTCATCGCCTTCCGGTCAACCATCACAACTGGAATTCACATTAAAGCAAGCGGATCGGATTATTGCCAAACGGACACATTGTGAGCGACCGCTTAAACGCAAACAAGAAATCAATCTGTCGATTCCCCGACATCTTCAACCGGGATTACTTGTTATCCAGGCAACGCTGAAACAGAACGGACAGATCATTGACTGCCTGGAAACGGGCGTTTGGGTCCGGCGTTCAAGCCCCAAGGCTTGGGGTCCATCCCTCGCCTATCGCCAGAATGTTTTTCGTTTAAATGAACGTCCCTCCTTGTTGCTGGGAGCGCGGACGGATGGGTTTCATCAATGGGGACAGCCCGATGAAAATCCGCTCTCATGGGAGGATCTCTTTAAACAGATGCGTGCCATGAACCTCAGGGTATTTTCACCGGTCCACTTGTCCTATTACGAATCATCGGGCAACCTCCCCGCAACGGTCTGGGACATCATTGAAACCCAGGCGGAAATGTGCCGGCACCATGGCATTGTGTTCGCGCCCTGTCTGTTCTTTCCGGGCGCGCTGGCGTGCATCCGAGCCAAACATTTGGCGATCAGGTTAGCCCGGCAGTTTGCCCGTCGCATGGCCCGTTTCCGAGGAGTCTTCTTTTACCTTTTTGATGATGGTCTGCCCCATGATGCGCAAGCCTTCAACAATTGGTGCGCCGCCCTGCGCAAGGCCATAGCCAAGGAACGGCCCGGCACCTTACTCACGGCCGAGTTCGTCAATCATCCCCGGTTGTTCCGATTGATTAAAGATACGGGGCGGGAACTTGATTTTCTGGCAATTTCCCACCACGCCATGCGACCTGATCCCTTGCCAAATATGCTGGTTGATTCTACGCTTCAAGGCAAGGCCACCACCAATGCCGAGTTCGGCCAGTACGATCCCCCGGAAACAGCCGAGTCCTCACATAAATATCGCCTGAATTTACGACTTGGCATTGTCCAGGGACAAGCGCTTTTGCTGAACTGGATGCTGCGTGATCCTGCCCATGCCCAGTTTCCCTGGGGTTGTCTGTATGCCCATGATAATCAACCGAAGGCAACGGGTCGCACTTTCTGGGCCGAATCGCTTCTGATTGCGGGACAACAACCGATGCCGCCTGTGCCCCGCAACGATATCGTGGTGCTTCTGCCCGCCAAGCGCATGCGTTTTACCCAGCAGCAGAATGCGGAGCTCGTCGCGGGGGATGTCTGTCTGGAGGAAAAACTGCGCTTCATGATCAAGGCGGAGATACCTTTCCGCATTATTGATGAAAGCGAGTTGCCGTTATTATCTCCGCTTCCCCGTTTTCTGGTCATTCCCCGGCTGACCGACCCCGATGATCGATTATCAGCCGCACTGCAATGCATGGGTGCCGGCGGCACAATCTTGCTCTGGCAAAGGGATGGATTCCGTCCCGATCCGGCCGGGTTGACAAACCTGATAAAGGCCGGCAGGGCCATTGCCTTGGACCCGGGATCACCCGCGGACTTTGTCCGCCAGGTTTATGGGGCCATATACCGGTGCGAGCCGAAGCTGGACATCCAGGCTCCCTATCATTTCACCCGTCATTTTCGGAACATGACCTATCACCTGCTCGCCGATCTGGAAAAACAACCAACCCGCGAAATGCCTGAACGCGTCAGGCTGGAAAACCGATTGTTCTCCTATCGCTTTGACCAGGATCGGCTTGGCGTACTGTTGCTCGACAAAGGCCGATTGCTTGGAGCGGTAGGGTTCCTTTCGCTTGCGACCAACGGCAAGGCCCTTATTGATGGTGCCGGCACATGTTATTGGCTGTCACTCGATAGCCGGGATATGGGCGTCAGTAGAAGTGTTTTGGTGTTTCCCCAAGCATCGGGAATCTATCGAATCCATTCCGAAAAATCCGAAGGATCGTGGGAGCTTCATCAATTGGGCTTTAACGGGGCCATTCCCAGCCTTGGCAGGACCCAGTCGGTCAGGAGGCAATCGGGTTGGCTCACTATGGAGTTCGGTGGGGAAGATATTCTTGCGCCTTGGGTTTTAACATGTAACAAACGATTTCAGATCAGTCTGGACCAATTGACCCGGCGTCTATCCGGTTAGGGGGAAAACATGAATCGTATTGCCTTTAGGGATCGTCAGATATGCCGCTGGAATCCCGCCGCGGGATTCGATCTGGACGGACAGCCGATATATGTTGTCGGAATCAATTATGTGGCGCGGCATGTCTGCACCAATTTCTGGGAAGACTGGCGGCCTGAAATCATTGCCGCCGACCTGGAACGGATCGCCGTTTCCGGTCTTAATGCCGTTCGCGTTCCGATCCACTGGGAGTACGCCGAGCCCGCGCCGGGACAGTTCCGGCCCGAGATGTTTTCCCGTTTTTCGACTTTTTTAGATATGGCGCGCGAGCGCGGATTGTTCGTCATGCCCTGGTTTCTGGTCGGGGTTGCCACCCAGGATTACGACGTGTCCTGGCGAAACCGGGAAAGCTTTTTCTCGGAACGGATGACCGACCTGGCAGCGCGACATATAACGGCATTTGTGAAGCGGTTTCGAGACAGCTCCAATATTCTTTGCTGGGATATCTGCGACGAGCCGGAATGGTATAGTCGTCATCCCGGCGCCGACCAGCTTCCCTATGACACGGACCGTTTTCATCAATGGCTGGAGCGCCTCTATCGCGCGATCAAGGACGCCGATCCGCAGCGTGCGGTGACCCTTGGTTTCGGGCACATTGCCACCGGTCAGTATGGGATGGATATCCGGCGGGCCGCCGGAACTCTGGATGTCATGACGGTTACGGCCTATCCGCCCCACAACAACGAGGATTTGATTCACGGCTTCCGTAGCACCTGGTTCCTGGGCTGGTCCGCGCGCATGAACGATTGCGCGGGAAAAGGCATCTTTACCTGCGAGGCGCCCGGCTGGAGCGATATTGAGGCTTCGGAGGAACATATCGGCGCATACTATCGCGTATGTCTGTTCAGTAATTTGGCGAACGGTTCGCAAGGTGTCATGCCCTGGGTGTGGAACGACTTTAATGACGCCATTCAGCATCTCCCACCCATGGATAAATACACCATTGAAAAACGGTTTGGGATTATCAGGGAAGACGGCCAATTGAAACCCGCCGGTGAGGAACTGTGCCGGTTTGCCCGGTTTACTGACGAGTTTCCTCCATCCGAATGGATGTCGGTTATGCCGGAAGTCGGCGTACTGGTTCCGGCGCAGAACCCGTCGTCTGCCCATCAGGAATTCAGCCTGTTATTTCATCATTATGTTTTCCTGCGCCAGGCCGGGCTGCGGGTCCGCTATGTGTGGGCGGATGATCTTGACGATTATAAAGGGAAGCTGTTGTTTTTGCCCGACTCGGCGGGAGTTCCATTGCTGACCGGAACCTGGTTGAAGCTCAAAACATGGGTTGAACGTGGTGGTACGCTTGTTTCTACCAGCCGACATACGAGCTCAATATTCAACGCGTTATTTGGCGTGGTCGTGGAAGGACGGGTTAATGTCATTGACGATGTCGTTATGCAAGACTGTCAGGACATGTTTTCCTCCTGCGAAGGACTGGTATTGCCTCATGGAGGCAGCTATCTGCAGGTGCGTTCTGCCGGCGCCGATGTGCTCAGCCGCGACAAGGATGGCCGGCCTTTGGCCACGCGGCATGCGCTGGGAAAAGGTCAGGCTTACTTCATGGCCTACCCGCCGGAGGCGGCGTTAGCCGGTATTCGGCCGGAAGCGCTGGGTTGCCATGGCATACACGCATTTTTTCGGGGGGTCGCTCAAGCTGTGGGTTTAAGTTGTCCCATCGCCTGCCCGGATCCGCGGATCGAACTCGATGTGCGGCGGCATGCGGGCGGACGACTGCTGGCGATCCTGATCAATCACAGCCGGTTTCCGGCGGTCACATCACTCAGATATGAGCAAACCGGCACAGAAAAGCCGGTTGAACTTCCAGGAAATGGAGTGCTCTGG
>JAHIJO010000051.1 GCA_018898455.1 Verrucomicrobiota bacterium | reverse complement strand
GTATGATTTGATAGCTCATCGGGCACTATAACACACGGATTTGGGGCAAAGTATCCTTTTAGGGTACTCTTGCCCCTCCTCTTTAATACGATATGCCCTGTGTTTTCAAGACCCACGGAATAACGGGACAGGCTCTAATTACGGAACGGGCGATACCAGCGCGAGAAGGCGGCCGGACAGGAAAAACCGAGTTCCGTGGCAATGGTTTTGAGCGCCATGCCGCCGGCGAGCAGCGCCTTGACTTTGTGAAGACGGGCTTGATTGACATACGCGTGAATGGATTGTCCGGTGTGGCGCTGGAATAGGCGCAGAAAATGGAATTTGCTGTAACCGGCAAGTTGGGCCAGATGATCAAGGTGCGCGTCGGCGCCGCCGGTCTTCCGGATATGCCGGCAGATCGTTTCGATTTTCTCCTGCTGAAACCGGTGTTGGGGATCACCTGCCGCATCGCGATAGCCTTCTTCCACGAGCGTGGCCACGACTTCTGCCAATGCCGCCAGCAGGCGCAGGCGGATCAGTTCCGCCGGTAGTCCCGCCCGGAATGCCGAGGAAATTCCTTGGCGCCAGAGACCGGCGTGGTCCAGATCGATAAGGCAGTGAATATTAACTTGGATGCGGATGCGGCCCCGGTGACAGGTCAAGAGACGCGCCATGGCTTTGTCCTCGACGAATGAAATCCACAAAAAGGTGGCGGCCATTGTCCAAGGTGGGTAGCCGTTGTCGTGTGCCAGTGCCGGATCCAACACGAACACCGTTCCTGGTCGGCACGGGAAAATTCGGTGGTTGAAGCCGTACACCGTACGGCCGCGCAGGCCGATCATGACTTCCGGATAGGCATGCGTGTGCTGGTGGGTCGCCATCCAGCGGCGGTGCCGGGAAACTGAAACCGGTTGGCCATCGGTCCAGCGCGCACTCACAAGCTTCCAGGTCCGGATATCGAGTAGGACGGGCAGAAGGCGGTCGTCAAAGAGCCTGTTTTTCATGGCAATATATGTTAATTGATTCGCAATGATGATCGTTTAAATATTCTTATAATAATGGTACATTAGCCCAAAAAGCACAAGTCGAATTAAGCAACGAGTGTTAATAACGCTGAAATGGCGAAAAGCTTGGGAGGAATGAACCATGAAGATGCTGAAACACAGCGCGTTGGCCCTGGGAGGTGGAAAACCGGCGGTGACGATGAAATGTCCGGCGTGGCCGGTGTCAGGCCGCCAGGAATTGATCTGGATGGAGCAGGTTGTGCGCAGTGGCAAGTGGAGTTGGCTGGGACCGCATGAAAGAGCCTTCTGCAAGGAGTATGCGAAGTTCATTGGCAGTAAGTATTGCCTGTGCCTGGCTAACGGCACCGTAACAATCCAGTGTGCTCTGCAGGGCGTGGGAGTCAAACCCGGTGACGAGGTGATTGTGCCGGGGTTGACCTTCGTGGCGACGGCGCAGGCGGCGTTGGATGTCGGCGCCAACGTGGTTCTGGTGGACATCGACCCGGAAACGCTCTGTATCGATCCGGCGGCGATCGAAAAAGCGATCACGAGAAAAACAAAAGCGATCATCCCGGTGCACTTGTACGGGTGCATGTGTGACATGGATGCCATTATGAACATCGCGCGTCGGCATAAACTGAAAGTGGTCGAGGACGTGGCGCATCAGCACGGGAGCCGCTGGCGCAACCGGGGTGCGGGCGCCATCGGCGACGCCGGCAGTTTCTCGTTCCAGCAGAGCAAATTGCTGACCAGCGGCGAAGGCGGCGCCGTGACCTGCAATGACAAAGCCGTCTATGAAACCGTGCATGCGCTCAAGCATGTGGGGTGGGGGCCGGACGGCAAACCGGCCAATCGCTATGGCCATAATTATCGCATCACCGAGATGCAGGCCGTGCTCCTGCGGGGCGGACTGCGGCGGCTCGGCCGGCAGACCGGCCTGCGCGATGAAAACGCCCAATACCTGGCGGAGCGTCTGGCGGCGATGGGCGGACCCCTGCGCGCGGCGCGCCGCGATCCGCGGGTGACGCGGCAGGCCTATTATACGATGACGCTGGTGTTCGATCCTTCGCAGGCCGGCGGTGTGACGAAACCGGAATATATGCAGGCCCTGAGAGCGGAACGTTGCGGACTCGGCAATCCGTATTGCCCGGTATATGCCAGCCCCCAAATGAATCTTTATGATGTGACCAGTCCCGTTCCGTTCCGGGATAAGAAAACCATGCAGAATTTCCGGACCTTGAAATTGCCGAACGTGGAAAAGGCCGTCCATGAAACGGCGCTGGTTTTGGACCATGCCCATTTACTGGGGACGCGTCGCTATCTGGATCAACTCCTGCTGGCCATCCGCAAGGTGAACGATCATCTGGCGCAAGTCAAAGCACTGCGCAAGAAACGGGGTGCCGGCAAATAGCATGGTTCCTTCAGAAACACTTCCGCCTTTTTTTGCGGCAGCAACGCATCCCCTCCCCCCAATAACTGACGCATTACAAAAAAATCAAAAAAACCGTTGACAGTTTTTTACAAGCTGGTAGTATTCATGCTTTGCATTTATTAAGTAATTCATTTTAGCAAATGGGTTTCGGCACTCATGGGCCGGGGCCTTGGGCACTCTGAGGCCTTCATTTTCTGTTTCGGAAAAGGTGGGAGATGAAGTCAAGGGGTTTTATTGTCTTCGGGCGGGACCATGGGTTGTTGCCCATGTAGCTCAGTTGGTAGAGCACATCCTTGGTAAGGATGAGGTCAACGGTTCAATCCCGTTCGTGGGCTCTGGATGTTGAGATGCGTGTGAAACAGCGAACAAGGAAGGAGACCGGTCATGGCAAAAGAAAAATTTGAACGAACAAAGCCGCATGTGAATGTGGGTACCATCGGACATGTGGACCATGGCAAGACCACGTTGACGGCGGCCATTACCAAGGTGCAGTCGCTGAAGAAGCTGAGCAATTTTATCAGCTACGATCAGGTGGCCAAGGCGTCCGAATCCCAGGGGCGCCGCGATCCGACAAAAATTCTGACCATTGCCACGTCGCATGTGGAATACTCCAGCGTAAAACGCCATTACGCTCACGTGGATTGTCCCGGCCACGCCGACTATGTGAAAAACATGATCACCGGCGCCGCGCAGATGGATGGCGCCATTGTGGTTGTCAGCGCCTCCGACGGGCCCATGCCCCAGACCCGCGAGCATATTCTGCTCGCCCGTCAGGTGGGTGTGCCTTCCATTGTGGTGTTTCTGAACAAGGTGGATACGGTGGATGACCCGGAGCTTCTGGACTTGGTCGAACTTGAAATCCGCGATTTGTTGACCAGTTATCAGTTCCCCGGCGACAAGACGCCCATCATCCGCGGCAGCGCGCTGAAAGCGATGAATGTCACGTCCGTGGATGACCCGGCCGCTAAATGTATTCAGGAGTTGATGGATGCTCTGGACAGTTATATTCCCGAGCCGGTCCGTATTCTCGATCAGGCGTTTCTGATGCCGATTGAAGACGTGTTTTCCATTGAAGGCCGCGGGACAGTGGTTACCGGCCGGGTGGAGCGCGGGATTATCAAGGTTGCCGACGAGGTGGAAATCGTCGGTTTGCGGGATACGCAGAAGAGCGTGGTGACCGGCGTGGAAATGTTCCGCAAGCTTCTGGACCAGGGGCAGGCCGGCGACAATGTCGGATGTCTGCTCCGGGGCACTCGCAAAGAAGATGTTGAGCGCGGGCAAGTCCTGGCCAAGCCGGGATCCATTACGCCGCATTCCCATTTCAAGGGGCAGGTCTATGTCCTGAGCAAGGAGGAAGGCGGACGGCATAAAGCGTTCTTTAAAGGCTATCGTCCGCAGTTCTATTTCCGGACCACCGATGTGACCGGCGAAGTATTTTTGCCGGCGAACGTGGAAATGGTGATGCCGGGCGATAATGTTGAGATTGAAGTGAAACTGATTGTTCCCATTGCCATGGAGAAGGGCGTCCGGTTTGCCATCCGCGAAGGCGGGCGCACCATCGGCGCCGGCCAGGTGACGGAAGTGATCAAGTAATTACTGAATAGGCAAGGGCGGGACCGGGCGTTGAGCGCCGGGTGCATTCTTTCAAAAAGGACCGATTTTGCGTTGGGGGATTCTCGTTGTCATGGTGAGAGAAATTATCACTTTGGCTTGCGTCGAATGCAAGCGGCGGAATTATACGACAACCAAGGATAAGAAGCGCACTCCTGACAGACTGGAGCTTAAAAAATTCTGTCGGTTTGATCGCAAACATACCCCGCATCGCGAAATCCGATAAATGAATCGGTGGAAGGCCAGTAGCTCAATTGGCAGAGTACCGGTCTCCAAAACCGGGTGTTGAGGGTTCAAATCCCCCCTGGCCTGCCCTGGAGTTCGTGCCGAGGGCCGGTGATGGATGTTTCCCGATTGCCGAAACCGGCCAAGTGATGTTTATTGGGCGTGAAGGCGGGTGTTGTGGTGGAAAAGATCAAACAATTCATTGTCAAGGTTGGCGCCTTTTTCAATGAAGTTGGTGTCGAGTTGAAAAAATCGGCTTGGCCGACCCGCTCAGAGTTGATGGAATCCACCATGGTTGTCATTTTATCGGTAGTAGCATTGGGGTTGTTTGTCGGGGTCAGTGATTTTGTGCTCATGAAGCTTTTAAGATTTATTCTGTGACCGGCCGTGGTGGCCGCCGGGAGAAGTCATGGCCAAGCAGTGGTTTGTTTTACATACGATGACCGGCAAGGAGGTCAAGGTCAAGGAAAGTCTGGAACGCCGTGTCAAGACCGAGGAAGTCGGCGATCTGGTCGGTGATATTTCCATCCCTTCTGAAAAGGTTTCGGAAGTCAAGAAGGGTAAAAAGACGACGACCACCCGCATGTTTTATCCCGGGTATGTGATGATCCAGATCCAGTTGTACAACGATGACGGCAAGATCAATGATCGGGCGTGGTATTTTGTCCGTGACACGCCGGGTATTATCGGATTTGTCGGCGGCGAGCGACCGGTACCGCTTCGGCTGAGCGAAGTTGAATCCATTTTATATCAGGTCAACGACAAGAAGGAAAAGGTCAAACCGAAGGTCGCGTTTGAGCCCGGTGAAACCGTCAAGATCAACGATGGGCCGTTCCTGAATTTCAGCGGGGTTATCGAGGAAGTGGATCCGGATCGCGGTAAGCTTAAGGTGTCGGTATCGATTTTCGGACGCACCGCGCCGGTGGAATTGGAATATTGGCAGGTGGAACACGTTTAGCAACCGGTCGGGCGTATGCCCTGCCGATTACTCAACGGGGGAGACATATGGCAAAGAAAGTCACGGCCTTGATTAAACTGCAGATTCCTGCGGGGCAGGCCAATCCGGCGCCGCCGGTGGGACCGGCGCTGGGTCAGCAGGGCGTCAACATCATGGCCTTTTGCAAGGAGTTCAACGCGGCCACGCAGAGTCAGGCCGGCTTGGTGATCCCGGTGGTTATCACCGTGTACCAGGATAAATCGTTCACTTTTATTACCAAGAGTCCGCCCGCCGCCGTGCTGATCAAGCAAGCGGCCGGTTTGGCCAAGGGCTCGGCCGTTCCGAATCGCGACAAAGTCGGCAAGGTCACGCGGGCGCAGGTTCGCGAGATTGCCAAAGCCAAATTGCGGGATTTGAACACGACCCAGGAAGATCGGGCGATGCGGATTATCGAGGGAACCGCCCGGAACATGGGCGTTGAAGTGGTGGATTAAATCATGATCAGGCACGGAAAACGTTATCGCGGGATCAAAACCAAGGTGGCGGCCAAGGTCTATGAGCTGGAGGAAGCCATAGCGTTCATCAAGGATAACCCGGCTGCCAAGTTCGATGAAACCATGGATATTGCCTTTCGGCTCGGCATAGATTTCAAGAAGTCGGAGCAGACGGTGCGCGGCACCGTTGCCCTGCCGCACGGTACGGGCAAGACCGTCCGCGTACTGGTGTTTGCAACGGGCGCGGCGGCAGATGCGGCGAAGGCTGCCGGCGCTGCCGAGGTGGGGTATGAAGATCTGATTGCTAAAATCCAGGGCGGCCATACCGCCTTTGACGTGGCCGTCGCCACGACCGATGCCATGAAGGAAGTGCGGAAACTGGGTAAATTTCTCGGGCCCCGCGGCCTGATGCCGAACCCGAAAACCGGCACCGTGACCGATGACGTCGCGTCGGCAGTGAAACAGTTCAAGGCCGGTCGCGTGGAGTTTCGCATGGATCGGCACGGAAACCTTATGGTTCCGTTCGGCAAGCGGTCATTTGAAGCGGCCAAGCTGGCGGAGAACGGCCGTGCGGTGATGGATGCCGTTCTCGCTGCCCGGCCGGCTTCCACCAAGGGAATTTATGTCAAGCGATGCGTGGTCAGTTCCACGATGGGCGTAGGACTGCCGATTCGCGTGAGTGAGAGGGCCTAAAACCGGGAAGGCAACCATGAGGCTGGAAAAGAAATCAATTAACGATGACCTTCGTGCGTGGCTGGTGAATGCCGGCTATGTCATCCTGACGGATTACCGTGGAATGAAAGTCCGGCAGTCAGATGCGTTGCGCCATCGTCTGGCCAAACTGCATGCCCAGATTCATGTAGTGCCGAACCGGTTATGCAAGCGGGTGGTCGCCGAGCTCAACTGGGGACCGGCAGATCAGGCGTTCCTGGGACCGACCGCTCTGGTAACTGGGTCGGGCGATGTGATTGAGGCGGCGAAACTGCTGAAGGAATTCAACGATGAAAATCGCCTGCCGACCATCAAGTTGGGCCGGTTCGATGGCCGGTATTTTTCGCCGGCGGATATTGAGATTCTGGTCAATCTTCCCGCCAAGCCGGTTCTGTACAGCATGCTGGTAGGGACGATTGCCGCGCCGATGTCTCAGCTGGTCGGTGTGCTGAAACAAAAAGTCTCAAGCCTGGTCTATGTCCTGAAGGCCGTTCAGGATAAAAAGAGTCAAGCGAAGTAGAACAACAGGATAGAGGAGAAGCAGTCATGGTTGAAGAAGTGACAACAGAAGCGGCTGACGCGCCGGCCCCGGGCGCCGAAGTCAAGGTCGAAGGAAAGATGGCCGAGTTTGTAAGTTGGATTGAGACCATCAGCGTGCTGGAGCTTTCCCAACTGGTGAAAGCCCTGGAACAGCGCTTGGGGGTTTCGGCCGCGGCGCCGATGGCCGCGATGTCCATGGCGGTCGGCGCGCCGGCCGCTAAAGCCGAGGAGGTTCAAACGGAATTTACCGTTGTCCTTGTCAGCGTGGGCGCCCAGAAGATCCAGGTCATCAAGGAAGTTCGCGCCATTACCGGTCTGGGATTGAAAGAATCCAAGGACCTGGTCGAAGGAGCGCCCAAGTCGGTTAAGGAAGGCATTTCCAAGGAAGAGGCAGCTAAGTTTAAGGAACAACTGGAAAAGGTCGGCGCGAAAGTGGAAATTAAATAGTAGGAGTGTTGGCCAGGCGATGGAACAACCTTCGTCGGCGCAATCTCTATGTCCTTTGGTGGCGGAGCGGCCGCAAAGGGTCATTCGGAAACTTTGAAATTATTCAAGAAAAGGTGCTGAATGGTCGAACGAATCAACTTTGGAAAACTGAAGGATATCATTGAGCCGCCTGATTTGATTGAAATTCAGACGAAGTCCTATCGGGACTTCCTGCAGAAGGACGTGGCGCCTAACCGTCGGAAACTCATCGGGTTACAGGCCGTGCTGAAAGAGGTGTTCCCGATCGAGAGTTATGACGGCCGGTTCATTCTGGATTTCGTCAAATACGAGTTTAAACAGTTCAAGCGGACTCCGGAGCAGTGCCTGCGCGAAGGGGAAACGTTTTCGGCGCCGCTCTATGTCACTTTCCGTTTGAAAAACGGGGACGAAGTCTGTGAGGAAGAGGTGTACATGGGGGAAATACCCATGGACACCGAGAGCGGCAGTTTCATCATCAACGGCGCCGATCGCGTCGTTGTCAGTCAGCTTCACCGGTCACCCGGCATCTGTTTCGAACAGTCGCTGCATTCCAATGGTTCCACGATTTACTCCTTCCGTCTGATTCCCGATCATGGATCATGGGTGGAAGTCCAGTTTGACGCCAGCGACCTGATCAATATTTATCTCGATCGTCAGCACCGGCGCCGGAAGTTTCTGGCTTCCACATTCTTGCGCGCCGTCGGCTACGGCACCGATGATGAACTGCTGGGCTTGTATTATCGCTTCGAAAAACTTCCCCTCCACGAGAACCTGACCGATGAGCAGTTGGCCCATCGGGTCCTCAAGGATGATATCATCGACGTGGATTCGCAGGCGATTCTTGGTCGCCGGTACGACGCCGTCACGCGGAGCCTGCTTAAACAGATGCAGGTGGCCAAGTTCAATGCGGTCGATGTGGTTGATGTATCCTGGGATGAAGGGACATTCCTGCGCAATGTTCAGAAGGATACTACCCATTCGGAAGAGGACGCTCTCAAGGAGATTTTCAAGAAGCTTCGTCCTGGCGATCCGCCGACGGTGAACAATGCCCGCCTGATGCTAAAAAACCTGTTTTTTGATCCCCGCCGCTTTGATTTGGGCCGGGTGGGGCGCTACAAGATCAACCAGAAGCTTGGATTGAAAAAGGACAAGGATCTGCGGGCACTGGACAACGAGGATGTGATCGAGGCCCTCCGCTATCTCATCAATCTGTCGCGGGGCAAGGGCATGGTGGATGACATTGATCATCTGGGCAGTCGGCGCCTGCGGACCGTGGGCGAACTGGTGGAAAACCAATGCCGTCTGGGTCTGGCCCGCACACAAAAGACCCTGCGGGAACGGATGGTGTTCATTGATTCCACGGTGGAAAAAATCACGCCCCAGCGTTTGATTAATCCCAAATCTCTGTCGGCGTCCGTTCAGGATTTCTTTGCCCGGAGTCAGTTGAGCCAGTTCATGGATCAAACGAACCCGCTCTCCGAACTGACGCATAAGCGGCGGCTGAGCGCGCTGGGACCCGGCGGTCTGAGCCGGGAACGGGCCGGGTTTGAAGTCCGTGACGTGCACAGCAGTCATTATGGACGTATCTGTCCCATTGAGACGCCGGAAGGCCCGAACATCGGACTGATTTCCTCCCTGGGCACGTATGCGCGGGTCAATGAATTCGGCTTTCTCGAGACTCCGTACCTGAAGGTTGTGGACGGCTGCGTGACGGATGAGGTGAAATATTTACCGGCCGATGAAGAAGAAAATTTTATCATCGCCCAGGCCAATGCGCCATTGGATGAAAAGCGTCGCTTTACAGGCGCTGTCGTCTCGGTTCGTTACCGGGGCGATTTCCTGGAAAAGCCCAAGGAAACGGTACAGTATATGGATGCCTCGCCGAAACAGGTGGTCAGCGTTGCCGCCGGTTTGATTCCCTTCCTGGAGCACGACGATGCGAATCGCGCGCTCATGGGATCCAACATGATGCGGCAGGCCGTTCCGCTGCTCCGGTCCGAAGCGCCCTACGTGGTGACCGGGTTGGAGAAGAAAGTGGCGGAAGATTCCCGCTGCATGATGGCGGCCACCGCTTCCGGCAAAGTGGCCTATGTGTCGGCAAGCAAGATCCTTGTCACGCCCGATGGCAAGCTGCCCAAGAAGGGGAGCAAGGACTGCGCCCAGGTTCAGGAGTACGTGCTGCGCAAATTTTTGCGGTCCAATGCGGGAACATGCATCAATCAGAAACCAATCGTTAAGGTTGGCCAGCGGGTCACTCCGGGGATGATTCTGGCGGATGGTCCCAATACGGCGGGCGGGGAACTGGCCCTTGGCCGCAACGTCCTTGTCGCCTTCATGCCGTGGTGCGGTTATAACTTTGAGGACGCTATTCTACTCAGTGAACACGTGGTCCGCGAGGATATGTTCACTTCAGTCCATATCGAAAAGTTCGAATCCAGCGCCCGCGACACGAAGCTGGGACCTGAGGAGATTACCCGCGATATTCCGAACGTCGGTGAGGACGCGCTCCGAAATCTGGGCACGGATGGCGTGATCCGCATTGGCGCCTATGTTAAGCCCGGAGACATTCTCGTGGGCAAAGTCACGCCCAAGAGTGAAACTGAATTAGCGCCGGAGGAGCGCCTGTTGCGCGCCATTTTCGGAGAGAAGGCGGCCGATGTCCGGGACACGTCCCTGACCGTGCCCAGCGGAACCTACGGAATCGTGATGGACGTTAACGTGTCGGCCCAGAAGAACATCAGCCGCGAGAATCTCTCGGCCCGCGAGCGCCGTCAGCAGGCCAAACAGATCGAGGAAGACTATAAGAGCAAGAAACTGCAGTTGACCGAAGTTCTGACGGAAGCCCTGAGCAACGTGCTTCTGGGGGAGAAAATCCCGTTGGATGTCCTCAACGGAGAGACCGGGGAAATCATCATTCCGGCGAATCGCAAGATTACGAAAACCCTGCTCCGTAAACTGGCCATGGTCAGTGAACATATCGAAATTGATCCCAGTCCGATTCAGGTCAAAATCCAGGGGATCATCAACGAATACAAGAGCAAATTTTCCGAAATTGAAATCGAGCGGGAACGATCCGTGGATCGGCTATCAAGCGGCGACAATGTGGATGACGGGGTCATCAAGCAGGTGAAGGTGTATATTGCCAGTAAGAAACGGCTGGAGGTTGGTGACAAACTGGCGGGGCGGCACGGGAACAAAGGCGTGGTGGCGCGCATTGTCAAGGATGAAGATATGCCCTTCCTGCCGGACGGGACCCACGTGGATATTGTGCTCAATCCGCTGGGAGTGCCGTCACGCATGAACGTGGGGCAATTGCTGGAAACGCATTTGCAGTGGATCTGCCAGAAACTTGATCTCTATGTAACCACGCCGATTTTTGACGGTATTTCAGAACAAAAGATTATAGGGCTGGCCAAGAAGGCGCAATTGCCGGAAACAGGAAAAATCCAGCTTTTTGACGGTCGGACCGGCGAGCCGTTTGAGCAATCGGTGTCGGTCGGCATAATTTACATCCTTAAGCTGCATCACCTTGTCAGCGATAAGATTCATGCGCGCGCCGTGGGGCCTTATTCGCTGGTCACGCAACAACCGTTGGGCGGCAAGGCCCAGTATGGCGGCCAGCGTTTTGGAGAAATGGAAGTGTGGGCCTTGGAAGCTTATTCTGCGGCATACGCCCTGCAGGAAATTCTGACGGTGAAGAGCGACGACGTTGCTGGCCGTACGCGCATCTACGAGTCGATCGTTAAAGGCGAGAATGTCATCGAACCGGGCATGCCGGAATCCTTTAATGTATTGATCAAGGAAATGCAGAGTCTGGGACTGGATGTCCGATTGGACGCGACCAGCAAGACGACTGCCGTATTGTGACGAACATGAACGACTCAGCGGAATGACAGGAGGCATTGGTGGATACGATTTACTCCAAACGGAATCCTGATAGCGGTAAGCGGGCCGATTTTGACATGGTCAGCATTGGCTTAGCTTCCCCCGAGACGATCCGCTCGTGGAGTTTTGGGGAAGTGAAGAATCCGGAAACAATCAATTACCGCACCTACAAGCCGGAGCGGGGCGGTCTGTTCTGCGAACGGATTTTTGGTCCTCAGCGGGATTGGGAGTGCAGTTGCGGCAAATACAAGCGGATCAAGCATAAGGGGGTCATCTGCGACCGCTGTGGCATGGAAGTCACCTTGTCCCGCGTACGTCGGGAGCGCCTCGGGCATATTGAGTTGGCTGTCCCGGTTTCCCATATCTGGTTCTTCAAGTGCACGCCGAGCCGGCTGGGACTTGTGCTCGATCTCTCCGCCCGCGTGCTGGAACGCATCCTCTATTATGAGGATTACATTGTGATCGATCCTGGGAAGACTCCGTTGGGTGAAAAACAGGTTCTCAAGGAGGAGGAATATCGGGAGGCCCAGGAGAAATACCCCGATGAGTTTGTCGCCAAGATCGGCGCCGAGGCCCTGCGCGATTTGATGAAGAAAATGGACATGAAGGAAATTATGTCCAGCCTGGAATCGCAGATGGCCACAACGCGAAGCAAGCAGACGCGCAAGAAACTGGCCAAGCGGATGAAGATCATCGAAAGTCTGCGCCTGAACACCATGCGTCCCGAATGGATGATTCTTGAAGTCCTGCCGGTGATTCCGCCGGATCTTCGGCCCCTGGTTCCTCTTGAAGGCGGTCGTTTTGCCACTTCCGATTTAAACGATCTTTATCGGCGGGTGATTAACCGCAACAACCGGCTGAAGAATCTCCTGATGCTGAAGACGCCGGATGTGATCATCCGCAACGAGAAGCGAATGCTCCAGGAAGCGGTGGATGCCTTGATGGACAACGGGCGGCATGGCCGGCCGGTCGTGGGCTCCGGGAACCGGCCGCTTAAGTCGCTCAGCGACATGCTCAAGGGTAAGCAGGGACGATTTCGTCAGAACCTGCTGGGTAAGCGCGTTGATTATTCCGGCCGCTCCGTGATCGTGGTGGGCCCCGAATTATCGTTGTGGCAGTGCGGGTTGCCCAAGAAAATGGCACTGGTTCTGTTCGAGCCGTTTATTATCCGCAAGCTGAAACAAAAAGGCATCGTGCATACGGTTCGCGGCGCCAAGAAGTTGATTGAAAGCCAGTGCGATGAGGTCTGGGATGCGCTGGACGAAGTCATCAAGGGTAAGACCGTCATGCTCAATCGCGCCCCGACTCTGCATCGTCTGAGCATTCAATCTTTTGAGCCGGTGCTCATCGAGGGCGATGCGATTCAGATTCATCCGCTGGTTTGCACGGCCTTCAACGCGGACTTTGACGGTGATCAGATGGCGGTGCATATCCCGCTTTCCATTGAGGCCCAGCTGGAGTCCCGGATGCTGATGTTGTCTTCCAATAATCTATTTTCACCCTCCAGCGGCAAGCCGGTTATGACGCCGACCCAGGACATTGCCCTTGGGATCTATTACCTGACCATGAATCCGAACGCGGTTAAGGGCGAGTCCAAGCCGGGCCAGGATCACTGGCCGATCTTCGCGAACGCCGACGAGGTGAAGTTTGCCTATGATATGGGCGATGTCAAGGTGCATACCCCCATCCGGATACGCAATCCGGATTATCTGCATCAGACGGTTTACGGGAGTGCCGATCAGCGTGTGATCACGACGACAGTGGGCCGTGTATTTTTCAATCAGGTGTTCCCGCACTTGGTGGGCTTTATCAATGACACGGTCACCAAGAAGCTTCTCAGTACCATTATCTGGCGATGTTATCACGTGTCCGGTCATGCGGAAACCGTCGGCATGCTGGACCAGCTCAAGACTCTTGGTTTTGAGCACGCCACGCTGACGGGCATCTCCATCGGGCTGGTGGACATGATCACGCCGGATGAAAAGACCCAGATTATCGCCGGCGCCCGGGAACAGATTGCGGATGTTGAAAAACAATATCGCAAAGGCGTAATCACCGACGGCGAGCGCTACAACAAGATTATCGATGTTTGGACCCGCGCGACAGACGAGACCGCGAGCACGATGTTTGAAGCCATCAAGAAAAACAGGGGATCTGCCCTGCCTAATCCGCTGTTCATGATGGTTGATTCCGGCGCCCGCGGAAGCCGTCAGCAGATTCGCCAGCTTGCCGGGATGCGCGGCTTGATGGCGAAGCCTTCAGGAGAAATCATCGAACAGCCGATCATCTCGAATTTCCGCCAGGGGCTCAGCGTGCTGGAATACTTTATCAGCACCCACGGGGCCCGCAAGGGACTGGCCGACACGGCCCTGAAAACCGCCGATGCCGGGTACCTGACCCGCAAGCTTGTGGATGTGGCTCAGGACGTGATTATCACCGAGCAGGATTGCAACACCCTGAACGGTATCGAGATCAGCTCCATCAGCGGCGGCGTGGAAATCCCCTTGAGCATGCGGATCATTGGCCGTACGGCGCTCGATGATATCCGGGATCCGAGGGGGCCGGGTATCCTCGTGGCCGCCCGGCATGATATTTCCGAGGATGATGCCGCACGCATCGAGAAAACAGGCATCGATATGATAAAAATCCGCAGTGTGCTGACCTGCGAATCGCGGCACGGCGCCTGCGCTAAATGCTACGGCCGAGACCTGACGACCGATCGGCCCGTGGAACTGGGCACCGCTGTCGGTATTATCGCCGCACAGTCTATCGGCGAGCCGGGCACCCAGCTTACCATGCGGACGTTCCACATCGGCGGCGCCGCCAGCTCCCGGGCGATTCAGCCGCAGTTGGTGGCCAAAAATAACGGGATTGTCCATTACCGGGATGCGCGGGTGGTAATGGATGCAATGGGTAATCAGATTGTATTGAATAAGAATGCCTCGGTCGTCATTACCAATAAAGACGGCCAGGAATTGGAACAACATCGTCTGGTGGTGGGCGCTATGATTTTCGTGCCCAATGGCGGCTTGGTGTCCAAGGGCCATATCTTTGCCAAATGGGAACCGCATAGCGTGCCGATCATTACCGAGCAAAGCGGGGTGGTGCAATTCCGCGATTTCGTTGAAAATGTATCCATGAAAGTCGAAGTGGACGCTGCGACCGGGCTCAAGGGCATCGTCATCCTGGATTACCGTGAAGATATTCATCCTCAGATTCTAATCAAGGATGCGAACACGAGCGCCGTGCTGGGCAGTTACAGCATTCCGTCAGGCGCGCATGTGGTGGTCACCAAAGGGAGCGCGATTCAGGCCGGATCGGTTCTGGCCAAGACGCCCCGCAAGGAAGCGAAGACCCGCGATATCACCGGCGGTCTGCCCCGGGTGGCCGAGTTGTTTGAGGCGCGCCGTCCGAAGGATGCCGCGGAAATTTCCAAGATCGCCGGGATTGTGGATTTTGGCGGTATTCAGCGCGGCGGGCGCCGGCTCATCGTTCGGGATGCCACGACCGGTGACGAAGAGGAGCACATTGTCCGGCTCGGCAAACATATCATCGTGTTCAAGGGCGATTATGTGGAGAAGGGGGAACCGCTCACGGAAGGACCGATCGTGCCGCAGGAAATTTTGGAAGTCTGTGGGCCACAGATGTTGCAGGAATACCTGGTCAATGAAGTCCAGGAGGTCTATCGCCTGCAGGGCGTTGAAATCAACGACAAGCATATCGAGGTGATCGTCCGCCAGATGCTGCGAAAAGTGCGGATCACGGATTCCGGAGAAACCGAATTCATGTGGGGTGAGCTGGTGGATAAAAACCGGTTTCAGGAGATGAACCAGAAAGCGAAGGCCGAAGGCAAGCGTCCGGCGGAAGCGGCGCCGGCTCTGCTCGGTGTCACGAAATCCTCGCTGGAGACGGAAAGTTTTATTTCGGCGGCGTCATTCCAGGACACGACGCGCGTGTTGACCGAAGCGGCCATTCTCGGTAAAGCGGACAAGCTTTTAGGGTTTAAAGAAAATGTTATCATGGGGCATCTGATTCCGGCGGGTGTTGGTTTCCCCGCCAATAAGTTTATCAAACTTGTGCCGATGGGTGCGCCCATTCCGGAAGATCCGCTCGCGGCGGCAACCGAGCCGGGGGATAAGTTGTCAAAGCTGTTAAATTAGCATTGCACAAGCGGAATCGAGTTGTTACTGTTCATGTTTTTTTGAGGGAGGACATAAGGCCAATGCCGACGATCAATCAACTGGTTCGACTGGGACGCCGCGCGGTTCGGTGTCGGAGCAAATCTCCGGCGCTGACCGGATGTCCTCAACGGCGTGGCGTTTGCATTGCGGTGCGTGTCCTGACACCCAAGAAGCCGAATTCGGCTCTGCGAAAGGTCGCGCGGGTGCGCCTGACCAATGGCGAGGAAGTCACGGCTTATATTCCCGGCGAGGGGCATAACCTGCAGGAGCACAGCATGGTGTTGGTGCGCGGCGGTCGTGTCAAGGACCTGTCCGGGGTTCGGTACCACATCGTCCGGGGTACGCTGGACAGTGTCGGAGTCGAGGGCCGGAAACGGAGCAGGTCCATGTACGGTGTCAAGAAGCCGAAAGCAAAAGAAAAAGAGTAAGGTGAGGCATGGCCAGAAGGCACAGAGCGGAAATTCGCGAAATCGAACCTGACTTGAATTTCAACAACAAGCTGGTCGGGCGACTGATCAACAGCGTCATGATCGGCGGTAACAAGTCCATCGCCGAAGGGATTGTGTACGGCATGTTGGAGTTTATTAAGGAGCAGAGCAAGGAGGATCCCCTGGAAGTGCTGATGCGGGCGATTGACAACATCAAGCCGAAGGTTGAAGTGCGGTCCCGGCGCGTGGGCGGCGCGACCTATCAGGTGCCCGTCGAGGTCAGCAATGAGCGGCAGTTGGCGCTCGCCATGCGCTGGCTGATTTCGTATTCAAGGGGTCGGAAGGGTGTCCCGATGGGGCGGGCGCTGGGGCAGGAAATTCTGGATGCGTTCAAGAATCAGGGAAATGCGGTAAAGAAACGGGATGATACCCATAAGATGGCGCAGGCCAACAAGGCGTTTGCGCATTACAAGTGGTAGTTTCGACTGGTAGTGTGTTATGGTGGTATTATTGAAAGAGAAGAAACAGCAAGCAGCGGACAAACCCGTGGTCCGTAATGCGGAAGGGCGCCGCCGGAATCTGGAGCAGGTCCGGAATTTCGGCATCATGGCGCATATTGACGCCGGAAAGACGACGATCACGGAGCGGATTCTCTTCTACACCGGCCGTCTGCATAGAATGGGTGAGGTTCACGAGGGCACCGCCAAAATGGACTGGATGATCCAGGAACAGGAGCGTGGCATCACCATCACCAGCGCCGCCACGACTTGCTTCTGGCGGGATTGCCAGGTCAATATTGTTGATACGCCCGGTCATGTTGATTTCACTGCCGAGGTGGAGCGCTCACTCCGTATTTTAGACGGTGCGGTCGCCGTGTTTTGCGCCGTGGGCGGAGTTCAGCCCCAGTCCGAGACGGTCTGGCGCCAGGCGGATAAGTACGGTGTGCCGCGGGTGGCCTTTGTCAACAAGATGGACCGGGTAGGAGCTGATTTTGACAGGGTTCTTAAGGAGATACGTCGTCGGTTGAACGCGCCGGCTGTGTCGGTCCAATTGCCCGTGGGAGTGGAAGACAGTTTTCAGGGTGTCATTGATCTGGTGGCGATGAATGCCATAACCTTTGATGAGGAAGACCAGGGAGCCGGCTTAAAAACAGGACGCATTCCGGAAGATCTGGCCGTGGCCGCTGAACGCGCCCGCGCCGAACTCGTGGAGCGCGTGGCCGAAGCCGACGAACAGGTGTTGGTGGCCTACCTGGATAATCCGGATGTTCCCGCGGAGGTGTTGAAAGCGGGACTGCGCCGCGCGACCTGTCGGCGGCAGATAATCCCGGTCCTCTGCGGCGCTGCTTTGCGCAACAAGGGGATTCAGCCCCTGATCGATGCGGTGGTGGATTATCTGCCTTCGCCCCTCGATATACCACCGGTCCAAGGGGTTCACCCAAAGACCGAGGATGCGATTTCTCGGCCCACGGGGGATTTTGAGCCCTTCAGCGGCCTGGCATTCAAAGTGGTGAATAATTCCTTCATGGGCAAGATGATCTTTGTGCGAGTCTATTCCGGCTGTCTGAAAAAAGGACAGAACGTGTATAACCCGAGAACCAACAAGCGGGAACGCGTCATGCGGATCCTGCTGATGCACGCGGACGAGCATGCCGACATCGAAACCCTGTACTCGGGGGAGATCGGCGCGATCGTCGGCCTGAAGGATGTGTCCACCGGCGATACGCTTTGCCTGGAACACAAGCCGATCGTGCTGGAGCGGATTCGTTTCCCGGAGCCGGTCGTTGCCATGGCCGTTGAGCCGAAAACACAGGCGGATCGCGAGGCGCTGACCAAGGCGTTGCAGGCGATGAGCGACGAAGATCCGACGTTTTGCGTGACCAAGGACGCCGACACGGGACAGACGCTGATCAATGGGATGGGGGAGCTTCATCTGGAAATTATCAGGGACCGGATTTGGCGGGAATATCATGTCGCGGCCAATACGGGAGAGCCGACGGTCGCCTACCGCGAAACGATCAGCCGGCCGGGAACGGGGGAGTATGAATTTGACCGGGACATCGGCGGCAAGCGGCAGTTTGGAAAAATCCGGCTGGACTTGGAACCAACGGGCCGGCAATCAGGCAATCCAATCGAATTCAAGGTGTCGCCGATCCAGCTGCCGGCGATTTTCCGGTCGGCGGTGGAAGAAGGAATCCGCGACGGTATGGTCACGGGTGTGCTCGGGCATTTCGCCATGATGGATATCAGGGTGGCGGTGAGCGCCGCCGTTGCGCATCCGGTGGATTCGACGGAGGTGGCATTTCGAACCGCCGCCATCATGGCCTTCCGGGAGGCGGTTCAGAATGCTGCGCCGGTTTTACTGGAGCCGATTATGGCGCTTGAAATTTTTACGCCCAGCGAGTATATGGGTGATGTTTTAGGTGATCTCAATGCGCGCCGCGGCAAGGTCAAGGAACTCGCCAGTCAGCCTCCCTTGCGGATTATCCGTGCCGATGTTCCCTTGGCAGAACTCTTCGGGTATACGACCAAGATCAGGTCGCTGACCCGCGGGCGGGCCGGTTACACGATGGAACCGCGGGTGTTTGAAATCGTTCCGGAGGAAATTCAGCAGCGTATTTTAAGTCGGTGATTAAAGCATGGAAGAACAACGCATACGTATACGTTTGAAGTCGTTCGATTTTCGGGTCTTGGATCAGTCGGCGCTGGAAATTGTGGAAACCGCCAAACGGACCGGCGCCCGAGTGGCGGGGCCAACGCCCCTGCCAACGCGGATCGAAAGTTTCTGCGTCAATCGCAGTCCGCACGCCGACAAGAAATCCATGGACCAGTTTGAAATCCGAACCCATAAACGATTGCTCGATATTATCGGGCCGACCGCTAAGACGGTGGATGAGCTGAAAAAACTGAATCTGCCGGCCGGCGTAGATATCTCCATTAAGATTTGAGTGAGTCATGCAGGGAATACTCGGAAAAAAAATAGGAATGACGCGTGTCTTTGATCAGGGCCGCCAGATTCCGGTGACCGCGCTGGAATGCGGTCCCTGTGTCGTCGTCCAGCGCAAGCGGAAGGCGAAAGAAGGCTATGATTCGGTCCAGCTCGGGTTCGAAGACATGTCCGAAAAACGCATGCTCAAGCCGGCGCTCGGCCGGTTTAAAAAAATTAACGTGGCGCCCAAGCGCTACCTGGCGGAATTCGCGGTGGAGCCGGACGATGCCTGTAAAGAAGGCGACGTCGTCACCGTGGAGTTGTTCAAGGATGTGGCGTATGTGGACGTGGCGGGGGTGACCAAGGGCAAGGGATTTCAGGGTGTTATGCGGCGCCATCGTATGCGGGGCGGCGTGATGACCCATGGCGGTCATTCCAAGCGGCGGGTGGGATCCGTGGGATGCCGTGAACTGCCGGGGCGCATCCACAAGGGGAAGCGCATGCCCGGTCACATGGGCAACGTCCGGATAACCCAGCAGAATCTCAAGGTGGTTAAAATCATGGCGCCGGATAACGTGATTCTGGTTTGCGGGGCGGTCCCCGGTCATGCCGGGTCCGTGATCATGATCAAGAAAGCGTTGAAGAAAGTGAGCCCTCGATTATGAGCCGTATTCCGGTGATGAATAGTCAGGGCCAAAATGTCGGCGATGTGGAAATTGCCGATGAACTGTTGGTATTAAAGCGTGGTAAACAGGCGTTGCACGAGGTGATCGTCGCCTTTCAGGCAGGCCTGCGGGCGGGAACTGCGTCCACGCTGACCAAGGCTCAGGTGGCCGGCAGTAATCGCAAACCTTGGGCCCAGAAGGGGCTGGGACGCGCCCGGGCCGGGTATCGTCGGTCGCCGATCTGGCGGGGCGGCGGCGTCGTGTTCGGTCCCCATCCGCGGGATTATTCGAAACACGTTCCCCGTAACGTGAGCCGGTTGGCGTTTCGCCGGGCTTTAAGCGAAAAAGTAGCGTCGGGCGCCATCCGCGTGATTGATGAATTGGCGCTGGCTGCGCCGAAAACCAAGGCCATGACGGCCTTGTTGAAAACATTGAACTTGACAGGCGTGGTTCTGATTGTTCTGGACAAGGCGGACCGGAAAGTGACGCTGGCAGTTCGCAACATACCCAAGGTGGCGGTTGCGCTGGCCAGGGAGATTCATCCTTATCAATTGGTTCGGTATTCTGCCTTGCTGGTGACCCGGTCGGGGATGGCGGTGCTGGAGCAACGTTTGAAAGCGGCGGCGGGAGGAGCATGAGCTGATGAAACCGGCCGAAACCATTATTCGCACTTTCATCCTTTCCGAAAAAAGCACCCGGGGGATTGAGACGGCTAATCAATATGGCTTCAAGGTGGATCCGGCGGCCAACAAGCGGGAAATCAAGAAGGCTGTCGAGGAGTTGTTCAAAGTTCACGTTGTCAAGGTCAATACCCTGCATCGCAAGGGCAAGCAGAAGCGGCAGCGGACTCAGAAGTATGGATGGACTACCGGGTATAAAAAAGCGATTGTGACGCTGCAAGCAGGCAACAAGATCGAACTGGTTTAAGGATACAGCATGCCGATTAGAAAATTCAAGCCCACAACCCCGAGCCGGCGATTTGTGTCCGTCTCCACGTTTGAGGAGATTACCCGTTCCAAACCGGAGCGTTCGCTTATCCGATCCGGGAAATACCGGGCCGGCCGGAACTCGTCCGGGCGTATTACCATGCGGCACCAGGGCGGGGGCAACCGGAAGATGTACCGGTGTATTGATTTTAAGCGGGATAAGACGAATATTATAGCCAAGGTGGCATCCATCGAATACGATCCCAACCGTTCGGCTCGGATAGCCCTACTGCATTACGTGGATGGCGAGAAACGTTATATTCTGGCGCCCAACGGTTTGCAGGTTGGCGCCAAGCTGGTGTCCGGGCCGGAGGCGGAGCCGGTGGTGGGCAATGCGCTACCGCTGGCGAAGATTCCGCTTGGGGTCCAGATTCATAATATCGAGCTTAAACAGCGCCAGGGCGCCAAGCTTGTTCGTAGTGCGGGCACAGCGGCGATTCTGATGTCGCGGGCGGGTCAGTATGCCACGGTGAAACTGCCGTCCGGCGAAATCCGGCTGATCCATGTGAACTGTTTTGCCACCATCGGCCAGATTGGAAACGTGGATCATGAAAGTTATGTTTACGGCAAAGCCGGTCATTCCCGCTGGCTGGGGATTCGCCCGACGGTTCGCGGGCGGGCCATGAACCCGGTTGACCATCCGATGGGCGGCGGCGAGGGCCGGTCCATGGGCGGGCATCCGCGGTCGCCATGGGGGCTGTATGCCAAGGGGAAGAAGACGAGGAATGTGCGCGCCAGATCCACCCGGTTTATTATCGAGCGGAGAAAATAAGTTATGTCACGATCGCTGAAAAAAGGGCCTTTTGTCGATCAGCATTTGATGCGCAAAGTCGAGCGGATGACTCGTTCGGGCGAAAAGCGGATTATCAACACGTGGTCCCGCCGCTCGATGGTCATTCCGGAATTTGTGGGGCATACGTTCGGCGTGTATAATGGAAAGACTCATATTTCCGTGTATGTCACGGAAAACATGGTGGGGCATCGGCTGGGAGAATTTTCGCCGACGCGTATCTTCCGCAAACACGGCGCGCATACGGAAAAAGTGGGGGCGTTGAAGTAATAGACGGAGCATGGCTATGAAAGTGCAGGCATTATCCAAAGCAGTTCGTATTGCGCCGTCAAAAGCGTTGCCGCTGTCCCGACTATTGAGGGGGCTTCCGATTGCCAAAGCTTTGGCGATCACAACTTTCGGGCGCACTAAAGCGGCCGGCTTGATTCGCAAAACGCTGAAATCGGCGGTGGCGAATGTCGAAAATAATGCCAAGCTTTCGGCGGACGACTTTCGAGTGGAATCGGTGTTCATTGAACAGGGGCCGGTGATGAAACGCTTTTGGGCCCGATCGAAGGGTATGGTGCGACCGGTGAAAAAGGCGACCAGTCATATCCGAGTGGTCCTCACGAACGATAAATCGGTTTAGGAAAGGAGCCGCATCTTGGGCCAGAAAGTCAATCCCATTGGGTTGCGTGTGACCGTGAATAAGAACTGGCGTTCGCGCTGGTATGCCGAAAAAAGGGTCTATGGGGAGTCTTTTCACGAGGATCTGAAAATCCGGGATCTTGTCAAGAAACGCCTGGAAGGGGCGGCGGTTCCCGATGTGCTTATCGAGCGTTATGCCAACCGGGTGCGGGTCACGATTTTCACCGCCCGTCCCGGTATCGTAATCGGCCATAAGGGGCAGGATGTTGAGAAGCTCCGCGAGGAATTGGCCAAGATGACCGGCAAGGAAGTATATCTGGAAATCAAGGAAATCCGCAATGCGGACTTGAATGCCCAACTCGTGGCTGAAAATATCGCCGTGCAGTTGGAGCGCCGCGTGTCATTCCGGCGTGCCATGAAAAAGGCGATCAAGACCACGATGGACATGCATGCCCTGGGCATCCGGGTGTCCGTTTCCGGACGGTTGGGCGGCGCGGAGCTGGCCCGGCGCGAAAACTACAAGGAGGGCAAAGTGCCGCTCCACACGTTGCGGGCCAATATTGAATATGGATTTGCGGAAGCGCATACGGTGGCGGGCAAAGTGGGGGTAAAGGTCTGGATCTGCAAGAATCCTGAGGACGAGAACGAAGTCAAAGGTGGAGGGCGCCGTGCCGCTGTTTCCTAGTCGAGTTAAATACCGCAAGATTCAGCGTGGCAGTTATAAGGGAAATGCCACGTCGGGCGACAGGCTGGCGTTCGGGGAATACGGGCTTCAGGCGCTCGATCGGGGCTGGATCAAGGCCGTGCAGATTGAAGCATGTCGCGTGGCGATCAACCGGCATCTGAAACGCAAGGGTAAGGTCTGGCTGCGTATTTTTCCGGATAAACCGATCAGCAAGAAGCCGTTGGAAACCCGTATGGGTAAAGGCAAGGGCGAGCCGGAAGCATGGGTGGCGGTGGTGAAGAATGGCCGGTTACTGTTCGAAGTCGATGGCGTGACGGAACGCGTGGCCCGGGAGGCAATGCGGCTGGCGGCGGGCAAACTGCCCATCCGGACGCGGTTTGTCCTGCGCCAGGGCGGGGTGTGAAGGATTGCATGATGATGAAGACGAAGGAACTCAGAGAACTGGCGGTGGACGAGTTGGAACAGAAGCAACGCGATCTGCGGAAAGAGCATTTTGACCTGCGCAAGGTGAAGGTGGCGGGGAAGCTGGAGAATCCGCTGAAATTGCGATTGCTGCGCCGGGATATGGCGCGGATTCAGACCATCTTGAACGAACGGACCAATAAAGGAACTTGAGTATGCCGGACATGGAAATCAAACGCCACAAGCGGAAGGAACGGATGGGCGTGGTGATCAGTGACGCCATGGATAAAACCATTGTGGTCAGGGTGGAACGCCGGGTGCGTCATCCCATGTACGGGAAAGAGATGCGCTTATACAGCAAGTTTTATGCGCATGATGAAAAGGATGTGGCCAAATGTGGCGATCGGGTACGCATTGTCGAAACCCGGCCGCTAAGCCGTTTGAAGCGGTGGCGATTGGTTGAAATCGTGCAGGCCGGAACGAAAATACCGGCCTCCGGGGGGAGACCCAGTCGGAGTAAGCAGGCATGATTGCTGAAGAAACATGTTTGGACGTGGCTGATAATACCGGGGCGCAGAGCGTGAAATGCTTTCGCATCCTGGGTCAGCGAAAACGCTATGGATACCTGGGCGATTTGATCAAGGTCTCCATCCGGGAAGCCAAGCCCGGCGGCTTGGTGAAAAAAGGCGAAGTGCGCCTGGCTGTCATTGTCAGGACACGGCATCCGATCCGGCGGCCGGATGGATCGCTTTTGCGATTCGACAACAATGCGGCGGTCCTGGTGGATGATAAAATGAATCCGCTGGGCACGAGAATTTTCGGCCCGGTGGCGCGGGAATTGCGCGATACCCCGTTCGCAAAAATCATCAGCCTTGCGCCAGAGGTGTTGTAGCCATGGGAACGAGATGTCATATCCGGCGCAATGATATTGTGATTGCCCATAAGGGCACTCCCGCATCCGGTGGCAAGACGGGAAAAGTGCTGCAGGTGTTTCCCGGCCGGGGCCGCGTGATTGTGGAAGGGCTGAATTACATTCATAAGACGTTGAGGAAATCGCAGGATAATCCCAAGGGGGGGATTATTCAGAAGGAGGCCTCAATTGCGGTGTCCAACCTGATGCTGTATTGTCCGCACTGCAAGAAGGGGGTCAGGGTGGCCCGGGGGGTGAGCGAGCAGGGGCAGCGATCTCGGAAATGCAAAAAGTGCGGGCATTTGTTTGATGGGTAGGGCCTATGGCGCGTTTAAAAGATAAATATATCAAAGAAGTGATCCCGGAATTGACGAAACTCCGGGGATACGTTAATCCGATGCAGGTGCCGCGCATGGTCAAGATTGTCATCAACATGGGCATTAACTCGGCGGTGGAAAAAGACGTGTTGAAGAGTCTTCTTGGTGATTTAGCCAAGATCACCGGGCAGGCGCCTGTGGTGCGTAAGGCCCGAAAAAGCATCGCGAATTTCAAATTGCGCCAGGGAATGCCCGTGGGCGCCATGGTGACCCTGCGGGGGGCGCGCATGTACGAGTTTTTTGACAGGCTGATCAACACGGTCTTGCCGCGATTGCGGGATTTCCGGGGCGTTTTACCCACGGCATTTGACGGGCGGGGCAATTACAGTCTGGGCTTGGGCGAGCAGGCGATTTTCCCGGAGATCAATGTGGACGAGGTGAAGAAGGTTCAGGGCATGGATATCTCCATTGTCACGACGGCGAAAACCGATGAGGAAGCACGGGAGTTGTTGCGGCTGATGGGCATGCCGTTTACGGCGGCGGGAAATCGTTCGGCATAAGTCATCGGGGAATAAGTTTGCCCGTCCCGTGGCGGGGCGGGATTTGATGGTGAAGAAACAACGGACCGGCCTGAGGGCAGACCGGCTCCAGAAGCGGCCGACAGAATAAAAATGGAGCCGGGGTGCCCTCACCCCGGTTGTTTCAGGAGAGTTCCGATTGGCTAAGAAATCTTTAATCGCAAAATCGAAGCGGAAGCCCAAGTTCAGTGCTCGAGCGTATCATCGGTGCCGGCAGTGCGGCAGACCCCGGGCGTATATCCGGAAATTCCAGCTATGCCGTATCTGTTTCCGTGAATTGGCGTTGGTGGGGTGTATTCCGGGTGTTATTAAAGCAAGCTGGTAGGTGGGACGTTTATGAATCAGACAGATCCGATCGGTGATATGTTGACGCGCATTCGCAATGGGACCATGGCGAAGGCGGAAGTCGTGGAAATGCCGTTTTCCACGCTCAAGGGCGCCATTGCGCGCATTCTTAAGCGTGAGGGATTTATCCAGGATTTCACCGCGGAAGGGGGGGGTGCCCGAAAGATGTTGCGGATGTATCTGAAGTATGGAGTGAACCGGGAACCTGTCATCCGCGGGTTGCGACGGATCAGCAAGCCGGGGTTGAGACGCTATATTTCATCCCGGGATATGCGGTCCGTCTTGAGCGGCACCGGCGTGGCGATTGTCAGTACGTCTCGGGGTATTATGACGGATCGGGAAGTACGCAAGTATAATGTCGGCGGGGAATGGCTTTGTATCGTCTGGTAACGTTTTCGGAACCGGGGAGGATAACGCGTTTATGTCCAGGGTCGGCAACAAACCCATTGCCATTCCTTCCGGAGTGGATGTGAAACTGAACGGCGCCGTTCTGTCCGTGAAAGGTCCCAAGGGCGCGTTAACGATGACCATCGCGGACGGGTTTCAGGTCCGGATTGATCAGGGGGTTCTGGCTCTGGCACAGGTCCGTCCGGAGCAGGATCTCGGTTCCGAGCACGGCTTGTATCGCAGTCTCATTGCCAACATGATCCAGGGGGTATCCAAGGGGTATGTCAAGGAACTTGAGATTCAGGGGGTCGGCTTTAAGGCATCGGTTCAGGGGAAAAAGATGGTGCTTTCCCTGGGATTTTCCAAGCCGGTGGAAGTCAAAATTCCAGACGACATCGAGGTGAAAGTCAACGAAAATGTCATGCTGATCATAAGCGGTCCCGATAAGCAGCAGGTGGGGAATATGGCGGCCAGTATCAAGGCCCTTTACCCGGCGGAGCCTTATAAAGGCAAGGGTATTCGATTTAAAGGCGAGCATGTTCGCCGCAAGGTAGGCAAGACGGTGGCGTAAGTTTATGAAGGTTAAAAACAGATTGGATTATCTAAAGCGGCGGCATCGGCGGCTCAGGAGGAAGATCGTGGGCACTCCGGACCGCCCCCGGATGTGCGTCCGGATTACACATCGGCATATCTACGTGCAGTTTATTGACGATATGAAAGCGATCTCTCTCGTGGCCGCGTCCACGCTGCAGCAGGGGGCTTCCGGAAAATTGAATGTGGCGACGGCTCAGATGCTGGGAAAGAAGGCGGCGGAAGCGGCTCTGGCCAAGGGCATTCGCCAAGTCGTGTTTGATCGGGGCGGCCATCAATATAACGGTCGAGTTAAAGCAATAGCCGATGCGGCGCGCGCCAGTGGAATAAAATTATGAGTTCTGACATCAAAGAGCATGTGGTTCGTAAATTGCTGGAAACCGAGATCGAGACTACGACCCGGGAAGTGGAAGAATACGTGGTCCGGATTAAGCGTTGTTCCAAGGTGGTAAAAGGCGGGCGTCGCATGAGTTTCAGCGCGGTGGTGGTCGTGGGCGACCGGCACGGCCGGGTTGGCTATGGACTGGGTAAGGCCAATGAGGTGGCCGATGCCATCCGTAAAGGCGGGGATATTGCCCGGAAATCACTGTTCCGTGTCAAGATTAATAACGACACCATTTCCCACGAGGTCATCGGAAAATTTTCGGCGTCAATGGTATTGCTCAAGCCGGCCGTGGCAGGCACTGGTGTTATTGCCGGCGGGTCGGTGCGCTCGGTTATCAAACTGGCCGGTATTCGGAATGTCCTGGCCAAATCGCTGGGCAGTAATAATAAATGGAATGTCGTCCATGCCACGATTGTGGCGTTGAGGCAGTTGCGGACCCGCGAAGAATCAGATGCCTTGCGCGGATTGAATCCGAATCCGTAGCCTGTCAACAGGGACTTCTTTTTTGACCGAAAGGAATTCTGGGATTATGATCAATTTGCACACGCTGAGAGTGACGCCGGGCGCGAAACGACCCAAGATGCGGGTTGGATGCGGACGGGGTTCCGGCAAGGGGAAAACCTGCGGGCGGGGACACAAGGGGCAATACGCGCGGTCGGGCCATAAGCACAAACCGGCCTTTGAAGGCGGCCAGATGCGTCTCATTCGGCGGATTCCGAAGCGCGGGTTCAATCAAGGGCACAAGGTAGTTTTTGAGGTGGTGCCGGTTGACAGCCTGAATCGGTTTGACAACGGCACGGAAATTTCCCCGGCGACCCTGAAGAAGGCCGGTTTGCTGAAGGGGAGGTCCGTGTCGGTGAAGATATTGGGAGACGGGACGTTGACGAAGAAACTGGCGGTCAAGGCGCAGGCGTTCAGCCAGAGCGCCCAGCGCAAAATCACGGAAGCGGGCGGTACTTGGGCGGTCATCGAGTGACGAAATGCTATCGGCGTTTATTAATTCTTTTAAAGTAGAAGAACTGCGAAAACGACTCCTGTTTACCTTTGGAGTCGTTTTTGTCTGTCGTCTGGTCAGTATTGTGCCCACTCCGGGGGTGGATGCCACCCAGCTTCAAGCCCTGGTTCAAAATATTTCCAACCAGGTCGGTGGTGGAATCCTGGGGCTTGTGGATCTGTTTAGCGGCGGAGCCATGAGCAATTGTGCGATCGGCGCGCTGGGGATCATGCCGTATATCAGCGCTTCGATTATTCTTCAATTGATGACGGCCGTCACGCCGGCCCTGGAGCGCTTGGCCCGCGAAGGCGACGTCGGACGCCAGAAGATCACGCAGTACACCCGTTACCTCACCGTGGTGATTTGCATCATCCAGGGGTATGCCATGGCCGTGGCTCTTCAGAATCCCTCGTACCTGTTCGGGCGTGACTTGGGCACGATTGTGAATATGGATTACGTCTGGGGGTTTCGCATATTGACGGTTATCACCATGACGACGGGAACGGTTATTATGATGTGGCTGGGCGAACAGATAACGCAGAGCGGAGTGGGCAACGGCATTTCCCTGATCATCACCGTCAATATCATCAGCCGCTTGCCGGGCGCCGTTCAGGCCATGATCCGGATGTTTCGTCCGATGGCCGGCGGCGAGGCCCAGTTTTCAGTGTTCCATCTGGTCGGTTTGTTGCTGATGATGTTTCTGGTTGTTGCCGGGACGGTGGCCGTCACCCAGGCGACGCGCAAGATTCCCATTCAATACGCCAAACGGGTGATCGGCCGTAAAATTTATGGCGGGCAAAGCACCTATATGCCGTTGCGGGTGAATTATTCGGGCGTCATGCCCATTATCTTTGCGTCGGCGATCCTGATGTTTCCGCAGAAGATTCTGCAGATGCTGCCGGGGGAATTTTTTCAGAATTTGGCCGCCTCGTTCGCGATGGATCGGGGATTGTATATGACGTTGTACGCGCTGATGATCCTGTTCTTTTCCTATTTCTGGGTGGCCACGGTCTTCAATCCCGTCCAGATCGCCGATGACCTGAAAAAAGCCGGCGGCTATGTGCCCGGCATCCGGCCGGGGACGTCGACCGCCGAATTTCTTGATCGTACCATGACGCGCATTACGCTGGCAGGAGCCATGTTCTTGACCATTATTGCCGTGATCCCGACCATCATGGCGCGCCAGTTCAATATTCCCTGGATCGTTGCGTCGTTTTTCGGCGGCACGAGCCTGCTTATTATCGTCGGCGTCATGCTGGATACAATGCGGCAGGTGGAATCGCATCTGATCATGAGGCATTATGACGGTTTTCTGAAGAAAGGACACTTGCGGGGAAGGCGTTGATGAGCATTGAGGCCATCATATTACTGGGAGCGCCGGGAGCGGGCAAGGGCACCATTGCCGAGGCGCTTGCCGCGGCCACGGATTACGTCCACATCTCCACGGGCGACATGCTTCGCGCGGCGGTCAAGCAAGGCACGGAGCTGGGGCGTGCTGCGGACGCCTGCATGCAGAAGGGTAATCTGGTTTCCGATGATCTGATCGTCAAGATGGTCGTGGACCATCTAAGCCGGGGACCGGCGGATCGCCGCTATATGTTTGACGGCTTTCCCCGGACGCTGGCCCAGGCCGAACTGCTCGCCGGCCATTTCAATAAGATTCGGGCTTGCTTGCCCTTGGTGTTTTTGCTCGAAGTGTCGCGGGAAGTGGTGCTGGATCGATTGACGGGCCGCCGTGTCTGCCGGAATTGCGGCGCTATTTTTCATATTCGCAATATTCCGCCGAAACAGGCGGGCCGGTGTGATGCTTGTGGCGGAGAGTTGATTCAACGGCCGGATGATATGCGGGCAACCATAGAAAACCGGTTGGATGTGTTTCACCGGCAGACCGGGGATTTGATCGCCTATTACGACCGCCAGCATCTCCTGGTGCGCGTGGATTCGTCACGCCGCAAGGATCAGACGGTGGCCGATATGTTGGAAATCATGAGGAAAACAGTTTCGGACGAATCATTTTGCGCCGCCAGAGAGTCATGATTATTATCAAGAATCATGAGGAGCTGAAAAAAATGCGGCGGGCGGGTCGGATTACGGCCGAGGTTTGCGATGCCGTGGCCCGGAGCGTGGGCCCGGGGATGACCACCGCGGAGATCGATCGATGTGCGGCCAATATGATCCGACAGTTTGGCGCGAAAAGCGCGTTTTTGGGGTACCGGGGATATCCGGGTAATGTGTGCATTTCAGTGAACGAAGAGGTTGTTCACGGTTTGCCCGGTCCGCGGCGTATCCGGATCGGGGACATTGTCAGTTTGGACGTGGGTGTGGTGGTGGACGGCTTCGTCGGGGATATGGCCACGACGATTATGGTGGGGGTTTCAGACCCGGATGTCATCCGGCTCGTTGCCACTGCGCAACAGGCTCTGGCCGCGGGAATACGGCAGGCGCGGGCCGGCAACCGGCTATCGGATATTTCCGCCGCCATCGAGCAGGTGGCAACGGCGGCCGGCTTTTCGGTGGTGCATGATTTCGTGGGACATGGCATCGGTCGGACCATGCACGAGGACCCGCAGATTCCGAATTTCGGATCCCCGGGCCGGGGCCCCGTGCTTAGGGATGGAATGACGCTGGCGATTGAACCCATGGTCAATCTGGGCGTGGCGGGCGTTGAAGTTTTAGAGGATCGCTGGACGGTGGTCACGCGGGATCGACGGCCCTCGGCGCATGTCGAGCATACGGTAGCCGTGGGCGTTACTGCCGCGGAAATATTGACCTGTGCGAGCGAAAAAAGAGATAATTAAACTGGACGCCGTCCTTGTGGATGTGATAAAACCATCCGTTTTTGTTTCAGAACTGGGTAATGGGCATCGGGTCGTGGCTATTGAGCGCGGTCGGGCAGATACCGGGGAGCGTCGGGGCGATGCGCGCAAGATTGGCGATCATGTTGTCGTGGAAGTATTCCCGGGGGATCTGGCTACGGGCCGGATTGTCCGGTGTTATGGGAATGGAGAATCGTCAGAATGAAGGTGCGAAGTTCAGTCAAACGGATTTGTGAACGCTGCAAAATAGTTCGGCGCAAGGGTGTGGTCTTTGTGATTTGCAACAATCTGCGCCATAAACAGCGGCAAGGATAGGAGAGAGGGGTATGCCCAAAATACTTGGCATTGATATTCCGGGGAAGAAGCGGGTTGAATATTCGCTTCGGTATATTTACGGAATCGGCCTGTCTCGCGCCCAAGATATTATTGCCAAAGCCAACATTGATCCGGTCAAGCGGTCCGATGACCTGACGGCTGAAGAAATGGCGCGGATCACGGCAATTCTCCAGGAAGGCTATGTGCTGGAAGGGGATCTGCGCCGTGAAGTAGCCCAAAACATACGCCGCCTGATCAGTATTCAATCTTATCGCGGTGTTCGGCATCGCAAGGGGTTGCCCGTGCGTGGACAGCGAACCCATACTAATGCCCGGACGCGCAAGGGTGTCCGGAAGACAGTGGGCGTGATTCGCGTCAAGGCCACCCGGGAAGAAATGCAAAAAGACAAGGATTAGGCGTTCCGGTATTGTCGGCGCGAGGAAGGAATCAGCACCATGGCAAATGAAGAAAAGCGGGTTGAAAAAACTCCCGCGGAGCCTGCTCCCAAAAAGGGGTCGGCCAAAGGTGAAGTGCAAGGCGCGCATGAAAAGCCGCCCGCCGCCGACGCCAAGGGCGGGGGCGCGCCCCAGGGAGCGGCGTCCCAGGAAACAGCGCCCCGGGAAGAAAAAACGGTGCGCCGCAAAGCGTTGCGTAGTGTATCGGCGGGCATTGCCCATATCAATGCGACGTTTAATAACACGCAAGTGACCATTACCGATTTGAAGGGCGCCGTGCTGGGGTGGAGCAGTTCGGGCCGAATGGGATTCAAGGGAACCCGCAAAAGTACTGCTTACGCTGCCACGGTCGTCGCCCAGGATGCGGCGCGCCAGATGTCGGCATATCGTATGCAGGAGCTTGAAGTGCGGGTTCAGGGACCCGGATCAGGCCGTGAATCGGCCATCCGTGCTCTACAGGCCGCCGGGTTGGCGATTACCCTGATTCGTGATGTAACGCCGATGCCTCATGACGGTTGTCGCCCAAGAAAACGGCGGCGCGTCTAACGATGCATGTAACCGGGTAATAGTAACATCGGAGTGGCGGAAAAAAGTACAATAATCTTGCGTTGTGGCATAGGAAAGGGACGACAGCATGGGAAGATATAACGGGCCGGTGTGTCGCTTATGTCGCCGGGAAGGTATGAAGCTTTTCCTCAAGGGCGATCGCTGTAACATGGCGAAGTGTCCTATTGATACCGGGCGTCCGGCGCCGGGCATGCATGGGGCGCGCCGCTCTAAACCTTCGGATTATTCCCTCCAATTGCGGGAGAAACAGCGGCTTAAAAGGCATTTCGGAATGCAGGACGGTCAGTTTAAGGTGTTCTTTCAAAGGGCTCTGCGCCGCCGTGGGATTACCGGGGACTACCTTCTTCAAATGCTTGAAATGCGACTTGATAATCTGGTGTACCGATTGGGATTTGCGCCGTCGCGCCGGGCCGCCCGGCAGTTTGTCCTGCATCGCCATGTGCTGGTGAACGGACGGAATGCCAACATTCCCTCCATGGTATTGAAAGCTGGGGACCGGGTGGGAGTGAAGGATCAGAAGCAGAGTCGCGAGGCCGCCAAGCGTTGGCTGGATGCAGCGGAAGGTAAGACGCTGTGTCCTTGGCTGGGGTTGGACCGCATGAGTTTCATGGGGGAAATCCTGCATATTCCCGCGCGGGAAGAAATGGTTCCGCTGGTGAATGAACAGCTTATCGTTGAATTGTGTTCGAAGTAATAATAGGGCATTTGCCGGGGATTGTCAGGATTTCGTGAACCGGAGAGGACGCGACCGGACTCTCGCCGCGAGTTCCCGGATCACCGGTGGATCCAGGTTGGAAAGGATAACCATGACTGTCAGGATTGGTCGTTTTGAGATGCCGCGGCGGGTTATGAAGGATGACTCCATGGTCACCAGTACATACGCCAAGTTCATGGCGGAGCCGTTTGAATCTGGTTATGGCCGGACAATAGGAAATTCCTTGCGCCGCGTGCTATTGTCGTCCCTCGAAGGCGTTGCTATTTCGTCGGTCAATATTGAAGGGGCTTATCATGAATTTTGCGCGATTCCCGGTGTCGTTGAGGACGTCACCGACATCATCCTCAACCTGAAGAAGGTGCTTCTCCGGATGCATTGCCGCGAGCCGCGAAAAATCACCCTTCGTGCCTGCGGACCGGGCGAAGTTACGGCTGGCGATATCGAGACGGATCCGTTCGTTGAAGTGCTGAATCCGGCGCATTACATTGCCACCCTGGCCGAGGATGGGAAATTGAACGCCCAGATGGAAGTCATGTTGGGGCGCGGATTCAGGGCGGCTGACTGGAGCGGCAAGAAGGAACAGGACATTGGCATCATTCCGATCGACTGCATCTTTTCCCCTGTCCAACGGGTGAATGTTTCAGTTGAAAATGTCCGCGTTGGGCGCCGCACCGATTACGAGAAACTGATCGTGGAAGTCTGGACGGATGAGCGGATCACGCCCGATGATGCCATGATTCGCGCGGCCACTATCCTGCGGCATCACTTGGATGTGTTCGTTAATTATGACGAAGACCTGCTGGAATTCGAGCAGAGCGAAATAATTGTTGATCGTGACCGTGACGGACTGCGCAAGAAACTGAACATGAGCGTAAATGAAATCGAACTCAGCGTGCGCGCCGCCAATTGCCTTAATAACGCCAATATTCTCAGCGTGGGCGCATTGGCCCAGAAAACGGAAGCCGATATGCTTAAGTATCGCAATTTCGGGCGAAAATCTTTGCACGAGATTCAGGAAAAGTTGAAAGAACTGGAGCTGTCGCTGGGGATGAAGTTTGAGCCGGACTTCTTAAGTCCGAAGTCGACCGACGCCGCGGTGTCCTAGATTGTTCCGCCTTTTGAATTTTTAGGCTTTGGTCATTTGAATTTATTTGGGATTTCGCTATTAGAATTTGCGGTTTTGGCCGCGTTAGGAAACAGCTATGCGCCACAGGATGGTTTCATCAACATTTGGAAGGTCCACGGCCCATCGGACGGCGATGATGGCCAACCTCGTCTGCAGTCTGATTTTTGAGAAACGGATCACAACCACGCTGACGAAAGCCAAAGCGATGCGGTCGTTGGCCGAAAAAATGGTCACGCTGGCCAAACGCGGAACCCTTGCCACCCGGCGGCGCGCTGTGTCGGTCTTGCGGCGAAAGGACATCGTCAAAATACTCTTTGCCGAGATCGCTCCCCAGTGCCAGGATCGAGCCGGAGGTTACACCCGCATCATCAAGCTGGCGCGTTACCGGAGCGATGGCGCCGCGTTGGCGATTGTTGAATGGGTCAATATCCGCGCCGTAGATAAGAAAAAGAAGCCGGTCGTCAAGGACGAAAAGAAGGACAAACCGGCTGTCGCCGGCTGATTCCTTGACAATGGTTTTCCCGGTTGGTATCCAGTGCGATGCTGTTCTTCTCCCGGGGATGGGTGCCTCAGTCAATTGATGCGTCTGAGCGCGATATTGCTAGTCTCTTTGGTCCCGCCGATTATTTCTTGTTGCGCAAGTCCTGAACCATTCCTGATCTGTCCTATTCTATCATTGACAGACGGAGCATTCTGTCATTAAATGATCATCATTATCAGATTGATGGATGTTGTCCTTGAGGAGGTGAATCATGCCGTCATTTAAATATGTGGCATCCGATGGTCAGGGAAAAGAACGCGCCGGCCAGTTGGACGCGGTGAATCGAATCAGCGCTCTTGCCAAACTCAAGGAAATGGGGCTCTTCCCGTCCAGTGTTGAGGAAGTGACATCCAAGGCCGTCAGCGTCAAACGCGCTTCTGCGGGTCAGCCGGCCGCCGCTCCGAAGGCAGGGGGGGGGAAGCGGGAATTCAACATTTCCCTTCCGGGCTTCCTGGGTGGTGGCGTCAAGAAGAAACAGTTAATGGTGTTTACCCGTCAACTGGCCACCCTGATTGATGCGGGGGTTCCCCTGCTTCGGGCACTACAGATCCTGAATAAACAGGAAAGAAGCACGGCGCTCAAACGCATCGACGGGGAATTATGCGAGGCGGTGGAGGGCGGCAGCACCTTTGCTGAAGCATTGAGCCAGCATCCCAAAGTATTTGACAAACTGTTTGTCAACATGGTCCGGGCCGGAGAGGTCGGCGGTGTCCTCGAAGTAACCCTGAATAAATTGGCGGAATTCATCGAGAAAGCCGAAAAGATCAAGACCACAGTCCGCGGCGCCATGGTGTATCCCATTGTCGTGTTGATCACGGCGGTGGGGATCCTGACCTTCCTGATGATCAAAATTATTCCGTCGTTCACTGAGATTTTCGAGAGTTTATTGAAAGGAACGCCCTTGCCGGCGCTCACCCAGTTTGTCGTCCACGTCAGTAATATGTTCGTTCATCGGACGCCGATGGTGGTTATAGCCTTGGTGGTGCTGATCATCTTCATCAAGCTGATCGGGAAATCCCGCCCGGGCCGGCATTATATCGACCTGCTGAAGCTTAAAATACCGATTATCGGAGGCTTGGTTTCGAAGGTCAGTATTTCGCGGTTTTCGCGCACCCTGGGAACCCTGATGACGTCCGGCGTGCAGATTCTGCAGGCGCTGACGATAGTCCGGGATACGGCCGGCAATGAGGTCGTGGCGCGCGCGGTTCAGTCGGTCCACGACAGTGTGAAGGAAGGGGAAACGGTTGCGGCGCCGATGGAGGCGTCCGGCGTGTTTCCCGCGATGGTCGTCAGCATGGTCACCGTGGGCGAAGAGACCGGCCGTCTTCCGGAAATGCTGGTCAAGATCGCGGATAATTACGATACGGAGGTGGATGCCGCCGTGGAGGGCATGACTTCCATCATCGAGCCGATCATGATTATCTTTCTCGCGGTGGTGGTCGGCACGATCGTAATTGCCATGTTCATGCCGCTGATCAGCATCGTTCAAAATCTCCAGTGAGAATGTTGCGCTTTCGGTAATGATTCGCGGGAGACCGCCCGCCGGTCTTTCAATGACCCCGTCTGTGGCTGCGCCGGGACGGGCTGATCCGGATGGAAGAACAAGACCCTCATGGCCCTCAAGCTGACAGCGTCATTTTTCCTTCAGGCGGATGTGGTGAAAATCGGTCGGGAACTTCTGGGGAAGATGCTGTTCACGCATATCGGCCGCGGGCCGGTCTGCGGCGGCATCATTGTCGAGACCGAAGCCTACGGCGGCGCCCGGGATCGGGCTTCCCATGCGTACGGCAATCGCCGGACCCGGCGGACGGAAGTCATGTTCCACGGCGGCGGCGTGGCGTATGTCTATCTGTGCTACGGCATCCATTCCCTGTTTAATATCATCACCAACAAGGAAGGCATTCCGGATGCTGTGCTTATCCGTGCAATCCAACCGGTTCATGGAATCGAGGTCATGCTGAAACGGCGCCGCAAGGTGCGGCGGGATTGTTCGCTCGGGGCGGGCCCCGGCGCCCTGTCCCAGGCATTGGGCATTGGCTTGAAGCATAACGGCATCAGCGTGTCGGGCGACGTGATCTGGCTGGAACAGGGAATTCGAATTCGGCCGTCGCAGATCGCTTCCGGCCCGCGGATCGGGGTCCAGTATGCGGGCGCGGACGCCCAACGCCCCTGGCGCTTCTGGATTCGCGGCAGCGAGTGGATCAGCCGCCCGATAAAGGCGAAGCCTTGCATGGCGGTTCATTGATGCCTATGCGTTCGCCAACGTGTGCTTCGAAGCAATGAAAGGGTGTGACGATATGCTTCATATGGACTATATCGGATATTATTGCCTATTATCCATGATAAAGCTAATTT
>JAHIJO010000050.1 GCA_018898455.1 Verrucomicrobiota bacterium | reverse complement strand
TTCGTTCGTGCGTTTCAACGTGCCAGCCGCTTGCGGATACCCGGAAAAATGTGAATTTGCAAATCGCATCAGATCAATACCTGTGTGTTTTCAAGGAATTTCGTGCAAATCAACGTCAACTCACGCTTTTTTGAGGTTAAAGCTCTTCGGGAGGACGCTTTGGACTGGGACGTGCTGGGGCATGAATACGCCCATTACCTGGCGAACAAGGGGGCATCCTCGCTATTCGCAAACTCACCCGGTGGACCTCATGATGGGTCCTCCACGATTCCCTCGAACGGCAAGGAGAAAGGAATCCGCCTGGCATGGTCCGAGGGCTGGGCCACGTTCTTCGAGATCCTGGCGCAAATCGAGCCCACGCAAAACTTGCTGGCATTGCCTGCCATACCCAATGCCGGCGACCGGATCTACCACGATACCGAGGATGGAGCGGTAGCTGACGATTTGGAAACGTTCAGCAACACCGGTCTCACCGGCGCGGGACAGGGATATGCCTGCGAATACTCAATCTCCGGTATGCTCTACGACCTGTGCGATGGGGATGTTGACACATCGGTCGACGGGTTATCCCAGGATCTTGTCAATGTAACGATGAAACAAATCTGGAACATCTTCAACATGGCCGATTTGGATAATGTCGGCAAGTTCTATAACGCCCTGTGCGTTCTTGTAGGGTATGACGTCAACACGATGTTGTTGTTTTCGCAGATTTTCGACTTGAATAACATCGGGCCGGAACTTCAGACACCGGCCGAAGGCTTAATCGTATCCAGCGTCGTCTCCCCCGAGTTCAAGTGGCAGGCAAACGGCGATCCCACTGCGGGATATGCCCACGACCGGTTTGCTCTGGTAATCGCAAAAAACAATTTCACCGAGATTGTCGGTATAAAGGACGATATCCTCGACATCAAGTACACCTTCACAGATGATGAATGGGCGGCGATCGCCTCGCAATCGGATGACACAGGCAAGTTTCAATGGGTGGTATTGGGGTATAACTCACTGGATCCCCGTATGCCCGCGGATTGGGCCTTGGGCAAATTCATCAGCAACATGCAGAGCTTCCAGTTGCGCGCCTATCATGTCCGGCTGACGTGGACCACCTTGGGAGCGGACGTGGACCTGCACTTGAGCCCCCCGAGCGGCACGGACTGCTATTATGCCAATCGAAACCCGGATTGGGGTGTACAGGGGGATGTCAGCGACGATCCATCGTTGGACCGCGACTGCATCACGTCCTGCACTGAGGAAAATATCACGCTGGACAAGGTGGTTGATCCCGGCACTTATCAAGTTTGGGTCCATTACTACAGCGATCACGACATGGGTGCAACCACGGCTACTATCGAGGTGTTTAAATATGGGCAGTCCATCGGCGTTACCTCCCAGGGCTTGAGCGAGACGGGTGACAGGTGGGACGTGTTTTCTTTTTCAGTCGGAGCATCGGCCGCGATGACCATCAAGGAAAATTCCGGCGGCGTGATTCATGGCGTGGTCAGCCCCGCTCCAAAAAAGCAGGACGAATAAGGCGCGAACCGGAATTGAACCGGTGTGCCAGGTTTTGCAGACCCGTGCCTAACCACTCGGCCATCGCGCCAGGAACACACACTATCGCAGGCGGAACTCCAGATAACGCCCGTTATGATAGTCTCCGTGACGCGAAGATCAACTTTTATTTCCGGAACTTCACGGAAAAGCCTTGCCATGGCGCACACCGAGACGCAGGGCATCTTTAACAAACCATTTGAAGCCAAGAACGCCATCTGCTATCTTTGGTTAAAGGACAGCAATCATGAAAAATATTTTTGCTTTCATCGGCAGTCCGCTTAAGGAACGCTCCAACACCTGGACCCTGACCCGAATGATGACCGACCGACTCCAGGAGATGGACAAGGATATCCGGGCCGACGTGCTGACCGCCGGCCATGTCAACATCCGTTACTGCACCGGATGCTGGACCTGCCTGACCAAGGGATTCTGTCCGCTGGATAAGCGGGACGATATGGGCCGGCTGAAGGAGCAAATGCTCCAGGCGGATTTCATCATCCTGGGTTCGCCGGTTTATACCTATACGGTCTCGGGGCAGATGAAGACATTTCTCGACCGGCTGGCTGCCTGGTACCACCAGATCCGGCTGGCGGGCAAGCCCGGCCTGACGGTCGCCACGACCGCCGGGAGTGGCCTGGACCAGGTGCATAACCTCCTGGGCATGCTCCTGGGCGCTTTGGGTGTGAAAACCGTGGCGACACTTGAAACCCATGGCTATTTCCCGAAAACCCTGAAGGATCCGGAGGAGGCCCGAAAAGCCGCACACACCGCGGCGGAAATAATCTATCCCTACCTCACCGGCGAAAAGCGGGTCGAGTCCGATCCCGATATGGAGGAGTGTTTTAAAATGATGAAACAAAAATCGGTACTGGGCCGGGAATGGCTTCCCGCTGACTATGCCTACTGGGAAAAGAACGGCATGCTGGACCTCAACTCCTACGCCGACCTGCTGAAGAAACTGCGAACCCCGATCGAAGAAGAATCGTAACAGATACCATGACTTCCCTCGATTAAACACCACCGTCTTGCGAAAGGGCGTCTGCAGGTTCTCATTATCGAAGACAAAGACAGGCGACAGATCGCGGATGGCCGTTTGGAGGTTGGCCATGGCACGGGGAACCCGGGCAATCAATTTCTCCGGCGATGGATCGCTGGACCACATCTCTTAACTGGCTTTTCAAAATGCGCCCTGCTACATTCAAAAGTGCCGGGAATGTGCAGGCACAGAAATGGACTTATTTGTTATTCGCAGGACTGGTCTTGTCCTGACTTCCGAGAAACCATCTGGGGAATTGCATTCATGATGACAGAATTAACATTACTTGATTGTTCATCCCTTATTGCCACTTTACGGTCAAAACCCACGTTATTTGTCGCCGCATTGACGGCCGGTCTTGCCGGGCTCTGCCAGGCGGGCCATCTTTCCGCTCGCGCAGATGTCCGGCCTCCTAACCTCTCGCCGGTCTGTAAAGCCATGCCATCTGCCACTCAATATGTCGGCTGGGCGGCCGGCGACCCCAACTGCGGTTACGCCACTATCCTATATACAACCAATGCCGGCGCCGACTGGGTGCGCCAAGGCAGTTCCACGGAGATTGCGGATGTTTCCCTGGCGTGTATCGCCGCCGTCGATGCCCAGACGGCATGGGCCGTCGGGGAAAGCGCGCAGGGATACGCCACGATTTATAATACCACCAACGGGGGGAGCACCTGGTCCCGGCAAGGCGCCCGCGATGCTGTTGGGAACAATCCACTGTCCAAAATCAGCGCGTGCAGTCGCGAGGTCGCGTGGGTCAGCGGAGCCGCAGGCACGGTGTTGCGGACAACGGATGGCGGTCAAACTTGGCAAAACCTGAGTCCGGCGGGTTACAGTAATTATTTTCAGGGCATCACCGCCCTGGACGCCGACATCGCCTGGGCCGCCGGGCACTTCCAGGATGGCTACGCTCCGATCCTGCATACGACTAATGGCGGGCTGACGTGGGTTCGCCAATCCTGCGGCGCCGTAACGAATATGGCGAATATCTTGAGCATCGGGGCCGCCGATGCCCAACGGCTATGGGCTGTGGGCTTTGCTACCAACCCATCAAATAACGGAAGGATTATCGGGACCACCAATGGCGGAATAACTTGGGATCTTCTGTATCATCAGGGCGCGGGATATCATGCAAATGAGTTGCACGTAGTCAATACGGCTAAGGTTTATGTGGCGTTCGACTCGTTCGTTATCAACACCGCAGATGGCGGCCAATCCTGGACAAATGTAGGCATCAGTTCAACCCCTTATGCCACGATGGGGGTTTGCGCGCCGGATGGACGGAATGTATGGGCCGCCTCAATCAACTGGACGGGTGGGTTCATCTATCATTTATCTGACGGCAGCGCCGATTGGATTGACCAGACACCGACCAATGGCATCGCAAGAATCAGCTATATCTCCTTGGTGCGCCAACCGGATCCCGCCTCCCAGGGAACGCTGGCCATCGCAGCTAACACCGGCAATGGGATCTGGACCCTTCACGGCCCCCCGGTCGGCTATACCGGCCCGCTCTGCGGAACCGGCAGTTTGGCCGCAGTTCAAGCCCCAGGTGGCTATTATACCGTCTCGTTTGCTCCCTTGCCCTGTTTCCGAACGCCGCCCAATCAAACGGCCTGGGTCGCGCCCGGACAGGATTCCGTCATCACTGGGCTGTACCTGTCGCGCCAGATCGGCGACTACGATGGCGACGGGAAAACGGATGCGACTCTCTACAACTGCCAGTCCGGCGACTGGGCTCTGCGTTTGTCAGGCAGCAATTACCAGTACGTAACATTCAATTTCGGGGGCGCAGATTGGACGGCAGTCGCCGGCGATTTCGACGGGGACGGCCGATACGATCCTTGCGTGGTTCACAAGACGGCGGGATTGTGGGTGGCAATGATGTCGGAAAATGGTTATACTCTCGGATGGCTTGCGGGCGCCGCCGATGCGGACGCCCAGCCGGTGCGGGGCGATTTCGACGGGGATGCCAAAGCGGATGCGGCCCTGTTTCGTGAAGCCGACGGATTATGGCGCATACGGCTCTCGTCGCAAGGATATACTGAAACTTCCTTCCCCTTCGGCGGCCCCGGCTCGACGCCGCTGGCCGGCGATTTCGACGGGGACGGCAAAGCCGATCCGGGCATCTATGCCGCTGCGGAAGGCAGGTGGCAATTCCTGTTATCCTCGCTGAACTACACCTCCCGAACCATCACGCTCGGCAATGCAACCGACCACCCTGCGCCGGCGGATTATGACGGGGATCGGAAGACCGATCCGGCCGTGTATAACGAGGAAACCGGCGCCTGGACGCTTCTTTATTCAGGCAACAGCTATACGAAAGTCACACGCTATTGCGGCTGGCGCGGCTTCCAGCCGGTCAGCGGCGACTTTGACGGTGACGATCTGGCGGATCCCGCCGTATACAGCCCAACCCTGGGACTTTGGATCAGCCTTCTTTCGACAGCCGAATACACATCCGGCGACATCTGGCTGGGAAGCGGGTCTTTCCTGCCCGTCTGGTGAAGCGCGCGCAACGCGACAAATCCAGACCACCTCTTTGGCCTCCATTCCCGGATCTTCACAGGCCAAGCTTTGGACACCTTGATGCCTTTTGATTCATTTGCAGGAAAACAAGATATACCCCGATACCCGCATAAAGCAACTTACTGCTGACATCATCCATGATGGGATGATATATCGCCTGGCGATATATCATCGAGACGGATACTGATGGAAGGCGGGGAACGCCTGAAAATGAACTTATTCGCTATTCACAGAAACCCATGATCGCTCCATCTTATGATATCAGTCCGCTGGCCGTGTACCTTTGCATACGGAGTAGCGGGTACAACCGTAGAAGCAAAATCAGGCGGCGCGGCGCCGCCCTCAGCAAGCAAGGAACTTTCGATGTAGGGCATAGGTTTATCCCGCAGCAGCGGGATTGCTACGCCCGTCCGGGTTTTGGGTCGAGCAAACTCGATCCCTACATATTAATAATCAACGTATTACAGCAAAAGGAAACAAGTTCCTTGCCGACAGCGGCAACCAAGGCGAGGTTGGCGAGGCCGTTGAATGCGAATTTGAACAAGGGGCGGAGCGCGTTCGACATGGCGTTTGTCGTCATGCCGACGGTCGGGCCATTCGGGTCAGTCCGAGCATCTTGGTATTCTCGTCCTGACATGGGTTAGGATGGGGCGTAAAGGAACATTATGCCGAGGAAACCGAGAGTGGAATATGCGGGGGCACTCTATCATGTGATGAGCCGCGGGGATCGTGGCGAGGCGATTGGCAGGGACGATGCGGACCGGGAGATGTTTCTGAAAACCATGGGAGATGAGGAAAGGTGAAAACGGAAGCAGGTGATGGGTTGGTGGCTGAGTCATCGAACGGGCGTGGGATCGGATTGGATCAGCAAACGATTGGTGACAGGACATCGGTTTCGTAAGCGGCCGAGCTTGTGGAGCGGGGCAACGATCCCGAACTCAATCGCCTTCGAAGAAAATTGAAACTAATACCAAGATTCTCGGACTAACACTTTTTTCCCTTCTCTCCTGCTCTCTTCTAGCGGGTGCAGGACAGCAGAGAAAGCCTGACGGAAGCGCATGCCGGCGGGTCAGTCAACGGTGATGGCGCCGTTCCGCATGACGTGGTTGTTGGCATCGTTCGGTTCCACCAGGGTGGATGGCGCCGCGTGGCGCACTTTGGCGAAAACATAATAGGACCCGGAGGCGGAAGCGGGTATCGCCAGGCTTTGCCGGTCGGAAGCCGAGAAAGTCAGCGAAGTGAAATTATCCGCCAGCAAGGTTTTATCGTCGGCATAAATCCCAAGATATAGATCGTCAGAATCGCCCAGGGTCGTGTTGCGGGAGAGATAGAAATCCACGGCAAGGCGCGTGTTGGGCGTCTCCAGATCGGCAGGGCCATTGTTAGTCAGACGCAGGGAGACTACCGTGGGATAATCGCCGGTGCTGTACGCTGCCGGCAGGAAAATGAAATTGGATAGTTGGAGATCCGCCTGGCCGCTGGTGTTCGTGTCGGCAAGGTATCCGCTATCGGCACTGCTGAGGGCGCTGGTGATCCCGCCCAGGGCCGCGGCGCTGACCCGGTAATAATAGGTCAGTTCCCGTTCCGCGGTGAAATCGTCAAAGCGATTGACATTCGTCGATCCCGCGTAACTGAGCTCGTTGGAATTGGCGGTCAAGGCGCGGAAAAGTTGATAGGTGTTCGCTCCGCTGACCAGCGACCATGTGACTCTGATTTTATTGGTATAAACGCCGTCACTGGCGGCGACGTTCGCGGGTGCGCTCAGCGACGTCACCGCGCAGTAGCCGGCGCCGGACGCGCTGAGCGCGCTGGCCCCGAAACTATTGGTTGCGCGAATCCAGTAATAATACAGTACCCCCGGAGCCGTTTCCTCGTCGTTATAAACATTGGTTGGGGAGGAGCCCTGGATGACGCAGGCGTTGGTCTGGTCCGTGGTCCCGCGCAGAATCTCATAGCCCAGGGCATTGCCGATGGCCATCCAATTGATGAGCACCTTGTTGGTGTAGGTTCCCGGACTAGCGGCGACGTCCGTCGGGGCGGCCGGTGCCCGGCCGAAATCAGACTGGATGTGCCACACGCCTGAGGATTCCTGGTACACAGCGGGATCGGCCCGGCTGTCGCCGGAATAATCGGCTGGAGCAGGCCGGTAGCCTGCGCCTCCCAACTGGGCCATGACCAGCGCATAACTTTGGCTGGAGAGCATAATGCCCCAGAGTCCGGAGGCGTCGTGGTACACGGCAGGATCGGCCCGACCATCGCCGTCGAAATCGGACGGGATCGCGGTATAGCCGGTGCCACCCAGGGAGGCCGTAGCCAGAAGATAGCCATTGGCGGACAACAATACGCCCCAGATGCCGGTGGTTTTGGAATACAACGCAGGATCGGTTTTGCCGTCACCATCATAATCGGCCTGCACCGGTTCATATCCCTGTTCGCCGAATATCGCCGTGGTCAGGGTATAGGCGCGGCTGGAGAGCATGGCGCCCCAGAGTGTTGTCGGCGCGGCATAGACTGCGGGATCGGCCTTAGAATCAGCATCGTAGTCGCCCGGCGCGGCGGCAGTGCCGCCAAGCCCGAATTCAACCAGGCTCAACGCGTAATCGCGGCCGGAAAGCATGACACCCCAGAATCCGCTGGAGGCCTGGAATAAGGCCGGATCAGCTTTGCCATCGCCGTCATAGTCGGCGGTGGCTGGAACGCATCCGCCGCCGCCGAACTGGAAGAGCGTCAGATGATTCGTATTTTCCGAGGACAACCAGATGCCCCAGAGACCTTCAGCGTCGGCATACAGCGCCGGATCGGCCTTGCCGTCGCCATCATAATCCATTGAGGCCGGCGCGTAGGCCGCTGTGGCTAAAAAATCAACCGCCCAGCAGTTGCCGGAGAAGACTTCAAAATCCGAGGAATGCCCTGTACTGATGCTTTGGGCTGAAAACGAATAGCCTTGCAGGGACGCCAGGACGACAAAGGACGATGAGGATGGGACACCAGCCAGCGCGTAAATGCCGCGGCTATCGGAATAATCCGTATAGGCGGCACCGCTGGAATGGACGGCCATGACCAGTGCGCCGCTGAGCGGGTTGCCCACGCTGTCTGTAATTCGGCCGCTGATGATTTCACCCGATCCGACCGGCGCCAGATTATAGATGCAGAAGTTTACCGTGGTGAAGGTGACGCCCATTGGATCGACAATCGGCAGAGCATACCAGGCGTTTTCAACGGCATCATAGGCGCCCCAGCCCAGATTGATGTGGTGATAAAGCGAACCGCCCTGGTAGCCATAGCCGTCGGCGATCACGGCATGACCGCCGACGTCGCCATAGATGCCAAGGATCACCGGCAGTCCCGCGTCCAGGTTGGGATTGATCATGGTGATGAGTCCCGCACCGATATCGCCGCCGTCACCGGCGCCTTGGACGGCCTGGCTGTATTGGAATACGGTGAGCAGGGATTCGGCCATGTCCGGCAGATACATACTGGTGGCGTCGGAGGAATAGCTGGCATGCCCGGCCACTCCCGCGTCATGACACAACGCGCCAATGTGCTGGCGTTCGGTTTCGGTCGTGGTGGAACCCGGATCGAGCGGCATCAGTTCCCAGTGATAGGGACCGCCGCTACCGTTGCCGCCAAGCAACGTGCGAGATTGCGCTACCCCGTCCACCGCAATATCAAACGATCGCGCGCCCACACCGGCGGAGGGATGACAGTGATAGCGCATCAACTGCGCCAGGGCGGTAGCGCCGCAGCCGCAGACATAATTATTGGGCGTAAAGTAATTGTAGCAGTTGCCGCTGCCGTCCGTGCTCTGATCCCAGGCGCTTTGCACCAGCGGAGCGACCCGCACATCGGAGACGCTGAATTGAATGGACGGCTCCCCTGCGGCAAGGGCCGAAGCGCCGGAATTTTTCAGGAAACGCCATTTCCCGCGCTGGGATTCAGAGACCGGATCCGCGCCGATGCCGGGTGCGAGCGTGGCACGCCTCTGCCGCGCGGCCGCCATACGGCCCGGCAGATCCCGGCTCACCAGCGCACCGAAGGAATGACGGGGCGATGGATCGTAGCGTCCGCACGACGCAAAGGCGACGATCGGCTCCACCTCGTCGTCGGCCGATACAATCACAAGACCGGCGGGCGCCAGCTCCACCGCGTAATAATTAGTTTGACCCCGATCGTCGGCAAAGGGGATCACCGCCTTGATGTGCCGGCCCAACGGCATATCCAGCGGGCGGGAGTCCAGCTTCAGCCAGCCGGTAACCGCCGTCCGCACATCAAAACTCGACATCGGCTCGGCCTGCAAACTCAACGCGGCCAGCCCCAGCCAGAAGATTAAAACCGAGAATGCAACATGGCGCCAACATTTCATGCTATTAAGCATACAGTATTTCCCCGGAAATAAACAGAAGTTTCGGCAATGGCGGTATATTAATAGAACAACCCGGATTTAATGCCGCCGGCAACGGCATTGAAGAAGGCGTCGCGGACGACTTGGTAGCCGGCGTCATTGGGATGGTTGGCGGAAGGCTGGTTCATCAGGTTCGACTCCCAGCCGGGAACGGCGGTGATGGATTCATAGACCAAGGCCAAGGGGATGTGATAGTCGGCGGCGATCTGATGGATTCGCGGATTGAATCCCTGGATGCGGGCCTGCTGGTCGCTCCGGTCACGGTAACTGTTGCTGATCACCGGCGGAATCGTGGCAATCACGACCTGAATGCCGCGGCGCTGGGCCGTGAGGATCATGTAGCGCAGGTTATCTTCTGTTTGTTCATAGGGCATGCTGTAAAATTCATCGTTGGTGCCTTCCATCAGCAGGAGAATATCGGGATTGGCGGCGATTAGCGCGGCTTCAAATCGGCTAAGGGCTTCCTCGGTGGTCTCGCCGGGATTGCCCGAGTTGATTGAAACGAAATGTCCACCGAAGGCCGGCTCCAGGATTCGCTCCAGCAGGGCCGGATAACCGGTGGCGGGCCCGTCGCTGCTGCTGGCAGAGCCATAGGTGATGCTGTCGCCAAAGGCCAGCATGACCAAACCTTCGATGCCGCCGTTGTCGTAGCTGGGCAGGGCGGGCGTATTTTGGAAGCCCCACTGTCCGGAAAGCGTGGCGCCAGTGGCACTGCCGCGCGCATACCACGTGGCAGTTGCGCGGTCAAATACGGCGGGATCGACGCAGCCATCGCCATCATAATCGCCGGGAACGGGCCGGAAATTGTTCGTGCCGAACTGGAATGAATCCAGGACGCCGTTGGTATTCATGATATACCACAGGCCAAAGGCACGGTAATACATGGCGACTTCGGTGTGGCCGTCACCGTTGTAGTCGGCGGGGACGGGCCGGGCGTCATTTTTCCCGAGCGCATAACTTACAACGTTGCTGGTGAAACTTTGGAAAATATACCAATTTCCCGTGTCCCGGTCATAAAAGGCGGGATCCGTGCGGCCGTCGCCATCATAGTCGCCGGGTACCGGCCGGGCACTGCCCCAGCCGAACTGGCCGATCAGCGCTTTCTGGTTGGAGCTTTGGAAGATGAGCCATAGGCCGGAGTCGTAATCGAAGACGGCGGCATCGGTTTTGCGGTCGCCGTCATAGTCGCCCGGGACGGGCCGGGCGTTGCCCCAGCTGAGCTGGCCGATCAGCAGGTTGTTGTTGGAACTTTGAAAAATATACCAGAAACCGGATTGGCGGTGGAAGACGGCGGCATCGGTTTTTCCATCGCCGTCGTAGTCCCCGGGCACCGGTCGGGTTTCATTCCAGCCGAGCTGGCCGGAGAGGATCCTGGTGTTGCCGCTGAGCAGGATGTACCAGTATCCCGTTTGATAATCGAAAACGCCGGCGTCGGTTTTGCGGTCGCCGTCGAAATCCAGGGGTGCCAAGTTCCGAACATAGATACCGGACAGGGTCGCAAGTTCGTTGGAGACAATCGTATTCGTCTGGGCCGCGGGCGCCCGGTAGCCGGCGAGTGGACCGAAGGCCACGGAATATGTTCCAGTCGGTGCCGTGGCGGAAGCCAGACAGCCTGTGCCGCTCACGGCATTGGAATAAGCGGCCGGGTAGGATGTCAGGGACCATGTGCCGTTGGACGGCGTCACGTCGATGGAAATCGTGCCGTCAGTACATGCCAGCCACGGGATGAGTCCTGTAATGAGCAAAAAAAGGGAAGATCGTTTCATAAAAGCAATCCCGGATTACTCTTTCCCGGCCGATAAATCAATAATTTTAATGCCTCAGTGATAAGGGGATTAGAAGCGGTTCAAACTTGTCCCGTTCCTGGCGGGAAGAACTACGGATTGCCCCGACTCTCTTTAGGGCGGGGCCCTTGACCGCCGAACACTTGACCGATCGTTCGGCAAGGGACTGCCGGCCCTAGCGAGAGAAACAGTTGCCAAAGGCCTTCCTAATTTAATTGCGCCATACTCCCCCGATCACTGAGACATGAAAAAAAGAATTTCCATTTTAGTTTTCATTCGGGAACGAACCGGCTAGAATGGGCGCATTATGTCATATTATTCCAACTATTCAGATTCCATGGGTGGCACCCTAACGCCCGCCGTGCGGTTTTTCCTGATCTTCACCGGCGCGGTGTTTGTTCTCCAGTGGGCCCTGCAAGCCACATCCAGCGATACCTTCACGCTGATGTTCAGCCTGAGCCCGGTGGGAATCCGCCACGGTTTTATCTGGCAGTTGGCGACCTACATGTTTCTTCACAGCGGATTCTGGCATATTCTGCTCAATATGGCAGGGCTGTTCTTCTTCGGACCGGCAACCGAGCGCGCGATCGGAATGAGACGATTCGTCGCCCTGTATCTCGTCAGCGGGATCCTCGGCGGGATTGGCTGGCTCCTGCTGACGGGAAATCAGGCGGGGTTTTGCCTGGGGGCGTCCGGCGCGGTTTTTGGGGTGCTGGGCGCTTTTGCCGCGCTGTTCCCGGACCGGCCCATTACGCTGCTGGTGTTTTTTGTGTTGCCGGTGACCATGCGGGCGAGGACCATGGCCATAGGTCTGGGACTGTTTTCCCTGCTGGCGATGATCACCCAGCCGGGGAATATCGCCTATTCCGCTCACCTGGCCGGCGGCTTGGCCGGCTATGGCTATATCCAGTGGTTTTTCAATCGGCGGGGTCTGTCCGCTGCGCTTTGGAATCCGCGTAAGTGGTTTAGTGGCGTCTGGCGTGCCATTAATGACTTACGTTGGCACTGGTATCGCCGGAAATTCAAAGTCATTACGTCGCCATCATCCGGCGGGGAGGAGGAACGGAAACCGTCTCAGGAGGAGGTGGACGCCATTCTGGAAAAAATATCCAAGTGGGGCGTGGGCCATTTAACCCGGCAGGAAAGGGAAATCCTGGATCGAGCCAGCGGAAGACGGAAATAGACGCAGGGATTCTTCACTTCGTTCAGGATGACAGACCTGTATTGGAAATATAGTTGCCCCGCGTCGGGGCCTAATGAATGTCAAATAATTCTTCGGCGAATCAGGAGGATTGGCATGAAAGCAATCCATATCAAAATCATTGTAGGATTGTGTCTGGCGTGGAGTATGACCGGCGCCTGGGGAGATAGCGGCGCGGGATCGAACGTTTCAGCGGCTCAAACCGGCGCCACCGTGCCGGCTTCAATCAGCAAGGAGGTCAAGATGAAGGAACATAAGAGCGGAACGTGGACACCGGGACTGTCGGACGAGGAGAAACAGACCCTGTTCACCATCGCAAAGGACACGCTGGATTGGTGCGTGAGCAAGAAAAAGAGTCCGTTTCCCATGGAATCATACAAACTTACGCCGAAACTGAAGGTTCCAATGGCGACTTTCGTGACCCTGAAAATCAAGGGCGACCTGCGCGGCTGTATCGGATCCCTGGCGCCGGTGGAAGCGCTGTATCTCTCGGTGCACCACAACGCGATCAACGCGGCGATGGAGGATTTCCGGTTTTCTCCGGTTCAGCCGGTGGAACTGCCCCGGCTGGAAATCGACGTGTCCATTCTCAGCCCGATCCGGAACATTACGTCACTCGATGAATTCAAGCTGGGCCAGATGGGGATCATCCTGGAGAAGGGGATGCGGCGGGCTGTGTTTCTCCCGGAAGTTGCGGTGGAGCAAGGCTGGACGAAGGAGAAAACGCTGTCGCACCTCAGCCAGAAAGCCGGTCTGCCGCCGGATGCCTGGCAGAAGGACGCCCGATTCCAGGTTTTTGAAAGCGTCGTGCTCTCGTTGGACGAGGTCACGAATTAAGCGGAGGAACAAAAGAAAAAAAGCGCAAGCTCCGCGCTTACGCACTCCAAAAATAATCCAAGGAGATTGATTCGTGACAACCAATCTTTTCTGGTTCTCCGGCACCGGTAATTCCCTGGCCATCGCCCGCGACCTGGCCGCGGCGCTCGACAACGCAAAGCTGGTTCCCATGGCCAGGGTCAGCGGCGGTCAAATCCCGGCGGCCGATAAAATTGGATTTATCTTTCCCGTGTACGCTTTCGGTTTACCCGGGATTGTTGCGGAGTTTCTCCGCAAGATGCCGGTGAATGCCCGGTCTTATTATTTCACCGTGGCCAATTGCGCCGGAACTGCCGGAGCGCCTCACCGACAGGCGCGGAAGATCCTGCATGCCAGGGGAGGCTGTCTGGCCGCCGGTTGGACCTTGTTCATGCCGTCCAATTATCCCGTCATGACGGATCCCTTTCCTGAACCCAAACAGCAGGATTGCTTTGACAAGATGAAGGGCCGGCTGGCGGGAATCGCGGAAATGATTCGAAATGGTCAAACGGGTTCCTTGGAGGAGTCCTCTGTTCCGTTCCGCTGGTTCGCACCCCTGGTGAATTTCATGGCCATCGGGCAGTTCCGCAAGGCCGACAAGAAATTCTGGGTGGAATCGACCTGCCGGGAGTGCGGCCTATGCGCGAAGGTCTGCCCGGTGGACAATATCAAGCTGGTGGACAAGAAGCCGACCTGGCTACACCGCTGTGAACAGTGCATGGCCTGCCTGCAATGGTGTCCGGTCCAGGCGATCCAGTACGGCCAGGTGACGAAGAACCGGAAACGCTACCACCATCCCCAGTCCCAGGCGAAGGATTTCATCCTGCGGGAAACGCCTTCGGGCTGATAAGGAGCGTCCGCATTCCGCACAAGGAAACACAAGGCGGGAGATGGCCTATGAACCCGGCATCCCATGATGTCAACGGACTACGTGCTCCTGCACGCCGGTTGGCGGCAATGATGTTCTGCGCGGGAATGTATGCCATGCTTTCCCAGGTCCTGCTTTTGCGGGAACTGCTGGTGGCGTTTTATGGCAATGAACTGACGATCGGCGCCATGCTGAGCGTCTGGCTGGTGGTCATTGGCGCCGGATCTCTGGCCGTCCTGCCGCTCTTGCGTCGGGTTCCCACCACTGTTTTGCCATGGGGCCTCGTGGTCCTGCTGGTCATCCTGGCTGGCGTATTGCCGGCACAGGTCTGGCTGATCCGGGTCATTCGGTCTGTGATTCACGTGCCGTATGGGGAATATGTCCCCTTTCTGTCCATGCTGGTCAGCACCACCCTGATTCTGCTACCCGCGTGTTTAAGCATCGGGATTATTTTTCCTTGCGCCTGCCACCTGGCCGGGATTCAAGATTCCCGCGCCGTCGGGCGGTTGTATGCCGTGGAATCCCTGGGGAGCCTGATCGGCGGCGCTTTGTTCACCTTCGTGTTCGTTCTTTGGCTGACACCCTTGGCGACGCTGGTGATCGCAAGCCTGGTGGCCCTGGTTGGCGCCGCCATTATAGCGCCGCGCGCGGGCGTTCGCCGGTGCCTGCTTCTGCCGATCCTGGTCCTGGCCGTGGCCGGCGTCTGCCCGAGATGTCTTTCCGGACTGGAATGGGCAAGCATCGAGGCGCGTTGGCGCGCGTTCGGATGCCTGCCGGCATCAATGCCTCAGCTTCCGGCAAGCAGAGCCGCTGCCCCAGAAGAGAATACCGCCCGGTTAGTGGCTTCCGTGGACTCCCGTTATCAGAACCTGGCGCTGATTGAGGCCCAGGAGCAGATGACCCTTTACGGCAACGGCCAGGTGCTGGCGGTTTTCCCCGATCCGATCGGCGGGGAGCATAACATTAATTTCATCATGGCCCAAAACCCCACCGCCGCATCCGTGCTCCTGATCGGCGGCAATCCTGTGAACGACATTCCCGAACTGCTCAAGTACCCGCTCCGGCGCCTGGTGCATGTGGAATTGGACGGCGACATCGGACGCCTGCTGGACCGGGTGGGCGGACCGGAATACTGGAAGGCTGTCGCCGATCCGCGCTATGTCGAAGCCGAGGTCGATGGCCCCCGGTTTGTCAAAGCATCCCGTGACCTGTTCGATATTGTCATCGTGGCCGCGCCCGAACCCACGACCATTGCCCTGAACCGTTTCTACACACTGGATTTCTACCAGGCGGTCAAACGGCGCCTGTCCGCGGGCGGGTTCCTGTACACGGCCATTGAGGCTTCCGAAAACCTTCAGGAGGAAGCGGCCGGATTGACGGCGTCCATCTGTCAATCCTTGCAGGGCGTGTTTTCACGGGTCCTGGTCACTGGCGGAACGCGCAACCAGATTTTCGCCGGGATGGACGACAGTCCGCTGACCTTTGACCGTCAGGTACTGTTCCAGCGGAGCGCCGGAGCCGGATTGCGCCACCGCTATTTCCGGCCCGAGTATTTCCTGAATGCCGACGAGATCAGCCCGGATAAAACGGAGTTCGTGAAAAAACGGCTGGCCGGCATTAAGGTTTCCGCCAACACGGCGCTCCGGCCCATTTCAACGTTTTATCATTTGATGCTTTGGAGTCGATTCAGCGGGTCCCAGCTGGAGGGACTCCTGGCCGGCTTGGGACGGGTCCATTACAACAAAGGGTGGACTATCATTGGGACCGCCGGGGCGATAGTTGTTTTCATTAGCCTTTGCCTGGGACTTGGACTCTACCGGAGGCGAAACGGCGCCGAACCATGTCTTAATGTCCGTTGCCAGTGGGCGCAGGGCATGCTGGGCCTGGTGATCGCCACCACCGGTTTTTGCGGCATGGCAATGGAATTGGCATTGATCTTCATGTTTCAAAGCCTGCTGGGCTATATCTATGCGCGGATCGGCTTGATCGTGGCGGTGTTCATGCTGGGTTTGATGTTGGGCGCCCTGTCCTTCACGAAGCCGTCGCGATCGTCTCGCGTCGTCTGGTCGGCCGTGGTCGGATTGGATGTCCTGCTCCTTGTCATGGCGTTGGCCGTTCCTCCGTTCATGACCCGGTTTTCGCATTCACCCCTGCTGGCCGGATCCGGAATTCTGGTTGAGGGATTCATCGATAGTTTGATCCTCCTGACGGGTTGGGCGGTGGGCGCCCAATTTGTCGGGATCAATCATCTCTTGCGGGAGACGGGGATGCCGCTGGGAGCGGCCGCGGCGTCGGCCAATGCGGCAGATCTGTTCGGCGCCGCCCTGGGCGGCTTGGTCATTGGGGTGGTGTGGCTTCCGTTAGGCGGCATTCAGGCCTCCTGTTTTTTGCTGGCCGCGATCAAAGGCGCCAGCCTGCTGGCCGGTATTTCAGCGCGCGGGGCGATAGGGCGTGGGGATAAACGATTTTTCGGCTGAGTCAGTTTCAAAAGTCCTTTTCAAAACGGTCGTGACGGAGCACGACCCTCCAAAGCGCCGAAAAATCAGCCATTTTCAGGGTATGGAGGGACACGCTCCGCCCGCCTGCATCGCTATGCAAAGCATTGCGGGCAGGTCGTGTCCGCAGGACTTTTGAAACTGACTCTGATGCAAAAGAGTTCGCCGGGGGTGTGATCATTTGCACAAATCACAATTAAATACTGGACGCGGTGATGCCAATCGGCTAATAATGCCCGCCTGATGCAATTTGAAACTTCAAGCCGGCGTTGACGGAGGAAAAATCTATGCCCAAGATGAAAACCAAGAAAGCAATCGCCAAGCGCTTCCGGAAGACCGCGTCCGGCAAAATCAGGCACCTCGGCGCCGGCCGGGGACATATCTTAACGAGCAAGTCGTCCAAGCGCAAGCGGCAGGCGCGCCGCGGAAGCCTGCTGGCAAAATCAGAAGAGAAACGGCTGATCCATTTGTTCTAATTTGTTAACAGAGGAGACCTGATATGCCTAGAGCTACCAATGCGCCGGCCTCGCGCCGGAGGAGAAAACGCATACTGAAACAGGCCCGGGGATTTTACGGGGCGCGGAGCAAGCTGTACCGCCAAGCCACGGAAGCCGTGGACCGGGCCATGAAGTTGGCCACGATTCACCGCAAGTTGAAGAAACGCGAGTACCGCAGTCTCTGGATCGTCCGGTTGTCGGCCGCCTGCCGCCAGCACGGTATGACCTACAGCCGATTCATCGATGGATTGACCAAAGCCCACGTGGCCTTGAACCGAAAGATGCTCTCGGAAATCGCCATCCATGATCCGGACGGCTTCGCCAAGATCGTGGCACAAGCCAAGGCCGCCATCGCTTAGCGGACCCGCATTCGATTCTTCTTTGCCGACATCTTTTCGAGGTAGCGTCGGCATTATGCCGACTAGCGCAGGCCTAAAGCCTGTGCTACCCAAGAAAAAAACGAATCGCTGCACATAATAATTCTTAGCCAGGTTAGTATTGGAAACATAGGGCATGAGGAATTGATGATATGTCCGGAATTTTCAAAGCCTATGATATTCGCGGGATTGTCGGCAAGGACCTGACCGAAGATGTGGCCTTCAGGATCGGGCGCGCGTTCGCGACGTTCCTGAAATGCCGAAAGGTCGTGGTGGGCCAGGATATGCGCCCGCATTCGGAGGTCATGTTCCAGGCATTGTCCCGCGGATTGCTTCTTCAAGGCGCCGATGTGATCCGGCTGGGCCTGTGCTCGACGCCCATGTCTTATTACGCCAACGGCAAGCTGGGCGCCGATGCCGGCATCATGATCACAGCTTCGCACAATCCCGCCGAATGGAACGGGTTCAAGCTCTGCCGCGAGCTTGCCATTCCCATCAGCGGCGACACCGGGATCAAGGATATCGAGTGTCTGGTGCAGGCAGGAGCCTTCGATCCCGCGCCGGCTAAGCCGGGGATCCTCACGGTATACGATATTCTTCCGGAATACGTTGCCCACGTCGCGAGTTGCGCGGCAATCAAGCGGCCCATGCGCATTGCCGTCGATTTTGCCAATGCCATGGGAATCATGGAGGCCAAGGCGCTGAAGGGCTTGCTCGCCATCGACCCGCTCTACGACACGTTCGACGGTACGTTTCCCCACCACGAAGCCAATCCGCTGAAAACGGAAACTCTGGAAGCCCTCCAAGCCAAGGTGCGCTCCGGCAATTGCAATTTTGGTGTTGCCTTTGACGGCGATGCCGATCGCGCCGGGTTTGTGGATGAAAAGGGCGAAATTATTCCGATGGACATGATCACGGCGCTCATCGCCCAGAGCATTCTGAAGAAGGAGAAGGGCGACATCTTCTATGACCTGCGGAGCAGTTGGACCGTCCGGGAGGTCATTCTCGAAAACGGCGGAACGCCGCATATGTGCCGGGTGGGACATGCATTCATTAAACAGCAGATGCGCGCGGTCAAGGCAATCTTCGCTGGTGAGCTCTCCGGACACTATTACTTCCGCGACAATTACTACACCGAAAGTTCGTCCATGGCGGTTCTTTTCCTTGCCAACCTGTTGAGTCTCTCAACGCAGACTCTATCCGAACTGGTTCGACCGCTTCAGCGTTATGCCAAGAGCCCGGAAGTGAATTCAGAAGTCAAGGATCCTCCCGCGGTACTGCGTCGGCTGAAAGACCGGTACCATGACGGTAAGCTGCTGGAGTTGGATGGGCTCAGTGTGGAATTTCCGGACTGGTGGTTCAACGTCCGGGCCTCCAACACGGAGCCGCTTGTCCGCCTGAACCTGGAAGCCAAAACGCAGGCCGTGCTTGACCAGCGCCAGGCGGAATTGCTGAAAATCATCCGCGCCGGGTAATTCATATTTATTGAAATGTGGCGCAATCCTTAACTGCAACCAAGCCCAAAGCATTAGCCACAGATCTCACCGAGAACACAGAGATGGAGGAAACAAAATTCATCGCCATCGATGCTCTGTGACCCCCGTGCTCTCTGTGGCAAACAATCTTCTGGTTTTATGACGCAATGAACCTGCCGCTGATTGAAAAAGTTGAACAGGCACATACCCAGCGCTTTGGAGCGGCGCCGGCAATTATTGCCTATGCGCCCGGGCGGGTCGAAATCCTGGGCAACCACACGGATTATAACGAGGGCTTTGTCCTTTCCGCCGCCATCGACCTGGGCATTGCCATGGCGATCTCCTCCGCCCCAAGTTCCGCCTGTGTCCTGCGGGCCGTGGATGTGAATGAGGAAATTACCGTCGAGCTTCCGGTAAAGGCGCCGGTCGAAAAGCCGCTCTGGGCCAACTATGTTCTGGGCGTCGTCAACAAGCTGAGTGGCGCGGGGCGGATTGAGAAGGGATTTTTCGCTACATTTGCGGGCGACATTCCCTTGGGCGCCGGGCTGTCAAGTTCCGCGGCGCTGGAGGTGGCCGCGGCGCTCGGGATGGGGGCCTTAGCCAACATTCATCCGTCAAAGCTGGATTTGGCGAAACTCTGTCAGGCCGCGGAAAATGAATTTACCGGTGCGCGCTGCGGACTGCTGGACCAGATTTCCAGCCTGTACGGCGAACCGGAGTCCCTGGTCTTCACGGATTTCAGGTCGCTGGAAGTCGAATCCGTGCCGCTCGGGGCAGACGTGTGTTTCCTCGTTGCCAATACCCGCGTCAAGCACAGCTTGGTGGAATCGGAATACAACGAACGCCGCGCGCAGTGCGAACAGGCGGCCGCCTTCTTTGCGTCAACACTTAATCATCCCGTCAAGGCTCTGCGGGATGTCTCCGTGGAGGAATGGAAGCGTTGGGCATCCCGGATGGACCCGGTGACTGCCCGGCGGGCGGCGCACATCGTCGAGGAAAACTACCGCGTGTTGGAAGCGCGCCGGTTGCTCGCCGCGGGCAATCTGAAAGGCTTCGGCGAACTGATGTTTCAATCGCACCACAGCTCGCGGGTGAATTTCGAAAACTCCTGCCGGGAATTGGACGCGCTGGCGGATGCGGCGCGGAATCTGCCGGCAGTCCTGGGCGCCCGCCTGTCCGGCGGCGGATTCGGCGGAAGCGTTGTCCTGATGGTGCATCCCGCCGAAGCGGCAGCGGTCGGCCGGGAGATCACGGAACTATACCGCGCCGTTTTCGGTCATCCCTGCGACGTCCGGGTCGTCAAACCCTCCGCCGGCGCCCGGCTCGTATAACAATAAGAGTTAATTGCAAAACTGTCTCTCGCCAAGCCAGCGAATAATCCAAGTTCAGACCTCCTGACATAGCCCTCGACCGTTGTGCTGATTGTTCACGATAATATGTCCGCTTTTGTGGGCAGAATATGCGTTTTGGCCCGTATTCACAAGACAAATGAGCACTGTATTTGTGCTACAAAGTGTTCAC
>JAHIJO010000049.1 GCA_018898455.1 Verrucomicrobiota bacterium | reverse complement strand
GAGAGCTCGATACTGGTTCCACTCAGTCATAAGAACAACCCCACTTGCATCAATATCCTTGTCGCTGTGGGCATAGCACAGGAACCAGGGTTCGCGGGCATCGTTATCGGGCATCACGCCCCGATCAATCAACTCGGCAATAATTTTTAGGTACAAATCCTTATCGCTCTCATTCCAATTGCGCTGGCTGGTCACTTTTTCAACCCCGAGGGCATAAGTAAACATGGCCGGGTAGCCGTTCATGCAATGCACCAGACCTTCATCGTTCAAAATCTGGGACAGGCCAGCCATCAAACGCTTTCCGCGCCCTTCGATGGTTTTCAGGATCGGTTTCTCTTTCAGCATCTTGAGCGTTGCCCACGCCCCGGCAACACCGGGTTTGTTGTTGGTATACGTCCCGCCCTGGGCCACACCGCGCCCGATAATGCTCATCACTTCCTTTTTACCGCCAAAAGCCGCCGCCGGGTAACCGTTGCCGAGGGCTTTGGCATAAGTCATCAGGTCTGGTTTCAGATTGTAATATTCCTGCGCCCCGCCGTTGGCAATCCGGAATCCGGTTTTGACCTCATCCAGGATGAAGAGCGAGCCGTATTCTGCACATTTTTGCTGAATCAGCTCCAAAAAGCCCGGTTCGGGCAGGATCGCGCCACAATTGCCCTGGCACGGCTCGGTGATAAGCGCCGCGAGCAAATGGCCATAACTGAACATCATGCAACAAGGAGACCCATGAACCGTTCTATTAAGAGTCAAATCAGCGATTCCATCCGGGTAAAAAAAACAATACTTAATAATCCCGTTTTGATCAAAAGCATCGAGACCGTGGCAGAGCGGATCATCGCCGCCTATCGGCAGGGACATAAATTACTGCTGGCGGGAAATGGAGGCAGTGCCGCCGATGCCCAGCACATCGCCGGTGAAATGGTAAACCGGTTCCGGTTTAATCGTCCGGCGTTTCCCGCCATGGCGCTGTCCACCGACACATCCGTATTGACGGCCATCGGCAATGATTCCGCCTTCGACCAGGTGTTCGCGCGGCAAATCCAGGCCCTGGGAACCGAGGGAGATGTATTTATCGGGATTTCAACGTCAGGCCACTCCCTGAATATCATCAAGGCACTCCAGGCATGCGGACGGAAACACATTCTGCGTATCGGCCTGACCGGCAAATCCGGCGGGAAGATGAAAGCGCTATGCGACTGCTGTCTCCGGGTCCCATCAACCGATACGCCCCGAATCCAGGAAGCGCATATCCTGATTGGGCATATTCTCTGCGGAATTATTGAAGAAACTATTTTCGGACAGGGATGATCAGACGAGAGCTTGTCCCAATCACTGATGGCCGCCTGATTACCACTCTCAGCGGCTCCGGAATGTGACCATCAGTACCGCCCCCATGATGGCGCCCGCCAGATTGGCCAGCATATCCCCCCAGGAACATGTGCGCTGGATCCAGGCCCATGCTCCCTGCACGATCTCCATTAAAACGCCATAGGCCGTGGCCACCGCTACAATGCCCAGCATCCAGGCCCACGGATATCGCCGGACCCGCTCCTGCAAGGCCCAGCCCAGCAAAGCCGCCCACCCGCCATACATCAGGGCATGCATAACTTTATCCTGATGCGGAAAGAATTGCGGCGTTATTTCCAAGGCGCTTTCCGGCATGACGGACAATCCCAGGATGAGAAGCGCATAGATACCGCAAATAACCCGGCGCTGTTTTGAAGTGATGTTCACCGACTATTCCGACTAAACTGTTATCATTTACTAAATCCGCGTTCGCCATGCATGTAACGCTAAGATAAGCGATCGCCAATCTTATTGTTACACGATCACAACATGCTGATTTACACTCAAAAATTATTTCGGCTGAAGTTTCCCACTCTCGGCCGCTTTCCCATCCGCCCATACTTCACCGGAGTAAACTATTACCATGGATAGACACTCGCCTGGGCACTCCAGAAATCCACGGACCGGCTGCTCACAGCTCACTGTTTTACAGTCCAAGAGGGGGGACAACGGCGGGAGTGTAATTGGGGACAATTTCCTTCAACAGCCGCCGGACGTCATCCGGACGGCCTCGCTCCGCTTCCTGAAGAAGCTGATCAATCAATTGATTGAGATCCGCTTCATCCTTTTTTCCGCTTGGCGCTGGAGAACCGGTGTCTGCCGGTTCGCCAGCCGCCACGAAGATTTTTTCATGGTGTGTCCGACGATAATTTTCGCCATCCCGGAAGAGCTCTTCGAACAGCTTCTCTCCCGGCCGCAGGCCGGTAAACACGATTTCGATATCCTGCCCCATTTGCTTGCCCGAAAGCTCGATCAAATCCCGGGCCAGGTCCACGATCTTGATCGGCTCACCCATATCGAGCACGAACACACCGGTCCGGTACTCCCCGCTCGCCAAGGTCGCCGCCTGAAGCACCAGCTGGACGGCCTCCGGGATGGTCATGAAATAGCGTTTCACATCGGGATGCGTAATTGTCACCGGCCCGCCCCGCGCAATCTGTTCCCTGAAAGTCGGCACCACACTCCCGCGACTGCCCAGTACATTGCCGAACCGCACCGCGACATAGGGTCGCCCTGTTCGCTGAGCTGTCGCCTGCACGACTTTTTCCGCCACCCGCTTGGTCGCGCCCATGACATTGGTCGGATTCACCGCCTTATCAGACGAAATCAGGACAAACCGCTCGACACCGAACCGCTCCGCCATCTGAACGAGCGTTCGCGTCCCCCCCACGTTGTTCGTGATTGCGTCTTCGCAATTGGCTTCCATCATTGGGACATGCTTGTGCGCAGCAGCATGAAAGACAACCTGGGGTTTTTCCAGTTCAAAGACCGCCGCCAGCCGCGCTTGGTCGCGGATATCGGCTACAACCACACTCAAGGCCGCTTTCGGCCAATGCCGCCGCAGTTCATTCTCAATCTGAAAGATACTATTTTCGCCATGGCCCAGCAGGATCAGATGCGCGGGAGTGCTTCGCGCTATCTGGCGACAAAGCTCCGATCCGATGGAACCGCCGGCGCCGGTGACCAGCACGCGCTTGCCGGAAAGCATTTTCTCAACATCCTGGGCATTAATGCGAACCGGCTCCCGGCGCAGAAGGTCTTCAATATCCACGTTGCGCAACTGGCTGACACTGATCTGGCCGGACAGAATCTCGTACATCCCCGGCATGGTCCGCGACGGAACGTGCGCCGCTTCGCACAACGTCATGATTTCACGAACCACCTTACCGGGCGCGGTGGGAATGGCGATCACCACTTCCTCGACGCCATATTTTTCAACCAAACCGGGAATATCCTTGCGTGTGCCCAGGACCGGCAAGCCAAGGATTGATTTCTTCTGCTTCGCCGGATCGTCATCCACAAAGCCGACCGGATCGATATTGATATGCTTGCTGGACAGCATTTCACGGACGATCATGGCCCCGGCGTCGCCGGCGCCCACGATCAGGACGGCCTTGCTGTCGCGCTGACACTCCGTGCGCCGGCGTTTGTAAGCCACCACCCGGACACTGAAGCGCGTACCGCCAATCACCATCAGCGTCAGCAATCCGTCAATAAACGGCACCGAACGCGGCAGACTGCGGCCAATATCCATACCCAGAATACCGGCCCCGAAAAACAGGCCGGCCACAATCAGGGCGGCACTACCGACGGCGAGAAAAATACTGACCAGTTCATCCACGCTGGCATAGCGCCAGTACCGGCGATAAAGGCCGAACAGGAAAAAAGTCGCCAGCTTGACGCCCAGCGCCAGGATCGTGAATCGAATCAGGGCCGACGCATAGCCGGCGACCCAGGCTGCGGCATCCAACCGCATGACCAGCGCCAGGGTTGGAGTCATGGCCAGTAACACAACGTCTAATAAGAATAAATAGCGATTACGCATAATAATACTCAATGGTTTTTCGCGCCAAGGTCACCCATAGGAAATATAACCACGAACCACACAAAAGACACGAAAAATATGATATTTGCCGATCTCAAAGCCCCCATGGAGAGAATGATCCTATGATATATTTTTTGTCTGTTTCGTGGTTAATAAATCTTCCCAAGTGAAGTCCCCCTTAGACGGAAAACGCACAGTATATGGCTCAAGCCGACACCCGGGAACATCGCTCGCGTTGACACGTCCATCCCCACAGGCTCACCGCGGCCGCCGCAACGACCACAACGCCCGCCACCGTCATGACCCGCCAGCCCTGGACCACCGCTACCGCCCAGACCGCACCCAGGGTTGCTAAACCGATATAAAGGATTGAGACCTGACCATGAGAAAGCCCGGTGATCACCAGCCGCTGATAGAGGTGGGATCGATGGGCCATCCACACCTTTTCGCCCCGGCACAACCGCCGGGCAAAAGTAAACACCGAATCGAAAACAAACGGCCAGACCAACGCAATCCCGGCCAGGACAAATACCGGATTGGATTGCGAGGCCATCACTGTCAGCACGGCAAGCGTATAACCCAGAAATGCGCTTCCCACATCGCCCATGAAAACACGCGCCGGCGGCCAGTTATGTCCCAAGAAGCCCAGACTGCCGGCCGCTATCAGCAAACCCACGCCACCGACCATCGGCTGTCCGCCAAGCCACCCGATGACAGCCCACCCCACTCCGGCCGCCACGGCCTGGCCGCCGGCGATACCGTCAATACCATCCATAAAATTATAGGCATTGGTCAAGCCAACAATCCACAAGAGGGTCAGGGGAAATCCGAGCCACCCCAGCGAAAGGTCCATCCCGAGCGGCACACTTATTTTCCGGATAACGCCAATCCCCATGATGGCAACGCAGGCGCCCAAGGCATGAACGAGCAACCGCACTTCGAACGACATCGGGCGCATGTCATCCCGCCAGCTGACACCGGCAACCAGCAACGCTCCCAAGGTCAATGACGTCATGGCCCACCAAGGAAACACTGGATTGCCCAACGCCAAGAGCCACAGGCCGGCCAGGACCACAACGACGATAGCCAGGCCACCACCGCGCAGTGTAGGACGGGTATGCGAACTGCGTACGTTCGGCACATCCAACATCCGCGCCCGACCGGCCCAGCGCCGGATAAAGGCCACCCCCGTATAGGAGGCCGACCCAGCCACGACACCGATTATTACCATGACAATCAGAGAATTCATTTCAATAACCACAATCCAAGATTCTACACCACTACCCACCCGAGAATAAGACTTTCGTGTTTTTCGTGTCGTTCGTGGTTAATTTCCGACTTCTGCAAATGATTGTTAAGGCGCTAAATACACCAACCACCCCGCCGGATGCGGGGCAGGCACGAACAGGAAAATCTCTTCTCTTTCGCGGTTATGTTCCAAGCATTATCAAGGATTATTTCGTGATTAAATCCGCTCTTAAGTTGAGGTCTTGCTACAAGGACATCGCCCAGGGACTTAACCCATATTTAACCCAATACACCCCTATCTTGATCCATTCATTGACGATCATGATCATCCACTCATCCCGGGACCAACACCGGTCCGGACAACGGACTGACGTCGGCGGGGGGCTATAAAACACCTCCACCGATTCGCCGGCCAACTGTTTCCGGATAACGGCCAATGCCCGGCGACTGTGATACCAATTGGTAACAATTACGATCCGTCGCAATCCTTGTTGTTTGACCCCCGCGGCGATTTGCTGTCCATCTTCCCATGTACTGGTTGTTTTCAGCAGGTAGATATCACCCGCCGGCACTCCTTCGCGGACGGCCAGGTCTCGGGCCAATTGTCCATCTGTAAAACTCGGCATCTCCGGCACAGGCCGATCCCCGGTGAACCAGAGTTTAGGCGCCACACCCTGCCGATATAACTGAATTCCATGCACCGCCCTTTCGGGCCCGCCACCCCCCAAGACGACAATGACATCCGTTTGTCCTTCACAAGGAGTCATAGCAAGGCTCGTGCCTAATACGGGAAACCACCAGCGCGCGGTCCCGACGAAAATAGCGGCCGCAAGGATCGGCCCGCTGACCAGGCCCAACACAAACCAGCGCCAGCGATGAGGTGTTCTTGAATTCATGGAGATTTATGTCATCTTGCTCTGTACATTAAACCATCAATTTCATATTTGCTTGATAAGATGTTCTCTCGCCCGCTCGTCAGACTCGCTCAAGACGCTGAGACCGCCAAGTTAAGAAATAACCT